>JABCZC010000040.1 GCA_013289875.1 Acidobacteriota bacterium | reverse complement strand
CTCGGGATCTGACGTAATCCACGAGTACACGACGCATCACCCTGGCTCCCACGGCTAGAAAGTGAGCTCGATCCTGCCATTGCATGTGCTTAACATCAACGAGCCGAAGGTAGGCTTCGTGCACAAGTGCTGTGACCTGAATCGTGTGATCAGGGCGCTCTCGGCTCAAGCATTTACGCGCGATGTCGCGCAACTCCGGATACACCAGCTTGACGATTCTGGCTAGCGCGTCCTCGTCGCCACCACTCCAGGCACGGAGCAGCCCGGTTACTTCGGAGGAAGGCGGTTGAACCATAGGCTGGCCTTCCGTTCGGAACTGTCACATTTTAGCGCACGCGAAATTTATGGCGCAATCGAATCGTTCCGATGCGGCTTACCAATTGAAGGTGCAGATACTCAACGCACGTTCCGTTCAAACGAGAGCCGTCTCTTGCGGAATCGCCAACTAACAATGACCGAATCCGCAAGGCAAAAACGGCGAAGCCCGTACCCTTTCTACTCAAAATTGTTCTTACTGCCGTTTGCGTGCCTCCAACGCTGGATCATTTAAGTCTGCTGCGACCTTCTGGAGTGCCTCAAGCTTGCGTGTCTTTGCCGGGGATTGCCATTCCTCATCGGAAAAGTCGTTGCTCGCATATCTGCGCGTCACATAGGAGTGCGCATCGTAGTCGAAGTAAATCCGCGTCGGCTCCATCGTCGCCGGGTGAGTGTTTCGAAATGCCTGCAGCTCCGTTCGGTGGGCAAGACTATCCATAAACCATTCCGGAGGATAGGGGAGATTCTCGCATTGCGCTTTCAGGTCCTGCAGTCGAAACACACCCTCCTCTCCGTAGTCTCGGAATATCTTGCCGAAAAAAGTAAACGAAATGGTCTTCATGGATGGGTCAACGATTAAGCGGCGCTGGACGAACTGAGCGGGAGTTCCCTTGTCGACGGAATAAAGGTTCGCGCTTACGAAGCAAACCATACGCCTCTGGACATTGACGCCGGCATCGATCACAAGCGATCCGTTGTCGAGACGTTCACTAAAAGTATTGGTGAATCTGCCTGCCACCATGGGAGAGGAATAGAACGATTGCCGGGCAACGAACTCATCCTCGGAGCCTTCCACAGTTAACGTGACCTCAAGCTCCAGCGCGCCCCAATATCTTTTGTCCGGCGAGGGCGCTTTCCACTGAAAGGTGCATGCTGGATTGACGGCGTCGCAGGAAAAAGGCACGCTGCCTAAAGACGGAGAACCGAAGTAGTCATCTCCGATTAATTCCGCCTTGATGACATGGATGCGAAGAGGTGCGTTGGACTCACCCGGCGACGTCACTGTCAGTTGCGCGCTGAGCTCATCCTGAGTGCCCGCCACGATTGTTTTGTTCACGTCGAACTCATATCTTGGAAGCGACGACGGTAGGCTCACCTGTTGCGATATTTCTTCCTCCGAAAGGCTGGAGTTCCGGAGCGATTGCAGTTGGCGAAGGGTTTCCGCGGGGATGAGCGACACTGGAGTGTTCTCCGTCAGCCAGGGATGAAGCAGGTCCCAGTTCCAGGTATTCAGCGGCCTGGATTCCGGAGGATATTTCGCAAAGTCCTCGAAGACGGTCAGGCCTCCTCTCCCCGACGCATCGTCATTTGTCGATTGTTCGGGTGTGCGCTGTACCTGGCCCCGGGCAGGATTGCTAATAATGCAAGCGAGCGCAAGTCCTGCCAGTACGAATCTCAATGTGTTTTTCTTCATTCCGATCATGATCTGTTCCTCCATTCCGTTTGTTTATCCATGTGTTATCCAACAGAAGCCAGAGAGATGATTTGGTTCCGGCGATCTTATGGACAGAGGGCGGACGGAGCATCGGAATATTCATGAACCACGACTTGCTTACCATTGGAATGGTCTACGTGATAGGTCTTGAAGGGTGGGTTACACAGAGGTCTGTCATCATCCGAATAAGGACCATTCCAGTTGCAGTCCTGGCGAAAATCGCCATTGCATACATGATCGTTGATCCACCATCCATGAAAATCGTACGTGCCGGCCGTGTCGTCGTGAGGAGGGATTCTGCTGTTGCAATCCTGGAACGATGCCTTGCGATTGTGGGCGCAGGTACTGTGCAGGGCAACGGTCCCGTCGTCGCATTCTCTCTTATCTGGTCCGAAGAGCTCGAAGCAATCAGTGCACTTCGGGTTAAGTCCGCTCCCGCTTTGACGAGGAAAGAAGTTACACGCAATAAGAAAGTGCAAAGGGTAGCTGTCGGTCGCCCCTCCAACACTCCTCACAACTACGGACTGCATGTTGTTATGGTTGTATGCGCCTCGGGCGTAGCTGGTTTTCAGTGAGTTATCGAGCGTGGCGCCCTGCCCAGTGATCCCACCCAAGAGGCGAAGCAAACCATTGTCGGCCAGTTCCGATCCACCGGCCGCGCTGTCGGCAGCCATAACGTGTTCAATGAGAATCGAGTTGTGCGCGTAGTCGGACTTTGACAGATAGTCCTCGAATGCGGCGCAACCGGCGCTGTGACAGAGAATCCAGCACGCCTGACCCTTATTGTTGTCGCAGAGAGCGTCGATTGCATCATGGATGACTGCCTCTCCTCCAGGCCAGGAACTGTCGTCAAAATAATGGTTCCAGGCGTCCCACTGCACGTACCAGACAGTGCCGGCTGTTGCCGGCGTGAGACCACCCCAGGCGCCAGCCTGATCGTCACGGAAGTGGCCATAGTGTTCTTTGGTGTTATGCAACCTTCCATGGATGAGGAGTACGTTCATCTCTCGCGCAAAGGCTGGCGCTGAAGATAGCAGCATTGTTAAGTAACCGACGAGCATGCAGACAACTTTTGCTGTCCTCGCTGTCATGCGATATTCGCGCATGGGGAGGTGATCTTCCGCATGCGCTGCAGTTGTGCCGAACCACGTCATCGTCATCGTCATGTCCTCCGGAACGCTTACCGGCCGAAGTTGTTGCATGCGCGCCTGCGTCGCGCATGGTGGCCATCCCAGCGCGGCACGCGCACGTCCGGGATTTATGATTCCCTCCTTTTCAGGTGTTTACAAAAGCCAGACCAAAAGCGGTATAGGTCCCTTCACGCACTGAATGCGCGCTGCCAGCGCCGCAACCGGGTGCGTCGACTCGAGGCCGGCATGGAACAACAAGTTGTTTCGGTTCTGCCCCCGAAATGGCCAAGGTTATACATCCGTTCCTGCACAATGCTCATTACCGGGCGACGGAAGATCCAGTAACTTGTGGTCCGGTTCACTGAAGGGGGCTTGAATAAGCTCGGCGATTGGAGCTTCCCGGGAGCGGTGGGTGCTGGCTATCCGAAGGACCTCAAAGATTCAATGACATCTGAGATCGTGTCAGCATTTCTCCGCCTCTGGTCTCGTCAACTATGACTGAGAAAAGTTTTTGCCGGATTAGTAATTGCGCGTGCGTTTCTCGCCTTTATGAGTGAGGTATGAGGTTTGGAGGCGTCATGGCCGCCACAAGTAGCTCTTTCTCCGGTTCGAGGCTCTGACAAAGGCTGCTACAACGTTCGATCCTGCGAGCGCCGCCCTCGCGGAGAAAGGAGCTGAAATGCAAAACGAATCAAGATCTCTTCAAGGCGCTATGGAAGCGGAAGGTTTCTGCAATCGACACGGTAGGATTCCAGCAGGCCGTGGGGCATTGATGCTGCCATTATGGCTCGCCCTGTTTGCAGTTCTCGTTTGTACCGCTTCGTTTGCCCAATCGCCATCCTGGCCGTTTTCTACCCCTCCACCGGTCGGCGACGGCTCGACCGACGACACCCATGCGATTCAGCAGGCTTTGACCGCGGCCGGGGCGGAATGCGGGACGGTCCAGCTTGCATGCACTACGGCGAACACTTATGTGGTGTCGTCTACACTCCAGGTACCCAAGTGCGTGAGGTTCATCGGGGCCTGCGGTGCGGTCCCGTTCGAAGGTAATGAAGTTACGGTCGGCACCACTCTCAAATGGGTCGTTCCTCCCCCGGTACCCGGACAGCCTCAGCCTGAAATCGTCACGAATCTGCCCAAGGTTGTGGTTTCCTTTCACGATGCGCCCGGCGCGACTCTTTCGGGAATCAGCATCGATTGCAATAACTTCCCGCGAACCATCGGCATTCTGTACGATTCCGACAATAATCCAACCGCCAGTTTTCTCAACGTTGACAATCTGATGCTCAAAGGCTGCCATCAGGGTTTTGTCGTCGGCTCGCTGGCACCTACTGCGACTTCGCCCATGTCGTGCCCCGGGAACGAGAGCCAGCCCGGCTGCTCGCAGTCCGACTCGTTCAAGTTCGAGCGATACAGGATCCTCGGCAACCCTAACGACGCAACCGGCGAGGGAATCCACATCAACTCCTCGAACGGCGCGAATAGCTCTCTCGTCTTCAACGGAAATATTCAGGGAGTGAACATCGGGATCCACGTAGTCTCCACGAATCAGGGCCTGATCATCGAGAACACTGACACTGGCTCGCCGGTCGGCGGCAATCCCGCCTTCATTGTCATCGACTCCACCGTGGCCGACTCGCCCACGCTGATCAACAACGAAGTCGAAGGCAACACCTCCGCCGTCCTCGATCACGGAAATAATCCCTTTGGAACTCCCGGCAACCCGGTCTGGCTCAACAACACCTGGAACAATCACCCGATCGTGGTTGATGGAGTGGAAAACATTACCAGCATTGGAAACCTTCTGAATCAAGGCACAATCTCCAACGCCAAAGCTCATGTTCTGTCGATCAACGAATCCGGTTGGTCGACCGTCGCGCCCGCCAGCAAAGAGAATTTTGGCTTTATCAGCAGCGGAGCGGTCTTCGGCGCCAGTCTCGAAGATCAGGACATCATCATGGCCGAAAACTCCGCGTGTCCCGGATTTCCCCTTGGCCACACCGCAGGAGATCTGGTTTCCTGCGAAGGCACGCACTCGGGCCGCTGTTTTTAGGGGGGACTTGCTGCTCTTCAACGCCGGTGACGGCAACGTAGGCACGTTGGGTATTCAATCCGGTGTGTATCAGGATGGAAGCGGCCTGAAACATCAGACGGTGAACGCAGGAAGCGTCGGTCCGGGTGGCACAGTTCAGGTGACGCTAGCGTGGAAGACCGCATTTAGCGACGCAAATTACCAGGCGGTCTGCAGCGTTGCAGACAATTCCGGATTTCTCCAGGTCGTGAACACCTCGGTGCCGACGCCAGGCCAGGTCATCGCCGCGGTGAAGAATAACGACGCTGCCTCCGCGCATACCGGCTCAATTGTCTGCTTCGCAATGCATGACTAGGAAGCCCACGCAACCGAAATAAGAAAAAGGAGAAAGACATATATGTCAGTTACATCAGGGCCTGATCACGGTGTTATGGAAGGAAAAGGTTCCTACAATCGACACTCCCGGATTCCAGCGGGTGGTGGGGCTTTGGCGCTGCCGCTGTTGGAGGAGGCAGTTCGGAAGATTGAACTCGACGACGGGAACGCGCCCGTGGTGATTGCCGATTACGGATCGTCGCAGGGAAAGAACTCGTTAACGCCCATGCGGGCCGCAATTAGAGTTCTACGAGAACGCATGGATACCGATCGACCAGTCTTCGTCTTCCACATCGATCAATCCACGAACGATTTCAACACGCTATTCGAAGTGCTGACCACGGATCCGGAACGATATGCTCTCGACGAGCCGAACTTATTTTCCTGTGCGATCGGAAGGTCATTCTACGAAACCGTCTTTCCGCCAGGCCACGTGCACTTGGGCTGGTGCTCATACGCGGCCGTGTGGCTCAGCCGTATCCCAGGACCGATTCCGGGTCATTTCGTTGCGCACCGTAGTACAGGCGACGTGCATGCTGCGTTCGAGCGCCAGGCCGCTCAGGACTGGGAAGCTTTCCTCTCTTTGCGGGCTCGTGAATTGCGGTCTGGAGGCCGTCTCGTGGTAGTGCTTCCGGGCCTTGACGATGAGGGCGAATCGGGGTTTGCAGATCTGTTTGACCATGCCAATCGGGCGCTCACTGAGATGGTCGACGCCAGGGAGATTCGCGCAGAGGAACGCGAGCGAATGGTGCTGGGAACCTATCCGCGGCGGAGGTGTGAGCTTCTCGCGCCGTTCCGAGCCCGCGGGCAGTTCCAGGACTTGAGACTAGAACGATGCGATCTCGCTTCCCTCCCAGACGCAGCATGGGCAGACTACGAGCGCGACGGGAACGTGGAAGCGTTAGTAAGCAAACATGCCCTATTCTTCCGTTCCGTTTTTGTTCCATCACTGGCACTTTCGCTCGCGCAGGCCCAGGATGCCGCGCGGTGCCGCATCTTCGCCGACCACTTCGAGAATCGATTGAAGCAGCGTCTGGCCACCCAACCGGCACCATTGGACTCATTCGTGCAAACAATGGTTCTTGCCAGGCAGAACGACGTCAAGAGGGATGCTGTGCGGAGTTCCAAATGAACAGTAAAGGTCCCAGGGTGTTTTATGGCTGGTGGGTAGTATTCGCCGCCGCAGTGGGAATGTTTTGGGGCCCGCCAATCACCGTCTTTTCCTTTGGAGTCTTCCTAAAGCCACTCATGCATGACTTCCACACGGGTCGTGCTGCGGTGTCCCTGGGGTTCACGCTGCATCTTATCGTGGGCGCGATTAGCGTCCCATTGGCGGGATTGCTTATTGACCGCTACGGAGCGCGCAAGGTGATCTTGCCGGCTACGGCAATGTTCGGCTCTGCTTTGCTGTTGGCGAAGGTGTTGTCAGCCGACATCTGGCAGTTCTACTTCTTTTGCCTGTTATTGGGCCTTCTGTTGAGCGGGCTGGGACCGGTCCCTTATGGCAGCGTGATCTCACATTGGTTTGACCGGCGCAGAGGGCTGGCCCTGGGTCTGATGATGTTCTAGCGGTGGCAGTTACAGCGGGGACATTAAATTGCCAATATTACTCATCGACAAACCCTCCATTCCAGGCCGCGAATTACAAACCCAGAAATACGGTTCTCATAATTCTTCGCGGGTTCTCTGTTAATGTTCTATTCGCGGCCATCATGACCTCGTCCAAACTTCCTATCTCACTCATAAAGGCGCGAAATTCCCCCACAATTACTAATCTCGTGAAGATTTTTTTGGACTGGCCAAAGCGCAAGAAAAGCGTGGCAAGTAGAACTTCACAGAAAATCCCAGCTTCGGCGGGAGGCCTTGCTGCAATGAAATCAGCTTCACATTAATCGCAGTGACGAACCTCCCGGTCGAAGCGACCTGCGTGGCTGGATCGATTTGGGGTGTGCACTGGCTTACAAGCGCACGTTCTATTTATTTCACTGGCGCGAGGATCTCATCCAGGCGGCCCGGCGTTGACTCGACCCTCTCCAGATGCGGATAGCGCAATCCGCCGTGATAGTCCAGGTTCACAGTAACGAACTCGTTCTCGCGTTTCAGCAGAAGCTTGATCGGTGACTTGCCCTTCTCAGCTGCGAGAATCGCTTCCCGCAGCGTAGCAACGGTGAAAGCTTGATCATTCACGCCCTGAAGTTGCATGTCCGGAGTCATACCCGCCTTGAATGCCGGACTATCCCACCACACTTCCGAAATGTCGCCTCCGCCCTCGCCTCTCACCGAAAAACCCAGAGAAGTAGCGAAGCTGGTGAAGCGAGAGTCCGCATGCTTCATCCACTCGGGTTCCGTGTCGTTGTAGACCATCCGATAGCCACCCTGAGTAAAACCGTTCTCAGGAACCTGTGGCTCAACTTCATACACCCGCGTACCGAAGAACCCTGCCCAATCGTACGGCTGTACCGCGTTCAGCGCCTTCACGATATCGTCGAGCGTAAAGGTGACCGTGACGTAGCTTCCGTTATCGATTCCGAAGAAAAGTTTGGCGAAATCATCCAGAGACTTCTGCCCGTTGCTGAGTTCGCGGATTTTCGTGTCGGCATCCAGCCAGATGAGGTCCGATTCCGGATAGTAGTCGAAAGAACGCTGCCAGCTCGTCCAGCTTTGCGCCGTCGCACCGTGCGAGGTCACGATTGGCCCATTTGTGGTATCGACCAGAGAGCGCCAGGTGCGGCCCGGACTGACCTCGAAATTCGCCGCAATCTGCGCCCAGAGATCGCGCGTCTGGCCCGGCGTCAACAATCCCGAGCGTGCCGCCAGTACGGCGCCCCAATAATCGGTCAGGCCTTCGTAAACCCATAGCAGGTCGTTCTGCATGGGAACATTGAAGTTCGGCGTCCAGAGATCGGCGGGGCGGCGGAATTTTCCATTCCAGGAGTGCGTGTATTCGTGCGGCAGCAGAGCGCGTCTGCCGATGCCCGCAGCCCAATCGGTAAAGTAGTTGGCGACAGTTCCGTCCTCACTGGACTGGTGATGCTCGAGTCCTTTGCCGCCCACGCTGTCGCTGAGTGAAAACAAGAAATCGTAATGATCGTAGTGGCGCGACTGGAACAGCTTTTGCGCCTGAACTACCAGATTTTTGTGATACTCCAGTTCTTCGGCCGTAATCGCCAGCTGTTCCGGCTTGTCTGCGAACACGTCCAGATAAACAAGGTTATCGGGGCCGGTGGAGAGATCGACGCGCTTGAAGTTGATGCCTGCATAAAGCGGCGAATCGATCAACGTGTTCAAGGTCGTGTCATTGAACTGAATTACGTTCCCGTTCTGTGACTTTACATCCAGCGCGCTGGCGAACTTCCAGCTATCGGGCAGGCGTAGCTCAGGAGCGAATTGAATACGCCGCGAGAAGTATCCTGCGGGATAAAGAAGCACGCTATTCCACGTCAGGTCGGCGAATTTGTTGGAAATCCGGCCTTGTTGGGACCTCACGGGGGCAAGGTACTGAAAGTTCAGATCCAGAGCCGTCGCGCCTTTCGGTACATCCACATGGAAGGCCCACATGTCCAAGCGATCACGTATCCAGGGAATGCGCTTCCCATCCGCCGTGATGACCAGACCAGCCATATTTGCGACTGGATTCGACGGCGAGTGCGTGCCCGGCAGCCATTGCGGGTAAAGCAAAATGATCTCGCCCGGCTTCACGGGAATGGTTTCATGCACGTTCAGAATGCGAGCATTGACGTTGGTGAGATCGACGCTGAGAGAAATCGTGCCTGCATAAGGTGTGTCCACCGGCGCGGGAATGGGCGGCGGTAGTGGCGCGGGTTGCGGGCCAGGTGACTTCTGCGCCGAGGCACTGCTGCCGATCAGGATGGACGAAAACGTTAGAGACGTTACGAGAAAGCACTTACAGAGAAAGCGACGTGGCATATGGATTCTCCGGACGCGAGAAGGTATACCACAGGCAGGATTATGCCGTGCAACGCGCGTTTCTCTCAATGAAGAATGCAGAACTCAGGACCGGTTCGCGTCCACGCTCTCTCGCGACCTCGATCATCCCCGCCGTTCGGCTCGCACGTTGGGAAGGTTTCAGATTGTGTTTCTGTACGGCATTCCGCGCCCGGCAAGCGGCGATTCGCGCTTTCACATGTACCTCAATTGGCACTTTCACCGCATACAGGGGGATGCTACGTTTGCTTCAATATGAAGAAATCCTTTGCGTCCCTCGCCCTTATCCTTACCCTTGCTGGGGGGGCTGACGCGGGCAATTCCGGCTTCTGCCCAAAGCAACGTCATCACTTACAAAAAGATTAAGTTGTGCAGCGCCACCGACAAGTCAGGAAAAGCCGCGAAGGTTGAGGGAACACTCAACCTCGATCCCGACTCGAAAAACGTCCTCTTCGTTGTGAATGAAAAAGTAAACAAGACCATCCCTTACAAGAACATCGCATCGCTTGAGTTCTACATGGCGAATCACATGCTGCGCATTCTCTACCGGAACGGCAACGGCCAGGACCAGTCCGTCGACATGGATCTTCCAGGCTCCGAGCAGCCCGACCTGCTCAAGCAGCTTCAGGCGCAGACGGGGATCGCCGTGCGCCTGAGCTGAGCCCGGTCCAGGGCTAGTTGTTCAAATGCTCCTCGGCCAGCAGAAGATGAAACTCCGGCGTCCCCCGCAGCGCGGCGAGATCTTTATCCGCCATCAACTTCTTGCGGTCGTCAAAGCCGTCGATGATCGCAGCGCGCAGATACTTGATGGCCGCGTCCACATTGCCTGCTTGCGCATACATCTTGGCCAGCGCGTAGTTCAGCTGAGCCTGTTCCTCTATCGGTCCCAGCTCCGCGATGCGCTCCTGCGACTCGCGGATAAAGATATCCGGATCGATCGCGAAGGCGCGCTGATACTCTGCGACGCCTTGTTTGTATTTGTGCTCCGCGAAGTAGGCCGTCCCCAGGTTGCTGTAAAACGAAGCGCAGTTCGGCTTCAGCCGCAATGCTTTCTTGTAGTAGTTCTCTGCCTTGTGGTAGTCCTTCTCGCCGTAGAAGACGGTTCCCAGATTGTTGAGAGCTTCGGCATACTTCGGTTTGAGAGAGAGCGCTTTCTCATACTGCAGCTTGGCGAAGTCCAGCGCATACATGTGTTGGTACGCAATACCCAGCTTGTTCCATATCACCGGTGAATCTTTTGGGCCGCGTTGGTACGCCGAGATCGCTGCCAGGTATCTCTGGTGAATCATCATCAGGTCGCCCTGCGTCTCAGGGCTCAGGCTTGCCGTGCCGAAGTCCACCGGCACGTTCATGGCTGCCACCTGGGTTGGCGCGCTCGTCCCCGTTTTCGCGGGTCCTTCCTGCGCCAGATCGAACTCGTTGTAGGCCATCCTCAAGCCTTGGCCATAAGAGGCGGAGTCACCTGCATGGTCACGACCGTCCGGGCCCTGTCCATTCACTCCGGGAACACAAGTACACACCGCGACGATAGCAACAAACCAGCTGCGTGGCGTGGCCACCGACATTCGATAAATCGTTCGCATACGCGCCTCCTTCACGGAACCGGGCGAACGGCTGTGCCAAGTATCATCCCACTCCTGAACGAGAAACGCCATAGCCACTCGTTCCAGAAACAACATAGCCACAATTTCGTTTCGATGCAGGCAAAACTGCGCTTGTTGGCAGATTCTGACTCCACCCCTCAAATTTGTGGAGTCGAACCCAATTGCCCCGAGCCTGTCACAAATATCGGTTAACGAGTCACTTCGAGCCCGTTAGCTGCCCCAGGCACCGATGGGCGAACCGGGCTTTGCCGCACGGGTTAGTGCCCTCCGGAATCATCAGGGACAACTCGACTCAGTTCCAATTAAGAATTTCCGGCTGATACGTTGTTGGCGCTTGTCTCACTACTCTGCAGGAAGATTTCACATGATTCGTACCGCCAATGGCATCTCCACTCGCCGCCATGACGGTGACGACTCGTAATTGATCTCCTTCAAGAAGGGAAACAGCGATGTCAAGAGCTCAAGGATTCATGATCCCGCTCAACCAGAACGATTGGACGAACAACGGAGATCGCACCAACTGGTGCAGCGCCCAGGTATGGTGGACCAACCAAAACATCTCTCTGCAAGACTCGTCTCTTGGCCCAACCGAAGCAAAAGTCGGTGAGGCCGTTACGATCGCAGTCGGCATTCAGGGTGTTGTTGAACCGGATGGCACAACGCAAATGGCTGTCATCCAGAACGTGCAAGCCTGGGCCTGTTATCCCAGTCCCACGGCGGGCAGCTCTTCCGCAGCGCTCGTCCTTCCTTCCATGCAGAGCTCCAATCCCGCCTTCGTTGGCGGTCAGCCCGTTTTTGGAAGCAATCCGATTTTCAATCCGGGAGATTATCAATATTCAGCCGACGGTGCCTATTATTTGATCGCGCTCAGTGGCACGTGGACTCCTACGGCCGAAGATCTAGTCCCGCCCAACAAGGCAACTCATTGCTGCATCGTCGCCACCAGCGCGGGTTTGGCGGAAGCCCTGCCGAAGGATGGCGGTGGTTTCACCGGGAATCCGGTGGGCACGTTTGTTGCCTCCAACAGTGATCTGGCGTCTGACATAAATATCTGCACCCAGCCATATCAGGGGCAGTGCAACATCGCCATTGTTCCTGTTGGTGGTGGCCAGATACGGATACCTGGCTCTCAGGTGCACGAGTTCGGCTTCCTGGCTGCCGGTTTAAGCGCCAATCGGTCCACGCAAGTCGTCCTGGAAGTCACTCCGGTCCCTCAGCAGGACCAGGTCGATCCCGCTGTGTTGCGAACCCTGAAGGCCGGCCCTTACCGTGATCTTCCATTACAGCCCGCACCCTCCTCGGGACTGAAAGGCCTGCGTTTGACCAGGAACACTTACGAGTGCAAAGGGTGGCTGGCCCGGCTCATCCGCGAAGCCGAAGAAATTCTTGAGGAGGTCATCGAGGCCGTGGAGCATCCGTTCCCGCACAGCAGCCGCTTGCGGCTCCGTCTCCCTCCCAACGGAGTCCAGCCGCTGCTCCTGCAGCTCGAACTGGATGACGCTTTACCGCCCGGTAGCGTCCACGTCTTCGACATCACCCAGACCGACTCGACAGGCAAACGCGGCGGAATCAGAGTTGGAGCGATTGTTGTTCCGTAGCCTTGAAATCTTTCAGAAATAAAGGAGACTGCTCATGCGTGAAGGGTAGTTCCACCCGACCTGCCCTTCGCCCGCCGTCCGCGCGCACGCGTGGGCTCCGACTGCCGGTCAGGCTCCAGCACCGCAACCGCCGCGCTGCGCCCCTGCGGACCACGCTTCAGCGGAGCTCGAACTCCAGCATATGGATCCTGCGGCTCCGCGTCGCGCCGCCACAACCGCTTCATCCGGCCCCACAGCTTTGCAAGAGTCTTTCGCATCGCGTTTCCTCGCGATCAGTTTACACACCGGTCAATCTGAAGCTCTAGTAATCCCCGCCGTCTCCCCCGACCGCCAGATTCTCAAACCGCGTGCACTTCGACAGGTACGCCAGCTGCACCGATCCCGTCGGACCGTTGCGCTGCTTCGCGATAATAATCTCCGCCTTGTTCGCCGTGTCCGGATCGGGCTGCCCGTTCTCGTCGCGGTTGTAATAGCTCTCGCGATGAATAAACGCGACCACGTCCGCATCCTGCTCGATCGAGCCCGATTCGCGCAGGTCCGACAGCATCGGCCGCTTGTCGCCGCCGCGCTGCTCCGAGGCGCGCGAAAGCTGCGACAGAGCGATGACGGGAATATTCATCTCCTTCGCCAGCGCCTTCAGCCCACGCGAAATCGCCGACACTTCCTGCGTGCGGTTCTCATAGCGCCGCTGTCCCGGCCCGGGCAGACTCGACGACATCAGTTGCAGATAATCGATCACGATCAGGTCCAGCCCGCCCATCGTCTGCCTAAGCCGCCGCGCCTTGGCCCGCATTTCCGAGAGCGAGATGCCCGGCGTGTCGTCGATAAAGATATGCGCCTCTACCAGCCGCTCCAGCGCGCTCGACAGCTTCGCATGATCGTCGCGTCCCAGAAAGCCCTTCTGAATCTTCTGCGAATCCACCAGCGCCTCCGACGCCAGCATGCGCCGCAGCAGCGACTCCTTGCTCATTTCGAGCGAGAAGACCGCGACTGTCCGGCCTCCGCGCACCGCCGCATTCTGCGCAATGTTGATCGCCCACGCCGTCTTGCCCATCGAGGGCCGCGCCGCAATAATCGTCAGCTCCGATTTCTGCAGTCCGCTCGTCATGCGGTCGAACTCGTCGAAGTGCGTAGCCAGCCCGGTGACCTCGCGGCCCTCTTTATACAGGTTGTCGATGGTCCCGAAGGAATGCCGCACAATCTCCGGAATCCCCGTAAACCCACGCGTGATGCCCTTCTCCGTGACTTCGAGCAGATCGCTCTCCGCCGCGTTCAGAATTTCCAGCGCCTCTTCGCTCTGGTCCGCCGCCCGTGTGATCGACGTCGAGCAAATGTTGATCAGCTGCCGCAGCAGCGACTTGTCCTTGACGATCCGGACATACTCCTCAATCGACAGCCGGCGTGGCAGTCCCTCGGTCAGCGACGCCAGGTACGCCACGCCGCCAATCGACTCCACCTCCTTGCGCTTCGCCAGCTCCTCGGCCAGCGTCACGATGTCCACCGCGCGGCTGGCGTCCATCAACTCCGCCATGCGCGCAAAAATGCGCTGATGCGAATCCAGCGCAAAGTCTTCTGTGCGCAGCTTTTCCGCCGCCTCGTTGTACGCGTGGTTGTCGAGCAGGATAGCGCCGAGAATCGATCGCTCGGCATCGATGGAGGCGGGCAGTCCGCGCTCAAAGGTCAGGTCAGCCTGAGTTGCCATTTCTTCAGTCTAGGCCCACCGAAGGACCGCATTGAGCCCAATTTGCGGTGCGGTATTTCGTTGAAAACTACCCTCGCATTGTCGAAAACCCCTCCATTTATCGCAAGGTTTCCCCCAAACCTTTATCATGGAGATGAGACCCCAGTTTTTGCGTATGAGACACATCTTCTTTTCCCTGGCCGCCTCCGCGGCTCTCTTTGCCGGCCTTGCCTCTGCACAGCAGACCGGTACGACGCAACCCTCCAAGCCCACCCAGCCAGCACAGCCGCCTGAGATCGTCCAGTTCCAGAAACTCGAAGACCAGTGGAGCGAGGCCGTTGCCAAGCGCGACCAGTTCGCACTGGAGAACATCCTGTCTCCCATCCTCGTCAACATCTCATCGACGGGCGAGGTGACCACGCGCAACCAGCAAGTCGCCGAGCTATTTGAGAAGGGCGGCCCGCGGCCGGTCAGCGTGGAACAGCGGGTCGTCAATGTGCGCATCTTCGAGGACACCGCCCTGGTCGACGGCACCTACATCGTCAAGTGGAAAACCAACGGCGTGCTGCGCGAGGAGCGCGGCATCTTCACCCACGTTTATCAGCACGCGCGCAGCAACTGGATCTGCGTCCACTCGCAGCGCACCGCCGTCGTCGAAAAGACCGACGAGAAGCAGAAGACCGCCAGCAAGAAGACCAACGCCGAGCTCCCCTTTCACATTCCTCTGATCTACCAGGGCAAGCGGTCCACGCAACCGCCGCCGGCGGCCGGCTCGCAGAACGACCCTCCGCAATAAGCCCGATGGCCACACGACCGATATGGGCGGAGATATCCCGCCAGCGGCTCCTTGAAAATTACCGTCTGCTGCGCCGCCTCGCCGGAGCCGCAGACCTGCTCGCCATCGTCAAGGCCAATGCCTATGGACACGGCATCCTCCCCTGCGCCGGCACATTGTGCACAGAGGAGGCGCGCATGTGGATGGGCGTTACCGGCGTCCAGGAAGGCGTCGCCCTGCGCGCCACAGCTCCGCGGGCGCGCATTCTGGTCATGGGCGGCGTATGGAAGCAAGAAGCTGCAGCGGCCATCGCACATCGCCTCACCACCGTCGTGTGGGA
Organism: Acidobacteriota bacterium; assembly: GCA_013289875.1. GTDB lineage: Bacteria > Acidobacteriota > Terriglobia > Terriglobales > Acidobacteriaceae > Silvibacterium. Next base: position 26,035 of record JABCZC010000040.1, on the reverse strand, counting down.
CTCTTCCCACATCGACTGGCTTCAGACCGCTGTCGGTGCACGCCGCCCCGCAGCTGCATCCCGCCCCACCGTGTCCGTCCCCATTCATCTCGAAATTGACACCGGTATGTCGCGGCAGGGCGTGCGTCTCGACGCGCTGCCGGCGCTCCTTGAGCGCCTCGTGGCCTCGCCTGGGCTGCGCGTGGATGGCGTGATGACCCACCTTCATTCCCCTGAATCCCTTGACGGCCGCGCAACCGCCGAACAATTTGGCCAATTTCGAACCGCATTGGATCTCATTGCCGCCCACGGCCACCACCCCGTGTGGATTCACGCCGGGAACTCGGCCACGGTCCTCACCGAAGGCAGCGCAAAGGCCCTGATCGATCTCGCTGCTCAATACTCCGCAAACGCCATGCTCCGCCCCGGGCTCGCGCTCTACGGCTACGCACCCCGCTTCTCCGGCGCCGGCCTTTCTCTGGCAGGATTTTCCGCCTCTGGCTTCAGCGGAGCTGCCCTATTGTCCGGCGTGCACCTGCTCCAGCCTGTTCTCTCCTGGAGAACGCGCATCGTCTCCCTGTGCACCATCGCCCCCGGAGAAACCGCCGGCTACTGCGCTACCTTCCGCGCCGCGCGCCCGTCTCGCCTGGCCCTGCTGCCCGCCGGGTATGCAGACGGTCTCAACCGCCGCCTCTCAAATCGCGGCAGCGTGCTCGTGCGCGGCCAGCGTGCACCCATCGCCGGACGCATCTCCATGGACCTCACCACTATTGACGTCACCGACATACCCGGCGTCGAAATCGGTGACGAGGTCACACTCATCGGCGAGCAAGGCCGGGAACGCATCACCGCCTATGATCACGCCGACTGGGCCGACACCATCCCTTACGAAATTCTGTGCAACATCGCCGCCCGCGTGCCCCGCGTAATGAAAGACTAAAGAAAGACCAGAGAAGATGTTCGGAAACCTTTACGCACGCTGGATGTACCGCTGGGAGACAGCTCTCACCACCCGCGACGAGAACCGCATCGTCCGCCCCGTCGAGTGGGGCTTCGACTGGCTGGAGGATTTCATCGCCTCCGCCGGCCTCCGCCACCAGATTTTCGGTGGCAACGACCCTGCCTCGCTCGAACCGCACGACGCCGAGTCAGCCATGGTCGCGCTCAACGAAGCCATTGTTCAGCGCAGCGAGGCCTTCTACAGTTACCGCCGCCCCACCGACTTCCAGCTTGAAACGCGCCAACCCCAGCTCTTTCCCACCAATGTCCGCCCGGAAACCCTCAAGCAGGATGCCGAACTCAAGCAGAAAGCCGCCGAAGGCAAGCTGAAGCCCGCGCAGTTCCTCCGCTTTACTTCGCCCATCCGCACGCCCTATCCAGAGAATGACTTCGTCAACGCCCGCTGGTATCCGGCGCCCCCCGAAAAAATGCAAGGCAAGCCCAGGCGAGCCATGATCGTAATGCCGCAGTGGAATGCCGACGCCTTCAGCCACAACGCGCTCTGCTCGCTCTTCAATCGCTTCGGCGTCTCCGCCTTGCGCCTCAGCAAGCCCTATCACGACATCCGCCGTCCCGCCGAGCTTGAGCGCTCCGACTACGCCGTCAGCTCCAACATTGGACGCAACATCTCCGCCTGCCGCCAGGCCGTCATTGACATCCGCAGCTGCCTCGACTGGCTCGAAGCCCAGGGATACGAGCAGTTCGGAATCCTGGGAACCAGTCTCGGCTCCTGCTACGCCTTCATCGCCGCCGCGCACGATCCGCGCCTGCAGGTCAACGCCTTTAACCACGCGTCGACTTCTTTCGGAGACGTCGTCTGGACCGGCCAGAGCACCCGCCACATCCGCCAGGCCTTTGAAGATGCAGGCCTGTCGCAGGAGCGCCTGCGCGAGCTCTTCGGAGCCACCAGCCCGGTCAACTACATGCAGGGCTTCGCCGCGCAACCCAAGAAGGTATTGGTCGTCCACGCAAAGTACGACCTCACCTTCCTTCCCGAATACTCCGTCGAAGTCCTGCGCCGATTCGCCGACCTGGGCATCGATTACGTCTCGAAGGTGCTCCCCTGCGGTCACTACACCACCGGCGAAACGCCCTACAAATTCATCGACGGATGGTATCTCGGATCATTCGTGTATTCCGCATTCAAGCAGCTCTCGGCTGACCCCTCGCGCACTGGCCCACAGGAGCCAGTCTCGAGCTCCGACCGCGAACTTGCCTCGCGCTGAGACGAAATGCTGAGAGCAAAGCGTTTACCAGTCTTAACAGCCCCCTGTTTTTATTCGATGAAACAATTTGTTGGAAACCACTTGATGCATTTTGTCATCTGCGTAACTATGGAAATGTAATCCGTGTTGAATGCAGTAAGCTCTGTTACGCGGTTTGATTTCCTGAAGGGAAACTTACTCTGTGCGACGTCCTGTTCTTGCTGCATTGATTATCTCGTTGTCGGCGCTATCCTTGTCTTCAACTCGGCCCATCTACCCGCCGAACATATTACCCTCGGTTTACGCGTCATCCGTCCAACCCGGACCCGGCTGCCAGGCCGCGATGCACGCAGCCCCCGCGCCTGAGGGGCCCGCACTTGAAGAGAACGTTCGCCAGATTTCCGTGAACCCGTTCCGTCCGCCACGGGTGACGGCGCCGTCGGAATCACCCTGCTTGCCGGCAATCCGGTCAACCTTCCCCTAGCTCTCCTGCTCTTGTTCAAAGCGATGCGGCTACCTACAATCGATCTATGACCGACCGCATGTCCCTGCCGCTTGCCGAGGCTGATCCCGAAATCGCCGCCGCCATCGAACACGAAGTCCTCCGCCAGCACGAGGGGTTGGAGATGATCGCCTCGGAAAACTTCGTCAGCCAGGCTGTTCTTGAAGCCGCCGGTTCGGTCTTCACCAACAAATACGCCGAGGGCTACCCCGGTCGCCGCTACTACGGCGGATGCGAATTCGCCGACGTCGTCGAGAACCTCGCTCGCGACCGCGCGAAGCAGATCTTCGGGGCTGAACATGCCAACGTGCAGCCGCACTCCGGCTCGCAGGCCAACGCCGCCGCCTACATGGCCGTCCTCCAGCCCGGAGACACCATCCTCGGCCTGGACCTCGCCCATGGAGGCCATCTAACCCACGGCCACAAGCTCAACTTCTCCGGCAAGCTCTACAAGGTCGTCTCCTACACCGTCCGCAAAGACACGGAAACCATCGACTACGACGAACTCGAAGCCATCGCCCTGCGCGAAAAGCCCAAAGTCATCATCGGCGGAGGCAGCGCCTATCCCCGCATTTTCGACTTCCCCCGCATGCGCGCCATCGCCGACAAGGCCGGTGCGCTGCTCATCGTCGATATGGCCCACTTCGCCGGTCTGGTCGCCGGAGGAGTGCATCCCTCGCCCGTTCCTCACGCGCAGATCGTCACCACCACCACCCACAAAACTCTGCGCGGACCCCGTGCCGGACTCGTCCTCTGCCAGCAGCCGTACGCCGCCGCCGTCGATAAGAGCGTCTTTCCTGGCCAGCAGGGCGGACCGCTCGTGCACATCATCGCCGCCAAAGCTGCGGCTTTCAAAGAAGTGCTGCACCCCGATTTCAAGGTCTACGCGCAGCAGATCGTTGCCAACGCCAAAGTCCTCGCCGAAGCCCTCCAGTCCGAAGGCTTCCGTGTCGTCGCCGGCGGAACCGACACGCATCTTATGCTCATCGACGTCTTCGCCAAGGGCATTCTTGGCAGCGAAGCCGAAGCCGCGCTCGGCGAGGCCGCCATCACCGTCAACAAAAACGCCATCCCCTATGACACGAACCCGCCGCTCCGCCCCAGCGGCATCCGCATCGGCACGCCTGCGCTCACCACGCGCGGCATGAAGGAAGCGGAGATGCGCACCATCGCGAAGTGGATTGCCGAAGCACTTGAACACCGCAGCAATCCCCAGGCCCTCAAGCAAATCCGAGGACAGGTCCTCGAACTCGCCGAGCAGTTCCCGCTCTACGGTTGGCTCCGCCATCCCGCCGAAGTCGTCGTCAGTTAGTGGGATCGCTGCGTGGCCCTTTGCGGGAAAAGCAGGATGCACAACACGATCGCCCCAACAAGCACGCCCGAAGCCGCGTAGCGGCTGACTGCCATCCCGCCTTGAGAGATCGGCTTATCAAACAGATCGCCCGAAACTGCGCCGAGCGGGCGCGTCAGGATGAATGCACTCCAGAAGAGGGCTGTCCTCGAGATCTTCGTAAAGCGGTACAGAACCGCAACAATCAGCAGTGCCCCGAAAGACCGCCACGCCGCCCAGGTAACCGAGACCCGCATCGTCTGCGGCCCAGTCGCCCAGCGCTGTGCCCAGCGTCTGAGAAAACATGATCGTGACCCAATAAAATATCTCCGTTTTGGGCGAGTCGACCGTCGCCACGGATATTGACCCCGTGGACCAGTACCACACCCCAAGCGAAGCCAGAAGTAAAGCCAGAAGCAATGAACTCCCGCCTGCGTAACCCAGTCCCAGCGATCGGTCCGCCAGGTCCGCCATCGTGGTACCGACAGTCGTGGTGGCAATGATCGTGAACCAATACAGATATGGATGAAATCGCTTGGCTGATACCTGCGCTATCACCGCAACGAGAGATCACAGCGAAGATCGATGTGCCGACGGCATAGCCGAGATTCATCGACATCGTCACCGCATCTCCGCCCGTTTCGCCTAACGTCGTGCACAAAATCTTAATAATCCAGAACGAAAGAGTGACCGCGGCGAACTTGCTGTGCTCGCCGTCTCGAGACCTTTCATCCAAGCCGTTTGCCAATTCCGTGGGCCTCTGCTTGATATCGCGAACCGGCGAACCTTGCTCGCAAGACGATAATATCGAATCTGCACATCCGACCCTCTCGCCGTAATCGAATGACGACTCTCTAACAAAAACAACGGACGTCCTTTTCGGGCGTCCGCTGTCAGCTCATCCGGTTTTTGCGGACGGATTACTGGAGATCAGCGTCCGGAAGAATAGGGGTTCCTTCGACACGAACCGCTGATAGTTCTGCGGGGTCGATGTCCAGCGCCTTAAGGATGGTTGGTGCCACCTGGGCGGTGCCAACGCCGGTGCGGACCGTCTTGGCATTGAAGCTGGGGTTGGAGAGCAGCAGTATGACGTTGGTGTCGTCATGAGCAAACCCTCCGTGCTCCGCCAGCTTCGAGGTGCTTCCGGAGTATGTAACGCCAACATTCGGCGTCACGATGATATCCGGGGTGCGCGGGTCCACGGTCGGCTTGTTGTAGTTGATCGAAAGCGCGGGGCCGTAGTAGATCTGCCCCAGGCCGATGAGAACGGGGTTGTCTTCGAGGATTTTGACAGCAGCATCGGTGTCGGAAGAGCTCTTCAGCCACAGCAGCGAGACATCGTCTTCCGTGGGTCCGATGCCGGTAGGATTATTGGTCGATTCTGAGTATGGAATGTAGCCGGCATTGGAGAGCAGGGTGGCTGGCGAAGAGCCGTTGATCAGCTGGGAAACGTAGCGGCTGGGATCGATGGGCGATTGGCCGTGCTTGGCCGTGATGACGATCAAGGTCGAGTCATACAAGCCCTTGGCCTTGAGCTCTTTGACAAACTCGCCGATGGAAGCATCGACGAACTTGATTTCACCAAGCAGCGCATCAGTTGGCGTCCCGGCCGCATCGAGGTAGCCGCCCGTAATGTGATTGCTCTTCTCGATGAGCTTTTGACCGACGCTGACGGCCTGGAAGTTCATTCCGAAGATGTTCGGTACCTTGGTGTCCTTCAAGCCGAGGTGATCCTTGCCTTCGATTTCATTCACGATTGCGTTGACCTTTAGGGTGTCATAGCACTGGATGTTCTGGAAGCTGTTGGTCCAGGCGGTCAGGTCCGAACCCGGATCGGGGATCGACGTGCAGGATAAGCCGGTGGGCGTCTGCACCGCCGGAAGAGCGATCACGTTCGAGTTGATTTCCGGCGCGTAGAAGTCGTCGAGTGCTATCGGGCCGAGGCCGCTGGCGACCGCCGAGTAAGCGGGGTGTTTGTCGGACCATGCCGTGTATCCGCCATTCCGATGGATGACACTGAAGATGCTGTTGGCGCGGACGAAATCCCAGGGAAAGACGGGATTGCAGCCATTGTTGGGATCACGGATTAGTCTCTTGGAATTGATGGAGTTGAGGCCGCCGTCTGTCAGGGATGCTCCCGGAGCGCCGCCGTTCAGTTTGGTCTGGTCGAAATCGATACCTTCCTCATACTCGCTGGTCGTGCCGGTCGGGGCCGCATAAGGGGTACAGGGGCCGGCTGCAAGGCCATTGCCTGTGGTTTGCGCCGGAGCGTCATAGTTCCGCGAATAGGCGACATCGTAATAAATGCCGGTGAGAGCAGGGCTTCCGCCGGTGACGATCGAGATCAGGCCGGGGAAGGAATCGGAGGGTTTTGAGGTTGAGGCAGCGACGTAGTTGACTCCCGTCTTGCCAAGGGCGGCAAGCGCAGGACAATAGGGGTCGCCGTTGTTCACGGTGCTGATGCCTTTCGCGCAGTTGGCGAAATCCACAGCGTGCATGCCGTCAATGCTGATCAGAAGAACGCGTTTAAATTTGCCATGGCCCCAGCCGTCTTCCTGGGCCATTGCGATGGCCGCCGAGCAGACGATTGCCAGGGAAAGGAGAGCGATTGCTTTTTTCATACTTACCTCCGGCAACCATATGTAATTCGTTCGCGGAGGTATGGGTATTGCTCGCAGGTCAATTTTCCATGAACAGAATTTAATTAGCATTTAATTAGCCGTGAAGCCCAACAAAACCATCTAAGCGGGATTTCCAGTTAAAGCGCGGCAACCATCCGCCAGAGCACGTTCATCAGCTCCTCGTCGTTAACGGTCGGCTACAATTCAGAGTCACGTTCACCTAAGGGGTAGATGAATGAGGATGCGATTGGTCGTATTGATGGTCGAAGTGGAGCAGCCGGAAGGGATCTCTGCCCGCAAACTGATTCTGGAAACCGCGCGCCATAATGTCATTACCGCGTACAGCGGACAAGGGGCCTTTGAACTGCTGCGCCGCTTTCCCAACGTCGATCTCGCCGTGATTCACACGGAAATCGAGGATGACGCCTTTGAGCGGACGGTACGCCAGCTAAAGAAAGTACGCGCTGATCTGCCCATCGTGGCGATCACTCCGATTTCGGGCCAGCAGGCGAAAGACGTGGACTACGTCATTTCCAGCTTCGATCCGCAATTGCTTCTGCAGTTGCTCGCGGAACGCTTCGAGGCTGCCACCTCCGACGAAATTGAGCCCTCGGACAATTGATTCGTCGGCCTGAATTACTCTGCGGGGTGTGCTCGGCAGCCTAGAGCGCCGCAAATTCTTTCTTCGCCACCACCAGCTGCGGCAGATCCGGATCGGCGCTCTTCCACATGTCGAAGAATTTTTGGTACGCCTCGCGTGCATGCGTCTTGTCGCCTTGCATCGCGTAGGCGCGGGCCAGTCCCAGGACCGACTGTGGATAGACCTGGAAACCCTGCGGCACTATGGCTCCTCGATACTGTGTGGCCCGCTGAAAGGCGACGACCGCATTTGGCGCGTCGTGCAGATCAAGATAAGCCAGTCCGCGCAGATAGGCTCCCGGCGAAGCGAGATCGTAGGCTTTCGACTTTTCGAGTTCGGCACGCGCGTCGGCCGGTTTATGCTCAGCAAGGTCGAGCAGAGCGCGCGTCTGCGGAATGGTAATGCCCTGCACCGTAGTATCTTCGGGGTATTTCTTGTCCAGATCCTTAAGAATCGGCTCCGCTGTTTTCCGGTCGCCGCAGATCGCAGCGGTGAAGGCGGCCTGGCGCAGCGTAGGCTTTGTCCTGTCCAGGGCGAGGGCGCGCTTCACCCGGCTTTCCGAATCCTGGCACATGCCGGCAAATCCTCTTCCTGAAACCAGCGAAAGCAGAGCCGACGCCTCGGCATCATTGGCCTTCTGCGAGGCGCTCTGCTCAATAACAGCCTGCCATGTCGCCTGGGCCCGCTGGTATTGGCCGAGATACTCCTCGACGAAGGCTTTCGCGCTCAGCAATTGGTATGCGTCCGGCCGGCCTGTTGCCTGGGACATCAGGCGGTTCATGCCGGTAGTATCGTTTTCGAGCGCATCCAGATAATAGCCCCAGCTGAGCATTCCGGTGGCATCTCCAAGCCCCATGTTGTTCACCTTCGCTATCTGTTCCTGCGCTTCCTGAAAGCGATCCAGCACAACCAGGTCCTGAATCAGGTTTTCCTGCGCGATGACGTCATCCGGCCGCGTGGCTACTGCCTTCCGGCTGTACTCAAGCGCCTTGTCGTAGTCTCCGATGATGGTGTAGGCGACGGCGATATTGACCATGCTATTGAAGTCATTCGGATATTCGCGCATGGACAGCTCAAGCGTCTCGATCACCTTGTCGACATTGCCGGTCACGTTCTGGTAGTAATGCCCGGTGATATAAAGCCGTTCGCGCTCGCTGACGTTCTTCGAGAGGTTATAGGCCTTGGTGAAATATTCGAGCGCCTTTCCGGTCTGTCCTGCGTTGCTATAGACAACCCCGAGCCGGGCCCATGCCATGGCAAAGTTCGGGTCAAGCTCAACAGCCTGCTGATAGTGGCCGGCGGCCTGGGGCAAGTCCAGCCCGTTGTTGTGCTCCACATCTCCAACCGCATAGGCGCGAAAGGCTTCGAGCGAGGGTGTGGTGGCTTGGCCCAGCGGCGTGTCCAGCTTCTGGATGGAGCTGAGGGATTCACCCAGCTTTGCGCGCATCGCGGTGGCGGCTTTGCCCAGCGCGTCCAGCACGTGCTCCGCATCCGGAGCCTGCGCCTGCTCGCTCGCAATGTCGTCGCCCGTCGCGGTAGCCTGCGCCGTCAGCGTGATCACGTATTCTTTGCCCAGCGAGGCAATCGTCCCCGTCAGGATGGCCTTCACGCCTTCACGCTCGCCAATCTCGCGCGCAATCGCCGGTGTCAGTGGATCCTCCGACGACTTGCCAAGGTATTTCATGCTCTGCTGCAAATGCTGCTGGCTGACGATGTTCAGCGTCGGCGACTGTTCCAGCTGAATCGCCAGAGCCTGCTTCAGCGTGGTGTCGAAGACCGGATTCCCGGTGTTGTTTACAAAATCCGCCAGGATGATCGAATCCTTTTCCCCCATCGTCACCGGAGCCTTCGCCGCGCCGCCGGTAGGCGATACGCCGCCATGATTCCGGAGCAAAAAGAAGAGCGACGCCGCGATAATGACGGCGGCAACGCCAACTATGAGAATCCAAGCCCGCCTCGCAGTCTCCGGTATCGGATGTCCCAGGTCTTTGGCTGCATCTACTCCCGCCGCGCCTCGAACCGAGCCAGCGTCTACCCGCGGCGGCACAGCAACCGGTCTCGCATCTCCCAGCTTGTCGAGATCGGCAAGCAGCTCCGCAGCCGACGAATACCGCGCTTCTTTGTCTTTCGCCAGCAGCCGCGCCAGAATCGAATCGAACTCCTTCGGCAACTCCGGATTCACGCTGCTCGCCGGTAGCGGATCCTTCATCAGCAGGGCGGCAAAAGTTTCCGCGGGCGAGGCGCCTGCGAACGGTGAAGCGCCCGTGGCCGCCTCATACAGCACGCTGCCCAGCGAAAACAGGTCCGTCCGCGCATCCAGCGGCTGCCCCTTTGCCTGTTCCGGAGACATGTAGGCAATCGTTCCCAGCGTCGAGCCCGCGCTGGTAAGCTCGCCGCCCTCCGTATGGTCGCCGCCCGCTGTACGGTCCCCATTAAGCGATCCCGGAGCCGTGCCCGTCGGCGCGCCCAGCGAGTCCGTCGGGTTTATCCCCGCGCCCTGCCGCTTCGCCAGTCCGAAGTCGAGAATCTTGATGTGCGGCTGTCCGCCCTTCGGCTGCACCACAAAAATGTTGGCAGGCTTAATGTCGCGATGGATAATCCCCCGCCCATGTGCCGCCGCCAGCGCGCCCGCCGCCTGCCGCGCAAAGTTCAGCAGCTCCGCAGCAGGCAGTTTCCGGTGTCCGGCGAGATACTGCTTCAGCGTCTCGCCCTGCAGCAGCTCCATCACCAGGTAGGGCCGTCCGTCCTGCTCGCCAATGTCGTGAATCGTGCAGATGTTCGGATGATTTAGCGCTGACGCGGCCCGCGCCTCTCTCTGAAAGCGCGCATTCGAGGCCAGGATCGGAGTGCCGCCCGGACTTCCGCCAGACGGCCGCGGCGTATCGCCGATCAGATAGTTTTCAGAGACCAGCTTCAGCGCGACTTCGCGGTCAAGGCGCGTATCCAAGGCCCGGTAAACCTCTCCCATACCGCCTGAGCCGATCTTCTCGACGATCTCGTACGGGCCAAAGTGCACGCCAGCGGCAGGATTTATCACAGTCAAAGGTTTCCGAACTCAAGGTAAAGCGAATGTGGGGATAACACGAGTGTAAACGTCCTCGCATGGTTACGAAACAAGATTATTGGCCAGTGTGCCACTCTCGCACACCCTCATTCCCACTGAGTTGTCATCCTGAGCGGAGCACGCGCAGCGTGCGAAGTCGAAGGATCTGCTTTTCTGTCGTGAGTCGCGCCAAACATCTGCGCCGAAGGCGCGTATCGCTGGACGCGCAGTCCCTCAGAACGGCCGCCCCCGGAACAGGTACACCAGCTCGATCACCAGGATGATCACCACCGTCAGCTCCAGAAAGAACGCCCGGCTCTGATTGAACTGATCCACCATGAATCGATACAGCTCCTCCGCGTTGCGCACCTTCTGCGTGACCAGATCCTTGTAATCCGGCACGCCCACCTTTTGCGCCGCCAGCTTGTAGAGCCGCGCCGAAAACATGTCGCTCAGAAACTTGATCGCGTTGTCAGCGTGCTCCGTTAGCTCGGCCACATCCAGCAGCACCGTATGCAGCCGCGTCGCCGACCGCGCCAGCCGCCATCGCGCAAAAATCCCCGTCCCCTCATCGAGCAGCGTATAGACGCGTTCCAGCTCTTCGGTCAGCAGATCGTCGTAGTGGCGAAACTCAAGCAGCTGCGAGTTGGCATACTCCAGCAGCTGCACCGCCGTCTCCGCGCCCGCCGTCGAGTCATAGATGAACGCCGCATTCCACCCGATCACCGCAAGATCGTTCGCATAGTAGGAAATCCGCGACTGCAGCACCTCGTTGCGCTCGCTCTCCGCCAGATGCCCGGTGTCTCCGCGCACCACCTGCGCAATGCGCGCGCCCTGTGTATGGATCAGGTCCGACATCGAAGACGAGCCGTCAATCTCGCGGATGTGAAAGATGAGGTAGTCCTCGCTCAGCCACTCTTTGTACGGCTTCACCAGCGCCCCGGCTGCGACATCCAGCTTGCGGCGCACCATCTCCGCAGCTTGGGCCCCGAAGTCCACGTCCCACACCCAGCGGCTGGCCAGCGCCGTCAGCTTCTCCCAGCCGCCTTCAAAAGGCAGCTCGAAGACCACGCTGAGCACGCCATAGTCGTAGTACTTGATCTCCCCCTGGAGCTGCTCCCCGCTCTCCAGCGTCAGCGTGCCGAGGGACTCGACCACTGGAGGCCGCTGGTAGCGCACCGCTCCCGGATGCTTGAGCGCCGGCTGCTCCACCTTGCTCGCGCTGAGTAACGCGCGCAGCCTGTCCAGCCGGATCGCCTCGCACACATCAAACTGCAGCAGCACCAGCACCGAGCCATGCAACCTGATGTCGGAGACCAGTTCAGCCGATTGCGCAACGAGTTCTTGCATGGTGAAGATATTACTTGGAATGCGAGGGTCACGGATGCCAAAACAAAGTGCGGGATTGCTCATGTATCGCCACCGGGAAAGCAAACTCGAATTATTTCTGGTGCATCCCGGCGGCCCGTTCTGGGCGAAAAAGGATCTCGGAGCCTGGTCGATTCCCAAAGGCGAATACGCCGCGGGTGAGAATCCGCTCGACGCCGCGCGCCGCGAATTCACCGAGGAAACCGGCTTCACCGCCAAAGGCGACTTTCTCGATCTGGGCACGATCAAACAGGCAGGAGGCAAGCTCGTCTCCGCCTGGGCCGTCGAAGGCGACTGCGATCCCACCGCGCTCCGGAGCAATCTCTGTCCGATCGAATGGCCTCCGCGCTCCGGCCGCCAGATCGAAATCCCCGAAGTCGACCGCGCCGCCTGGTTCTCTCTCGACGAGGCCCGCCAGCGCATCCTGAAGAGCCAGACCCCTGTTATCGATCTCCTGATCAAGCGTCTGGGTGGGCGAGAGTGCGTTACCATAAGACATGCAGGCAGGCCGGACGGCCGCTGCCGGGCGAGCGTTAGCGAGCCTGGGAGAGGAAAGTCCGAACTCCGCAGGGCAGTGTGCCGGATAACGTCCGGGATCGCGGCGTCAAGGCCGCAAGACGGCTAGTGCCACAGAGAAGATACCGCCCGCGCTGTTCCGGTGAGCGTTCGTGAAAACGAATGCCGACCGGAACAACGTGGGTAAGGGTGAAAAGGTGCGGTAAGAGCGCACCGCCCCGGCGGTAACGTCGGGGGCAGGGTAAACCCCACACGGAGCAAGACCAAATAGGGAGGAAATTCGCAGCCCGACCCGATCGGCTGCGGGTGCGTGCCGGCCCGGCGCGCCAACGCGGGTTACGTGACTGAGCGCAAGCCCAGGCGCGGCGGAAACCTCCGGGTAGGTTGCTGGAGCGATGCAGCAATGTATCGCCTAGAGGAATGGCCGTCCTCGACAGAATTCGGCTTACAGGCTGCTTGCAACGTGGCCCCGGCTCTCCCTCAAAGAGGACCGGGGCCATCAATTTTCTAGCACTGGTTTCGCCTTGAATCGCTACGGACACAGTTGCCCGAGACTCATCCTTGCAAGTCCTGCGACACCAAGTTCGAACTGGTCGGCGATGGAATTGCTTCCGAGTAGGCGACCATCCACTCGGAACCTCGAAACCATCCCCGAACCGATCAAAAAGCGACGAGTGTCCTGTCCCAGAAATACGCGAACATAGCCTGGCGAGTTTTACGAAGATGGCATCGGCGGTGCGGTCATTGAAAACCCCTGTGGCGTGCCGTTTATCACGATGCCTTTATCTCGCGAATTGACCGAGTCTGAATCTCTGCGAAGAGTGGTTGCAAGCATTCGCGGGCAAAATGGAATGCGGGTGTGTACGTGCGAAATCTGCCATCGAGGCGCCTATGCGTCCGTCTACGGGGGTCAAAAGATAGGCGTGAATCTCGTTCGCATGGGGCCCGGCTTGCACCGTTGCCATCCCCGAGATTTGTCCGCGGTCATTGATATTGCTGGCCGAGATGATGAAGAGGTTGGAATCCGCGGGAATGAGCGTATTCAGGTCGGTCATCACACCGTCCTGCCAGATGAAGCCGTGGGTCCAGTTGAACGTGGAGTCAAAGTCATTTCCCACCACCTGGCCCCGGTTGTTGATGCCGGTGGCAAAGGAGGAAAAATCTCCCGGCAGAGTGCCGAGGCTTGTGACTGCGCCGCGTGCGCCGTCCTGCCAAACCGCGGCATAGAAGGGGACGCCATCACCAGTGCCGACTTGCCCAACGATTTGGCCGCGGTTGTTCATGGCGTAGGCGAAATTGGAACCTGCGCCTCCGAGATCCTGAAGCACGAAGGCAGTCTTGTCTTTCCACATTACGGCGTGAGTCGCTGCGGTGCAGTTTCCTGAGTAGCCTACGGCGTCGCCCTGATCGTTAATCCCGTATGCGAAACCGTCTGAATCGTTACCCACCAGAGGAAGAGCCTCGGCGTTGCCTCTTTTCCACAACGCCGGCAACGCAATTCGATTGTTCGTTGTGCCGGCTGGGCATGTAGAGTCCACGGCACCGTCTTCGGCAAATCCGACGACTTCTCCGCGGTTATTGATGGCGCTGGCCTCTCCATTATTTCCGCCGAGTGTCGGAAGAGCACTCATGTGGAAGTCTCGCCAAAAAAACGGAACGCACGTAAGGTGTGTGCCGAAGCCGCAAATGTCTTCGCCGTTCGGATCTGGTTCAGCTGTCTCGGACATACCAACGGCTTGCCCGCGGTCGTTGATCCCACCCCAGTTAATCCAACTGTTGGCGTCGGGTTTTCCAAGCGTGCCCAGGTCGATGTTGAATCCGTAGATGCCGATCACCGCCCGGCCCCTTGCAACTGTCGTAGCCGTACTAGTCTCGGGAGGGTTCACGAACCCATCCATGTTCTCCGTCCACCCCTGATTATTGAGGCCCATGGCCATGCTGAAGTTGTCCTTGCTGTTGTTAGTGCCCAAATCGGTAATTTTGTAGCTCTGTTGAGCGAACGCATTGCTAAAGCTACCCAAAACAAACGTCGTAACCCACAGTATCCAGAAATTCCGCAACTGCCTTAGCGTATTCATGTCTCCTCTTTTCGTCCGGGCAAAGTCTGCGTGTCGAGATGAGTGGCGATTCCCGCGTGCCTACTCGGCGCGGTCCAATAGTTAATGCGCAATTCTGAGGAAGCACGTGGTGTTCCACGTTCAGGAACGATTACGCGACACAACAGGCCCAACATTTCAGATTTCGAAGCAGCGTGGCAGACTAACAACCTCTTGGGACGACCCCAAAACGGCAAGAACGGCTGTTTCTCCAACTTTTCATACACACACCGGCGAGAGGTTACGAAATTCGAGAACACCGAGCAGCCAAGAGAGTCAGGCAGATCATTTTGATTGACTTTTAAAGTGCTTAACATACATACTTGTCGGTATGTTAAGTGGCCACGAGAAGAAGCGAAGATTCCGTGATCCACGGCGTACACGGGAACGCTTGCTGCAAGCGGCTTTTCGGGAGGTCCACAGATCAGGCTTTCAGAGTGCCGGCATCGATACAATTCTCGCCGCCACCAACGTCACCAAGGGAGCGCTCTATCACCACTTCGAGAGCAAGGAAGCCTTGGGATATGCCATCGTCGAAGAGGTCATCGCAAAACTTGTCCACGACAGGTGGCTGCGTCCTATGCTCAGCGACGGGCAACCCATCGATATTTTGATTGGCATTGTCCGGGGGTTACCAGTTCGGCCCCAAGACATTCGAAACAGTTGCCCGCTGCTCAATTTGGCACAGGAGATGTCTCCTCTGGACGAGCAATTCCGCAAGCGACTGGAGAGGCTCTTCCTTGCCTGGCAGAAAGGAGTTGCTACGCTTTTGCGGAAGGGGCAGTCCCAAGGGACGGTGCGGCGCGAGCTGAATCCCGACGAGATTGCCAGCTTTCTGGTCGCGATGGTCGAGGGCCACGCCTCGTTAGCAAAAGTTGCTCAAGATGCGAAGGTGTGGGAAGTGGGAATCAGAAATATCGTGGGGTGGCTGAAGTCCCTCCGGGCGCCACGTCAATCTTGGATAGGCGGCCGGCGGATGTTGAAGAAGCATGAGCTCAGGCAACGGCGGCGGCTCTAACTCAGGGGAAAAACGATGAACCGACGAAGATTGGTAATGGTAGCTTGTCTAGGTTTTGTTCTGATCCTTGGGCTGATTGGAATGAAGCAAGGTCAGGCACAAGCGCCCAAGACAGCCTATTCGACCATGGCGCCATTCCAGCAGTACCTCATGGCAGACCGAAATGCCGAAATTGCGTTGGCTCGAAGCGCGGCGCCGGAAGCCATATCCCGCGAGGCCGAGATTCTGGTCCTGGGACGCCATGGCTACGAAACTGCTGTCGAAGGCAAGAATGGCTTTGTATGTGTTGTCGAGAGAGGGTGGATGTCGCCTTCCGATGCTCCGGAATTTTGGAACCCCAAAATTCGCGGTCCGATCTGTTTCAATCCGCCGGCCGCGCGATCCGTGTTGCCGACCACTCTTAAGAGAACAGAGATGGTGCTGGCAGGACGAACAAAGGCTGAGATCATCGAGGGCAACAAGGCAGCGTTCGAAAAAGGTGAACTGCCACCGCTCGAATCCGGCGCGATGAGTTACATGATGTCGAAGGAAGCTTATCTCACCGATGACGATGGTCACGACTTAGCCCACTTGATGTTTTATGCGCCTTCCCTGGACGGCAAGGCTTGGGGTGCCGATCTGCCGAAATCGCCGGTAATGCTGATTCCACAATTCAAAGGCGCTCAACCGATCGACGTGTTTATCGTTCCCGTGGGCAGATGGTCGGACGGATCTGCTGCCCCGGTTATGTAAGGCCATTTCATGTAGAAGCAGCGCACGCGTCAGTCTCGTTTCGGGTAGCACGAAGTCGAAACCAGAAGGCAATGCGAGGTCCATCATGAGCATCTGCAAGATTCAGGAACTGAAGGCCACTGCGCGTGAGATGTTTGTTCAACAAGCTTCGGCTAGCCCACCGCCGCGCGATACGATTTGCTCCACCGTGAGCAAACGGGTGTACACACTTGAATCGACAGCAGAAGATGGTTTCTACGAACCCGCAGATACACCATTGCTTCTGGTAACCCGAGCTGATGCTGCAAACCTCATCCGAGCCTTGCAGCAGTTGGAGGTCATAGCGAAACGTCAGGCGCCACGAATCGCGTGCAAGGCAAAGGGTAAAATCTTATTCTTGGATTTGGCTGAGATCGTGGCAGTGCAAGCCGAAGGTAATTACGTTTCGTTGCAACACTGTCCCAATCCCTATTTGCTGCGCGAGTCTCTCACCGCCATAGCCGAGAAGCTCAAGCCCTACGGTTTTATTCGCATCCACCGCTCGGTCGTCGTGAATATTTCGGCCGTAGAGGAGATCGAACCTTTACCGACGGGAGAGTACAGGCTGCGTGTCAAGGGTGGGAAGAACTACTTGGTAACGCGCCCATACAAAGACAACCTCAGAGATCTGGCTCAACTGTGGGTAGGCTCAGAGCGCTTTCCCGGCTAACAGGCAGCCAGAGCATTCACCTAAAACCCCGGTGGCCTTTCTCCCGCAACGCCGAACGCCTTCTCGAGCGCCATGCCTGCTTCCGCCAGCGTGCCTTCGTCGAACAGCCGTCCAATCAGCGTCACGCCATGCGGCACCCTCCGCGGCGGAGAGAACTTCGGCAGAGGATGCTTCGGGTCCGGAGCCCAGTCGCTGCGAGCTTCCGCCACCTCGACAAAACCGGCCCGCAACGTCAGCGAGGGATGCCCGGTATTGTTGCTGATCACCAGCATCTCGTCGCGCAGGGACGGCACCAGCAGTAGGTCTACTTGGGAAAAGATTCGCGCCATTTCCTCTGCAACCTTGCGCCGCATCCGGTCAGCTTGCACGAAGTCCACAGCAGACAGGAACCGCGACTGGCGAAATACATTCGGCCACGCATCGGGCACCTGCGCCTTCAGCTCGTCCAACTTCCCGCTGAGCGTCAGCTCTTCAAAAGCCGCGGCGCCCTCCGCAAACAAAATCAGATTGAGCGAGTCGTAAGGCCAATCGGGCAGAGACACCGCAACCGGCACCATGCCGACCTTCTTCACCGTCTCGAGCGCCGCCCGATCCACCTCCGTCGCCGGAGCCTCCTTCATCCACGCGGGAAAGTAGCCCACGCGTAGGCCCGCGATGCTCGCCCCCGCGTCGAACGCGAGCTTTGATGGAACGCTGCTCAGATCTCTCGGATCAGGCCCCGAGATTGCATTGAGAACCAGCATCGTGTCTTCGACTCCCCGCGTCATCGGACCCAGCTTGTCCAGCGACCAGCACAGCGTCATCGCTCCCGTGCGCGGCACCCGGCCAAACGTGGGTCGCAGCCCCGTCACCCCGCACCGCATCGACGGACTCACAATGCTGCCACCCGTCTCGCTGCCGATCGCAAATCCAACGAGTCCCGCCGCTGTCGCCGACCCGGGCCCTGCACTCGATCCCGACGATCCCTCTTCAAGCAGCCAGGGATTCATCGTCTGCCCGCCGAACCAGATATCGTTCAGCGCCAGCGCACCCAGGCTCAGCTTCGCGACGAGCACCGCGCCCGCCGCGTTCAACCGGGCCACAACTGCCGCGTTCGAAGTTGGAACGCGGTTCCGATAAGGCTCCGCTCCCCACGTCGTAGCAATGCCCGCCGTATCGAGCAAATCCTTCGCTCCCCACGGAATCCCGTGCAGCGGCCCGCGATACTTGCCTGCCGCAATCTCCTTATCCGCCTGCCGAGCCTGTTCGAGCGCGTGTTCCCGCGTCAGCGTGATCACGCAATGCAGCTTCGGATCGAAGCGCTGGATGCGGCCCAGATAAATTTCCGTCAGCCGTTCCGAAGTGATCTGCTTGCTCTCGATCCATCGCGAAAGCTGCGTCACCGTAGCGAACGCGATGTCTTCTTCCTTCGCGGGCACCGACGCCACACCTGCTGTGCTGCGCACAAACACATTCGCCGCCGGATGGCGGGTCATCCCCGGCAGCGTGGGATTCCACTGCGTCGCCGGAGCCACGCTGGGCTCAATCGCCAGCTTGCGCGGGCCCGTGCGTCGCTCATACAGCGGAGCCATCTGCATCCGCCAGTTCTCGGCTGCCTCCGCGCGGTGCGCCGGAGTCATCTCCACCTGCACCAGCTTTTCCGCCTCGGCAAAGGTCGCCGCCGACACCTCCGGCCCGACCGGGGGAGCCGTCCCGAATGCAGGCGGCGCACCCGGTGTCGGCTCCTGTGATTGCGGTGTCGGTTCCTGTGCGTGAGCAGCGACGGCAACACTGAGCAATCCCAGCGTGCTGTGGGCAAGAAAATCTCTGCGCGATCCTGACATGTCTGTCCTTAATTCTTCGGTCTTTAGGCAAAAACGGGAATGAGTGAAAGATAAACGATCTCGCTCATCGGTCTGACGCGAAATTCACGGCCGTCAACATCGGAACCGGGAACCATCGCGCCAGCGGCCGCGTAACGAGTCACATAGGAGCACCCTCCAGGAGACGTCTCTATGGCATCCCGGCTACGCGATCTGACCTATGCTTTTCGCAGGATTTCGAAGTCACCCGGCATCGCCGTCGCCGCCATCGTCTCCATCGGACTGGGTATCGGCGCCAACGCTTCCATCTTCTCCATCGTCAGCACCTTCGTCCTGCGCCCCGCGCCGGTCGGCGATCCGGGCACTCTGCTGGCGCTCCACACGCAGGCACGCGGAGACAGCGGCCCCAACCACTTTACCTGGCCGCTCTACACCGATGTGCGCGATCAGGCGAAGTCCTTCTCCGGCATTGCGGCTTATTACGAACTTCTGCCCGCGTCCATGACAGGAGGCGGCGGAAACAGCGAGCCCGAGCGCGTCTGGGGACAGGCCGCCACCAGCAACTACTTCGACGTCACTGAGCTTCGCATGCCGTCGGGCCGCGGCTTTCTGCCATCCGAGGAAAAGCAACAGGTCATAGTCCTCGGCTACAGACTTTGGCAGCGTCGTTTCGCCGCCGACCCGGCGATCATCGGCAAAACCATCACCCTCTCCGGACGGCCGTTCACCGTCGTCGGCGTAGCTCCTCCAGGATTTCGCGGCGTCGACCTCCTGCTCGCCCCGCAGTTTTGGGTGCCCCTCGGCAACGTGGAACAACTTGCCGTGAACATCCCCGACCGCAGCTCGCGCATCTTTCACTGGCTGGGAGTCATCGGGCGTGTGAAGCCAGGTGTGACCCGGGCTCAGGTTGGGGCCGAACTCGACACACTAGCCGCGAATCTCGCCAAAGCTTATCCCGCGACAGATAAGGACAACAGCTTTGTTTTTGAATCCGCCGGGTCGCTGCCGCAGCGTGACCGGTCCACCGTTCTGATGTTCCTCGGCGCGCTCAGCGTTGTGGTGCTCATGGTCCTCTGCATCGCCGGAGCCAACGTCGCCAACCTGCTCCTCGCCCAGGACGCCGGCCGTCAGCGCGACATGGCCGTTCGCCTCGCCCTCGGAGCAACACGCGCCCAACTGATCCGCCAAGTCCTCACTGAAACTGTGCTTCTGGCTGTCGCCGGCGGAGTCCTCGGAGTCATGCTCGCGCTCTGGGCTACCTCCGCGCTCTCCGCGTTCCATCTGCCCGTTCCCATCCCGCTGGACATGGCCGTCAGCCTCGACTGGCGCGTCCTGCTCTACGCCTTCGGCCTCAGCCTCGGCGCAGGTATTGTCTTCGGACTCGCACCCGCGTGGGCAGCCGCGCGCCCAATGATTGCCAATGCCCTCAAAGGCGAAGACGCGCTCACCCGCCCCGGCCGCCGCTGGAGCCTGCGCAACATCCTCGTCGTCGCGCAGATTTCGCTCTCCCTCGTCCTGCTCTGCGTCACCGGGCTCTTCCTGCGCAGCCTCGAGCGCGCCGCCGGCATGGACGTGGGCTTCCGCTCAGAGGACCTGCTCATGATCTCGGTCGACCCGCGTGTTCACGGCTACACGCCCGAACGTACGGTGCAGTTTCTCGGTGCATTGCGCGACCGCGCCGCCGCTTTGCCCGGAGTTACATCTGCCGTTCTGACTGACGTCGCGCCGCTTTCGATGGGCAACCGCAGCGATTCCTTTCACGCTGCTGGCATCAACCCCTCCGGTCCAGAACCCAGCGTCGATCTCTACATGATCACGCCCGGCTACTTTGAAACCATGGGCATTCCCTGCCTGGCTGGCCGCGACATTGGCAACGAAAGCGCGTCTGCCCCGAAGGTCGCAGTCGTTAACCAGGCCTTCGTCCACGACGTTTTCCATGACGAGAACCCCATCGGCCGGCGCATCGAAGGTGGCGGCGCCAGCTACCAGGTCATCGGCGTCGTCGGAAACACCAAATCGCGCGCCCTCGGCGAAGCCCTCCGGCCGGTGCTCTACCGCTCGCTCGCGCAGAGCCTCGCCTCCGACCCATCGTTCCTCGGCTACTCTCTTGTCGTCCGCACCAGCGACGAAGCCGGAACCGCATCCGCTGTGCGCAACATCATCCACTCGCTCGACCCGTCGATGGCCATCTTCAATGCCGAGACTATGCGGGAACACCTTCGCGACGCGCTCTTTCTGCCTCGCCTCGCCGGCACCCTCTTCGGAGTCTTCGGAATCGTCGGCCTGGTCCTGGCTTCCGTCGGCCTCTACGGAGTCATGAGCTATTCCGTCAGCCGCCGCACCCGTGAAATCGGCATCCGCATCGCACTGGGCGTGCAGCTCGCAGCCGTTCAGCGCCTCGTCGTCCGCCAGGGAATGCTGCTCACCGTCATCGCCTTCGCGTTCGGCTTGCCCACAGCATGGATCGCGGTGAAGTTTTCCTCGAGCTTCCTCTACAAAACCAACCCGCACGATCTGGCCACCTTCACCCTCGTGCCGGTGCTGCTCGCCTTCGTCGCTCTGCTGGCCTGCTGGATCCCCTCCCGCCGCGCTGCCCGCGTCGATCCGCAAACAGCCCTGCGCCGCGAGTAGCGCTCCTGTCAGTGATTACTGCGGTGTCTTCGTTACTGCTTCTTTGTTACGGCCTTTTCCGCGGCCTCCAACTGATCGGCGATGTCCTTCAGCCCGCTCTTGCGAAATCGCGCGCTGCTGTAAGACCGTTCGGGGCTTGCAATGTGGCATGCGCGCCGGCCTTGAGTGCAGCCTCAATGAAGGCCGGAAAGACGCAGGTCATCAACGGGGTCAGCCCGTTGTCGTCGCGAGGGTTCATGTCCGCTCCCGCGGCAGCAAGCACCGGAACCAGGGAAGGGCTGTAACAGGCACCGTAGATCGGCGTTTCCTGCCGATTGTCCTTTATGTTCACATCGGCGCCCGCGGCTATCAGGGCCCGAGCAATGCCCGGAGCATCTTCAGATTTGCCTGCATGCCACGGCAGGTCCCAAAGCATGCGGGCCAGCGTCATTTTCAGAGTTGATGGGGTCCTGTACCGCAGGAAACAGAACGTGATGCAATGGGCGCTTCTCCGGTGGACAGAGAGAAACATAGTCTTCGATGAAAGCTCGAACCGGCACGCCAGCCTTCAGGAACAGCTTGAAGGTGCGCTCCATTTCAATGCTCTCCGCATCCGGATAAAACCTCCCGATGCCTCTCACAGCATGCGCGGACTCCACCTTCCCATAGGGATTCACGACGACCGAAAGTGTGACGGTGCCTTCTGAAAACAGCTCCTGAAATGTCAAATCAGCGTGGATAGCTTTCTCGGGAAGAATTCGGTGGCCGCGAACCTCCGCCACATCGATAGCGATCGTGCCCGGCGGTTGCGTGCCCGGCGTAGTCCCGGATTGAGCCTGACCGCGGACGCGAAGACGTCTGAATTCGACTACACGCAAAAAAGACAGCGCTGGGAAGGAACACCGCGTTTTCCTCGCTGCCCTGGCGATGTTTCACGGCTGTCGCGCTAGTTCCGACATGCCTCATCTCCCATTCGAATGAAAAAAAGAGCAACTCCATGGCTTGAGCAGAATCTCAAGTGAACAAATAGTCCTGGCACACGCCGGGTGGCCGGCCCCAAATGCTGCAATCGTGTTGCGAGCCAGGGCAGTCATGTTATGTACCAAAGTGCGAGCCCGGGATCGAGGGTCGCTGTGTAGACCTCGTAACAGTTTCTGTTCCGTAACTTCGAAAGAGGTTTGAATGGTTGAGTCATCCAAATCACCACGAGCTTTTCGGCTTGGACCGCTGCTATTCATTGCCGCAGTCGTCGGTATAGCCGCGATTGCTTTCGCGTATACGGCTGGGTGGCTCTCGCCGCATAGGCTGACTCCCAAAAAACTGGTAGCGGGACTGGCGCCTCCTGGCGGCCCGGCATTGGGCCATCGCCGCAACCACGCCAAAGGCATCTGCTTCACCGGCACCTTCGAGGCCAACGGCAATGGCAAGCTTTCCAAAGCGACCGTTTTCGAGAGCGGGCAGTATCCGGTTGTAGGGCGCTTTAACCTGGCCACTGCGGATCCCAATGCCGCGGATGCAATGGTGCGCGTACGCGGCCTCGGCATCAGCATCAAGACGCCGGATGGGCAGGAGTGGCGCAGCGCCATGATCGATGCGCCCATCTTCCCGGTATCGACGCCGCAGGCCTTTTACGAACTGCTGACCGCCTCCGGAAGCAAGGATCCAAATGCGATGAAGAGTTTCATTGCCGCGCATCCGGGATTCCTTACGTTCCTCGGTTGGGCCAAGAGTGCTCCCTGGACGGCGAGCTATGCGGAGGAGCGCTACAACAGTCTCAACTCCTTTCTGTTTGTCGCTGGGTCTGGCGCCAAACATACGATCCGCTGGTCGTTGATTCCGGCGGCGCAACCGGTGCCCATCTCACCGGAAGAGCTGGCCAAACGTGGTCCCGATGCCCTGGAGCAGGAAATTACCCAGCGTGTCGCCTCAGGCCCTCAACGGTGGACAATGGTGGTGACGCTCGCCAATCCTGGTGATCCGACGGAGGATCCTAACAAGGCCTGGCCTCCGGATCGGCGCACAGTTGAGGTTGGCACGCTTACTGTGCAACAAATTGAGCCGGAGCGTGACGGTCCGTGTCTCAACATCAATTTCGACCCGACCGTGTTACCTTCCGGCATCACGACGTCCGATGACCCATTCCCGGCCGCTCGTTCGGCCGCCTATTCCCGGTCGTACAACAGCCGCACAGCCGAAGCCTCTTACTATCCGGGTAAAGCGACAGGAGCCACGCAATGACAACCAGCCGAAAACGCTTCACCGCGCCACAGCGATTTCTTCACTGGCTCATGGCCATTTGCATCCTGTCCATGTTGTTCATCGGCGTAGGCATGGTCTCGACTGTTACTCCGAAATACCTGACTTTGGTCCAGATTCATAAGCCTCTGGGTATCGCCATCCTGGTGCTCGTGCTCATCCGCCTCACGCTGCGCCTTATCTACAAGGCGCCTGCTCTGCCGCCCGACCTTCCGGAGCCAATCAAGCTGGGCGCAGAACTGTCGCAATATGTCCTCTACGCGCTGATGATCAGCATGCCGCTCATCGGCTGGGGAATGTTGTCAGCAGCGTCCTACCCTGTGGTGCTGTTCGGTAGTGTGCATCTGCCTTCCATACTGCCCTTGAGTCCCACCCTGCATACCTGGTTGTGGCGTGCACATCACTACCTGGCCTTTGCCTTCTTCGCAACCATTCTGATGCATGTCGGAGCGATTCTCTTTCACAAGCTGATCCGGAATGACGGCATATTCGAGACGATGGCGCCGGTGGTCACACGGGACCAGCACAAGTTGATCGACTGACCTTACGCAGGCAGGAACTTGGCGCGAAGACGCAAAGAGCGCGCAAGGATACAACGGGTCAGTGTGTTCTCCTGCCGATTACCTTACCTCTTTAGTAACGTGCGGGCAAAAAGATAGCTTTTCGAGTGGACTTTTCTCATGTTCTCCGTAATTAACTTATGACTGCCGGCCAGGTCAGGTAAAACGGAGGAACGATGAACCGAACAAGAATTGGGACTTTAGCAATCGTCGCAGTGATCTATCCCGGTATAGCGCTCGCGCAGCAGAGCTCGGCCCAGAACAATACTCCGGCTCCTGCTGCTGCCGCCATTGCTGCTCCTGCTGCTGCTCCCACCCTGGAAAAACCTAAACTCGTGCTCAAAGAAGGCTCAGATGTGCAGCTCAAATTCGCACAGAACCTTACCTCCCATACCGCAACCGAGGGCGACCCGGTCAATCTGATTCTTGCCGAGGATCTGATCGTCGATAATGTCGTGGTTGCCAAGGCCGGAGACAAAGCCGTGGGCGAGGTCAGCCACGCCAAAAGAGCCGGCATGATGGGCCGGGGCGGAGAACTCAACATCCGGCTGGACTACCTGAGAGTAGGTGACACCCGAGTGATGCTTCGTGGGACGCGGGACAAGACGGGAGACGACGCGACAGGAACGACAGTCGCGCTGACCGTACTCTTCGGACCCATCGGACTGATCAAGCATGGCAAAGAGATCGACATCAAAGAGGGAACACCGCTGAAGGTGTTTGTAGCCAGCGATACGACACTGCCACCTGCGTCCTGAGCGAAGGTCAGCCCTTCTTCCACTCCTTGATTGCCGCCAGAACCTCCTCCGCGTGGCCTTCGGGCTTGACCTTAGGGAAGACTTTGAGGAGGGTCTGGTCGGGGCCGATGAGGAAGGTGGTCCGCTCGATGCCGATGACTTTCTTGCCGTACATGTTCTTTTCCTTGAGTACGTCAAACTGTTTGCAGACTTTTTCGTCTACATCTGCAAGGAGCGGATAGGGCAGGTCGTACTTTTCCTTGAATTTCTTCTGGGCTTTGGGCGTGTCACGCGAGATGCCGAGGACGATAGCGCCGGCGTTCTGAAGTTTTACGAAGGTGTCGCGGAAACCGCAGGCCTCGATGGTGCAGCCGGGGGTATCGGCCTTGGGATAGAAGAAGAGGACGACGGGCTTTCCAGCGAAGTCGGAGAGATGGATGGTGTTTTCCTGGTCGTCCTGAAGCGCGAAGTCTGCAACTTTTTGTTGGAGTTCCATAAATCATCCTTTGCACAGAGAGGATTGCGCGCGACGGGCGCCCCGCGTCTAATAAATAGATTGTCCTATAGATTGTTGCTTAGACGGCTGGCTATGTCACGGAGTGGAAAGCGCGGGATGAGTCTCTGGCGCGGATTGATATTCGCGGGATGGATGCTGGGCGCGGGATTTGTTGTCCCGGCTCATGCGCAGTATCCAGGCAGAGTGAACCCGAACAACGGCGCGACGCCGACTCCGGTGCTGCGGGCGACGGCGGTTCTCGAGTACACGGGAGACCTGACCAAGCCGACGGCGGCCAGGCTGATTCCGGTGGCGGTTTGGGACGGAGAGCGGTACCAACCGGCCGGGTTGTACATGGCGCAGCCCATGCCGCTGGCGGTGGAGACGGGCACGCAGTACGAGCTGGTGGATGCGGGATCGTCCAAGGGGCTGTTCGACGTGAAGGCGGCAGCCAACGTGTCTGGGTCGTGGATCGCAATCGGATCGTACCGGACGCCTCCGACGCCGAAGGTGTCGAAGCTGAAGCCGTCGAAGAATCCTCCGAAAATCGAAGGAGATGTGAAAGGGGACGACGGGAAACCGCACTTCGCGCATCATCCGGCGGACTCGGGGACGGCTTCGTCGGGGTCGGGTGCGAGTTCGGGATCGAGCTCGGGGTCGGGATCAGGTGCGGGCAGCACGACTTCGGGGAGCGGCTCGGGATCGACATCGGGCATCGGAAGCGGGTCTGGAAATACCTCGGGGAGTGCTCCGGCGGACGATCCGGACCGGCCGACGCTGCATCGGCGGACAGATTCGACCGCGAGCAGCTCGGGGTCAGGTTCGGGGTCAGGTTCG
>JABCZC010000039.1 GCA_013289875.1 Acidobacteriota bacterium | reverse complement strand
AGCGCGTTCACCGTAACAATTTCAGCGGACATCGGTGGCACGGTTACGACGCTCGCAACGATCCACGACACGCAATCGCAGATTACGGCCTATAGCGCAGACGTACCCTCGGGCACTGACCTGAGTACGGTTAGCGTCACGGTCAACGTGACCTGTACAGCTTCGTTAAGCGTGGCCAGCACCACCCTCGCGACTTGCGCGGTTTACCCCATCATCGTCGGGTAACGATAACTCGCACATTCAAGAAACGACAGCGGGGCCGCCTTTTTGGGCGGTCCTTTTCATTTACGCAGCATGAACCGAAAGGAGCACACAGTTTTGAGCAACATGGCGGAGCAGTACGCAGATACATTTTGGCGCAATCGTGCGCGACACAACAAACTGACACCGCTGAATCACGCGATGCCGATAGAACTCAGCCCCACAGACGCCGCAGCGACGGGACACACGAACTATTTTCGCGGCATCTATGAATCGAACACCGAGGGACGGCTGAAGAAATCGAAGCAGTTTAGGGCAGCACGCAAGGCAGGCTTCCGTGTTCTGGTAGAGAACTCCAACACAATCCGGTTCTACTACGATCCTGCGAACCCGAAGCACGTTGAGTTGAAGGATGAGTTCCAAGGCAAGAAGCAGGTTCCCAAGTCGGAACTGAACCGCAGACAGGCCGTAGCAGCCAGACTGAGACTCGCGGCCAAACGCCAATCGGCTGACGCGGCAGGGTTGGCAACAAGCCAGAAATCCGAAAACGCCATTCAGGAACCCGCATAAATAAAGGGGATTCGCAATGAGTCCCGACGCTAGAGTGGGGTTTTGATGTCCCCATATCATCCGACGTTTTGACCCCTTATTCAGAACGTCCACGTTTACGTTCGCAAGCTGACAAGTCAGCGTTCTAAAATGATCCCCACAGCAATGGACTACCCCTGCTTCCAAGACATCGGAGGCAGGGGCTTTTTTGTCGTTTACGGGTTAATCCCCGCGCGCTTACCACCTACCACGACCAGATTTCCGCCATGCGCTCGTGGAGACTGGAGTCCTCGATGCTGAGAGGGGCAGCGTAGCTTTCCAAAGTCGTTTGAGAGTTCTCGTGCCCTGCTAGTTTCTGCACTGTTGGAAGATCAACTCCAGAGCGAATCCAACGGGTAATTGCAGTTCTACGCATCCGGTGTGGGTGCGCGTCTGTGACACCCGCTTTCACCGCAAGACGTGAGAGACGGTTATACAGGCTGCTACCTGCGTGCGGCTCGCGAAATGACCCCTTACGAGCGAACACAATCTTTTGATCGATTGGCAGCGTAGCTTTCCACTTGTCCAGCAATTCAATCAGACCCTTGGAAATGGGCACGCTGCGCTGTTTACTCTTCTTTACTTTGAAATTGAAATTGGGCTTTGAACGCACGGTGTATATCCGGCGCTCCCTATCAACGTCCGTGAACTCTGCAACGGTTAACTCACCGACACGAAGACCCAACTGACAACCCATTTCGAGCAGGATGCGTTCTAGCGACAATTCCCCGGCATGCTGTCGCAGCGTGGTGAGTTCGGTGTCTGAGAACGCGTTAGGTGTCGGACGTTCGGCACGCTTGATCAACTCGCGCCATTTTAACCCTGGATGATCTGCCCATTGCAGGAATCGGCGCAAATGATGTGCCTTGTTCTCAATCGTCCTGTCGCCCTGTCTGTCGTGTGCTCCTGTTGAGTTCTCATGGAGCTTGTGAAGCGCGTTTATGTACCCTGTGAAATGCTCGGCCCTGATGTCTTTCACGTAGACGGGCAGATTCGGAACGAAAGGTATGTGAAGGAATCCGGTTTTCCTGTCGTGCAGTACCCTGTCAGCGTCTTCTTCCATCCTGAAGACCCTGCGTGCGCGCAGCGATTTGACATAAACTTTCGCGGCTTCGCGCAGTGTGGTTTTCGCCGTTACCGCGGGCCGTGCCGTTCCCTTCCGACCAGAGCCATCTGGTGTCTTGTGTTCGGTGTGCTCGGTATTCGCTTGTCTGATAACCTTGGGTGCTTCGCTGCTATCGACAGGAAAGTAAACCCGCTTGCCGTCGATCATCCTGCGGAGATAGAAGTGTCCGTCTGGATAAGCAGCGACACCCGGCGCAACGGTACGCTCTGCCTTGATGTAACGCCACCCGTTCTCAGTCTTTGCGCGCCAAAATAGTACAGGCGCGCCTTTGGCCTGTTGCT
The DNA here is from genome assembly GCA_013289875.1 of Acidobacteriota bacterium. GTDB lineage: Bacteria > Acidobacteriota > Terriglobia > Terriglobales > Acidobacteriaceae > Silvibacterium. Next base: position 44,085 of record JABCZC010000039.1, on the reverse strand, counting down.
TTGGTGCCCTGTTTTTCAGTTCCTGCGTGTATCGGTTTGCCTCTTCCAGCGAATTGAATTTAAGGACGTTTTGCATCTGCTGTTTTCACACTCCTCCCTGTGGACCGGGACTCATTGTGTCACACTGTACCACGATGCTGTAGCAGGCGCATGTTTACTGTACGAGAAAACAATTCCTTATTTTCTCACAAGCAGGCTGAGTAACTGGCCGGCAACGGCTGTCTCATTTTCGAAGACGACATCGAGACGAGCCACGTTTAGGGGAGCCAGACGCGTTCTTTGCTCTGGGGTCAAACGCATCCAGTCTTTTTCCGTCGTGATGAAGCTTGCTGCCTGGTTCGAGTTGCGAAGTTGAAGGAGGTGCTTGAGGTCGGAATCTGTGTAAACGTGGTGATCACGATAGTGAGATGATGCGGGAATGTCTGAGCCGCTCGCACGCAAGGCGGCAAAGAACTCCTCTGGACGCGCGATGCCGCAAAATGCGATGGCACGCACCGAAGTCTCGACAACCAGGCGACGACGCTGAATCCAGACGGGTGCTTCGATGCCGCGTCTTCGCAGTTGGTCTTCGAGGTGCTGGTCTTCCGCGCGGAGCACGATGACCGACGCACGCGTCAGGGCTGACAGCGGCTCGCGCAATTGGCCGGCCGGCAGCAAGCGCTCGTCAAAGTCGCTGCGGTGAAGAACGACGATATCGATGTCGCGCGTGAGTTGGCGATGCTGGAAGCCGTCGTCGAGAAGATGCAGGCTGGGTTTGGGTTGCTCACGCTCTGCGAGCAATCCCGCTTCATAGCGGCTCGCGCCTACATACACGGGCACGCGCGCGTTGCGTGCAATCAGAATGGGTTCGTCGCCAAATTGCTCAGCTGAACCGTCTGCGTCGACGCGTACAGTTTGCTGTGTGCTGCGGCCATAGCCACGCGAGAGGACATCGATATTTCGACCCTGCTCGGTGAGCAACTGCGCGAGGCGAATCACGACTGGCGTCTTCCCTGCCCCTCCTACGGAAAGATTGCCCACGCTGATCACGGGCCATTCCAGTCGCTTTGGCTTCAGCCAGCGATGCTCGTAAGCAAGATTCTTCACGCCTACCGAGGCTGCGTAGAGTGGCACGAGGGGCGCTAAGATCGCCCGACTCATCGACGCGCCGCCTCGCGCAATCCAACAATTGCCAGCAATGCGTCAACTGCGGTTTCGGTAGCTCCGGCTTCGCTCTCGAAGGCTCTGCGCGCTCGCTCGCCCATCTCATGCGCGGCGCGCTCGTCGGTCAGAAGGCGATGGAAGGTGTCCATCAATTCCGGAAGATCGACCACGGCAATCGCGTCGGCGCTGGAGAGCTGGTCTACAATGTCGCGGAAATTTTCATAGTGTGGGCCCATGACCACGGGCACACCGAATTGTGCCGGTTCCAGCGGATTGTGGCCGCCCGGCCAGAGGAGACCGCCTCCCACAACGGCTAGGTCGGCAAGAGCATAGACCGAGGCCAGCTCACCGATGGAATCGAGCAGGAAGACCGTCCCTGGTTCGATCGGGGCGGGCGACTCCATCCATCGGGAACGCAGGAGAAACGGGGTTTTGCGTTGGGAGAGAAGGTTCTCGACGGCCCTGAACCGCTCGGGGTGACGAGGCGCGAGAATAGTGACGATACCCGGCGGCAGTGAATTGAGGATCAACGATTCCTCATCCTCAAGGGTCGACCCGCAGACGACCACTTTCACGCCGGGCGGCAGGTTCTTTCGCAGAGCCTCGGTCACGGCTGCCGGCTTCTCAACGCGGATGCCGAATTTCAGATTTCCTCCAATGCGCACGTTGCTCGCCCCAAGTGCGGTTAGCCGCTCGGCATCGAGCTCGCTCTGCGCCAGCACAACGGCGAAGCTGTTCAGCAGGCGCTTCCAGAGAAAGCGCAGGCGCTGATAGCGCGGCCACGAGCGGTCGGAGATGCGTGCATTCACCGCAGCTACTGGAATGCCCGCATGGCGGCACTCGGATAGCATGCGCGGCCAGAACTCCGTCTCGATCAGCACCACCATGCGAGGGCGCAGGGTGCGCAGCCTCGCACGCACAGCAAAGGCAAAATCCAGCGGGAAGTAGAAGACCCTGTCCTCTCCAAATCGCTCGCGAGCCATTTTCTGCCCGGTTCGCGTAGTGGTTGAGATGACCACACACCAACCCGGAGCGCGGGCGGCCAATTCTTCAATCAGCCGGCTGGCGGCAAGCACCTCACCCACCGAGACAGCATGCACCCAGATCACCGGCTGATTCGCGGCGGACGGGATTCGCCGGGGCACGCAGCCGAGGCGTTCGGCAAGGCCTTCGCGATACTTGCCGCTGGTCGCCATTCGGAAGAGCCACCAAGGGGCGCCCACCACCAGGACAAGGAACAACGCGAGGCTGTAGAGAACGAGCATCCGCTTACGAATCCCACTTTACTGAAGTCTTAAGCGAAGATGATAATCGTGTCGAAGAACATGCGCTTGCCTTCTCTGTTTTCCCTCGCCCTTGCTCTCTCGTTCACGGCAACCGCGCTTCCGGCTTCCGATCACGCTCCCCCACCCGCGAAAGAGGCCTCGACGTACGCGGCGTTCGATGCACATCCTGACAACCACGTCGCGATTGCCGCTGAGCCCTTCGATACGAAGGAGAAAGAGAGCATCTTTCGGGTCGACTACCTGAAGAATGGCTTCATGCCGATTCGGCTGATCGTGACGAACAACGGCGACCGGCCCATTTCTCTCGTTGACGCGCGCATTAACTTCATCAGCAGCGCTGGCGACAAGATTCCTGCGGCCGAACCGGAAGACGTTGAACGCCGCATGACACACGTCGGCAATGCGGGCAAGAAGATTCCCATGCCTGCGCCGCTGCCTCCGATGGGCGGAAAAGTGAAGACTCCGGACTCCAAGATCGAACAGGATTTTTCAGAGTTTGAGTACTCGGCCATCGCCGTCGAGCCGCACACCACGCGTGCCGGTTTTCTTTTCTACGACATGGAAGGACTGGGCGACAATCCACTTCGCGGCGCGAAGCTGAATCTGCGGGAGCTACGCGATGCGGATGGGAAAGAAATGTTTTACTTCGAGATTTCGTTCGATAAGTACCTGGATCGCCTGCACTAGACGCCCTTCTTTTGCGGCTCCCAGACATACTTGTGGATCTGCAGGCTTAGGCGTGCGTTCAACCCGTCGACGAGCATCCACTCCACAAGCTCACGGGGATCGAGCACGCAGTTGGCGGTGCTGCGCTCGGGCGTTGGAGTCTTCGAGAATGCAGGTGAGAGCAGGATCTGGACGCCGCGCGATTCGAGAAGGTTGACGCGAATGAAATTGCGGGCGAATTCATAGTCGGCGCGATCGGCGATGACGAATTTCAACTCGTCCCGGTCTGTAAGCGAGGCGAGATTGGTCATCCTGAAGCGTCCGGCTTCGCCCGAGCCGGGACACTTCACGTCCACGATTTTGTGGACCGCTTTGGGAACGTTCTCGACCGGACGCTCGCCGCTGGTCTCGATCATCAGTTCGTATCCCCGGTCGAGCAGCCGCTCCATCAGCGGAATCAGCTCGCGTTCCTGCAAAAGGGGCTCGCCTCCGGTGAACTCGATCAGCCTGACAGGCGCGAGCTTCGCGATCTCGGCCACGACTTCATCCTCGGTGAGTTTGTAGCCCCCGGTAAAGGTGTATTCAGAGTCGCACCAGGAGCAGCGCAGATTGCATCCGGCGAGGCGCACGAAAATGCACGGAACGCCGGCAAAGCTCGACTCGCCCTGAACGGATTTATAGATTTCGATGAGATACAAGAGCTACTCGTAGTAGGTGGCCGTCGTGGTGTCGGTCTCGTAGATAGTGCAGTCCTTCACGTGAACACGGCCTCCGGTCATCTCGCTGAGCTGCTGGTTCGTTTCGTCGTAAAAATAGCGAGCCAGGTTTTCGGCCGACGGGTTGATCCCGGTAAACGGATCAATATCGTTGAGCATTTGGTGGTCGAGGCGCTCAATAACGGGCCGCATCACATGCTTCAGATCCTTGAAGTCCAGAAGCAATCCAGACACGTCCAGCGTTTCGCCGCGCAGCGTGATGCGGACCTTGTAGTTGTGCCCATGCGGATTTTCGCACTTGCCGCGATAGTTCCTCAGGTAGTGTCCAGAGGAAAAATCGCGCTCCACGGTAACTTCGTACATTTGTTCGATGAACTCTCGGGCAAAAGGCCCTGTGTCTATTGTAGCTTCTGTAAGCGATCAGTAGCCGGGTTTGCGCCTCGCGCGCTCGCGCTGGCGGCGCTCGTCAGCACGGCGGTCGACCTGCTCGAACATGGCCGTCATCACGCCCAGCAGCGCTACGATCAGCCCTCCAAGCAGGAGGAACAGGCCCGTGGTCTTCCACAACGAGCCGTTTCCAGGCAGGCCGGGCTGAAGGGTCGGGCTTAGTAGAGTCATGCCGCAGGAGACGAGCGCGAAGAGGAGCAAAGTTGCGGCCAAAATGTAGAGATTACGAGCCATTCCCTTTCCAATGCTATCAGTCACTTTCGCTCGAAGAAGGCCTCGACCGCTGCGATGTCCTGCGTGACACGATAAGGCGGCAAGCTCTCGATAAAGACGCGGCCGTAGCGCTGTCGCTGAATGCGCGGATCGAGCAGCATGAGCACGCCGCGGTCTTCGAGCGAGCGAATGAGCCGGCCAAAACCCTGCTTGAGCGTGATAACGGCCGAAGGCACCTGGTATTCGAAAAAAGGATTGCCTCCGCCCTCTTCAATGGCGCGCATCCGCGCCTGGACGACGGGGTCAGTGGGAACGGCGAAGGGCAGGCGGTCAACAATAACGCAGCTCAGCGCTTCTCCCTGCACATCGACACCTTGCCAGAAGCTCGAAGTGCCGAAGAGGACAGCATTCGGCGTCTCGCGAAACTCCTCAAGCAGCGCCTTGCGCGGAGCCGTGCCCTGCAGCAACAGCGGGTAGCCGACCTCGACTAGCAGCCGCTCGTAGAGATCGTGCATCTGCTGATAGCTGGTGAACAGGCAGAAGGCGCGACCCTGCGTAATGTCGAGCATGCGGCGGATGCGCTTCGCGGCCTCCTCCTGGAAATTCGCGTCGCGCGGGTCTGGCATGTCGGGCGGTAGATAGAGCAGCGCCTGCTCTCCATAGCGAAAGTGCGAAGGCACCACGAGCTCGCGCGCGTCATTCATGCCCAGGCGCTTGCGGATGTGGGCGAAGCCTCCCTGCACGGTGAGCGTTGCCGAGGTGAGCACGATGCTGGGGAAATTCTCGAAGAGCAGTTCGCCGAGCAGCTCCGATACATCGATGGGCGTGGCCTGCAGATAGGTCACCGGAGCCGAGCCCTGGCCTCTGCCCCCACGACGCTCCAGCCAGAAGACGGTATTCCTTTCGTCCGCTTCCAGCAAAAACTTCAAGTGCTCGCGAATATCGGCGGCGCGCTTTCTCAGCGGTTGCGCTTCCTCCACGCCGCGCACGCGCTCCAGCTCACCTTCCAGGCGATGCAGAGCATTCAGCAGGCCGAGGTAAAGATCGCCCTGCGCCTCCAGAAACTCCTCGCGATTGAGGAAGGGTATGCGGCAATCGCCGCCGGACTTTGCTGCTCCGCGCGGTAATGCAGCGAAGAACATCCGCGCCCGCTCGCGCGCAGTCTGCGCCGCACTGGTGATGCTTGAGTTGAGTGCCTGCTTCGCGCGCAGCATCGTCTCCAGATCGCGCGCCAGCTCCTCAAAACGAATGTTGCTCAGGCTAATGCCGAAGTAGCTTGACGCCACGTCTTCGAGCTCATGGGCTTCGTCGAAGATAACGATGCCGGCATCGGGCAACACGCCTGCGTCGGGCGCGGCTCCGGCCTGCTGCTTGATGGCGAGATCGGCGAAGAACAGATGGTGGTTCACGATGATCACATCGCTCTCCGCCGCCTTGCGCCGCATCTCGGTGATGAAGCAACGCTCGTAGTCGGGACAACTCTGGCCAAGGCAGGCATCACTGCGCGCATCGAGCTTGGCCCAGAGCTGGCTGGCTTCGGGCAGATCGTCGATCTCGGCGCGGTCACCGGTCTCGGTGGTCTTCTCCCACTCGGCGATGGCGTGGTACTGCGAGATTTCTTCGAGGCCGGAAAGAATCGGCTGGCTGCGCAGCGCATAAAGTTTGTGCCGGCAGACGTAATTCGCGCGGCCCTTCATATAGCAAACGCGCAATGGGCCCAGCAGCGACTCGAGGAATGGGATGTCCTTGAAGAACAACTGCTCCTGGAGATTTTTCGTGCCGGTGGAGATGATCACGCGGCGTCCGGAGCGCAAGGCCGGCAAGAGATAAGCCAGCGTCTTGCCGGTGCCGGTTCCTGCTTCCACGATCAGATGACGATTTTCATCGAGAGCGCGCTCGACGGCCTGCGCCATCTCCAACTGGCCGCGGCGAAACTCATACGGCAGGCTCGAACGCGAGAGCACTCCGCCGGGGGCGAAGAAGTCATAAAGCGAGGGTAGTGCGGGCGCGGTTTGGGTGGTGGAGGACACGTCAGGAATTTTCGGGCAGGTCGTTCTCTAAGAATATCTGAAACTGTTCCTTCATATTCATGCACAAATATCAGCATCACATGATGCTATTCTATATGTCATCCTATTCCTTTGAGGAGAATCCACATGCGCACCACACTCGCGCTCGACGACGATCTGCTGGTGAAGGCTCAGGCTTTCACCGGCCTCAAGGAGAAAACCGCTCTCGTGCGAGAGGCACTCAAGGCACTCATCGAACGGGAGAGCGCACGTAGGCTGGCCCGGCTCGGCGGGACCGAGCCTAAGCTGAGGGCGATACCGCGCCGGAAGTCCGTAAAGAGGTGATTCTGGCGGACACTTCGGTGTGGATTGACCATTTACGCAAGGGCGACGCAGTCCTCGACGGATTGTTGAACAATGGACAGGTGCTTACGCATCCGTTCGTCATTGGCGAATTGGCGCTTGGTGTTCTGCGGCAGCGCAAGATCGTGATGAATGCCTTGCAAAATCTGCCGCAGGCCACCATTGCAACGAACGACGAGGTGCTGGGAATGATTGACAGCTGGGGTCTGCACGGAGATGGGATTGGCTACGTGGACGCTCACCTACTGGCAGCGGTCGGGCTGACTCCGGGCACGGTTCTGTGGACGCACGACAAACGCCTGCGGACGACGGCGGAACGCCTCCGTTTTGATGCAGGCCTGAATTAACCCCCGGGGCCGATGCTCCGGCAATGCTCACTGACGCACGATAGAATCATCGATGGGCATACCATCGCGTCAGCACACAGTCCACATTTGCGGCATTCGCCGTTGACTGACGAATCTCATCCCTGTCAGGTCGGCAAGCACCTTGAAAAAATCCAGTAGCAGGAAGTCGCGAATTAAGGAATCCGGACAGACCGGAGACGGACAGCCGGTATTTGCAATCGTTGGGCGTCCCAATGTCGGCAAGTCCACGCTGTTTAATCGCCTCACCGGGTCACGCCGCTCGATTGTGGGAGACGAGCCCGGCATCACGCGCGACCGCATCTACGGCGAAGTCGAGTGGTCCGGACGCACGGCGCGTATCGTCGACACTGGCGGCATCGTTCCCGACGACGAGGCGCTCATTCCGGCAGAGATTTTCCGTCAGGCCCAGGTCGCCGTACAGGAGGCCGATGCCATTGTGATGGTGGTTGATGGGCGCACCGAGCTCGCTTCGCCCGATCTTGATCTCGCGCGCCTGTTGATACGCTCCGGCAAGCCGCTCTTCCTTGTCGTGAACAAGATCGATGTTGAGGCGCTCGACACCGCGGCCGAAAACTTCCGCCGGCTTGGTATTAAGAACCTGATTGCTATCTCCGCTGAGCACGGACACAATATCGGCGAGCTGCTGGACGAGGTTTTCGCTGTTCTGCCTTTCAACGATGAACCGGTGGAGGAGGCCGCGGAAGAAGAAGCAGCCGTTGAAGGCGACACACAAGAAGCAGTGCATCGCACGCATGGCGAGTACGAGCAGCACGAAACACGGCTGGCCATCATTGGCCGCCCGAATGTTGGCAAGTCGACCCTGCTGAACGCGCTCACCGGAACCACGCGCGCCATTGTTTCGCCCATCGCCGGGACTACGCGCGACGCCGTTGATGAGGTGATCGACTACCAGGGACAGCAGCTTCGCATCATCGATACGGCCGGAATCCGCCGCAAGGGCAAGACCGAGCTGATGGCGGAAAAGCTTTCAGTCATCATGGCGCGCCGCCATCTTGAGGCCGCCGATGTTTCGCTCCTGATCATTGACGCGACTGAAGGCGTCACTGCCTCCGACGCGACGATTGGCGGGTACGCTCACGAGAGCGGCCGGTCGGTGGTGATCGTCGTGAACAAGTGGGACCTGGTGACGACGGGACGCACGGACGGCAAGCCTCCGGCGGAAATGAAGATTTTCGAGAGCCAGGTGCGAAGCGCGCTTAAGTATCTCGACTACGCGCCGATTGTTTTCATCTCCGCGGCCAAGGCACAGAAGGACAGTCGCAGCCTTAACCGGGTGCTTGACACGGCCATTCGCGTCGCGCAGGAGCGGCGTAAGCGCGTGACCACCGGCCAGATGAACCGCTTCCTTGAGCGCGTCGATTTCCAGCGTGCCGGAGTGCCGCTGTCCAAACGGGTCCGCATTCTCTATATGACGCAGGCCGCCGTCGCACCGCCTACGTTTGTCCTATTCACTGACCGGGACGTGAAACTGCACTTCTCCTTCGAGCGTTTTCTTGAGAATCAGATTCGGGAGGCATTTGGCTTTGAAGGCTCACCGATCTGGTTCAAGGTGAAGGCGCGGAAGAAGAAGAGCGCGGAGAAATAGTCGTGTCTCAATCTTGTTCCCTGTTACTCCGTTCTCAACGCGTCCATCGGCTCGATGCTGGCCGCACGCTGGGCAGGAATCACTGACGCGATCAGCGCAGCTGCTCCCAGGATCACCGTCGTGATCAATAGAATGGCGGGGTCGTAGGCCTTGACGCCAAACAGCTGGCTCGCCATGAACCGGCCGACCAGCATCGTGACGACGATTCCAATCGCCAGCCCTACTCCCACAAGCAGAAACGCGCCCCGCAACACCAGGTGGAGGACGTCCGTCCGATCTGCTCCCAGCGCCATGCGGATGCCGATTTCGCCCGTGCGACGCGCGACGGCATACGCGGTCACGCCGTATAAACCGATCGAAGCCAGCACCAGGGCCAGCAACCCAAACACAGAGGTCAGGTCTGCGACCATCGCCTGCTGGTTGAAGTTTTCCTGAACCTGGGCACCGAAGGTCTGGAAGTCGATCACCGTGAGGTTCGGATTGACCTGGGCGAGCGCCTCGCGTACTTGAGACTCAAGTCCCGGAACCCTCCGATTCGTGCGCAGTTCCCAAGCGTTGAGGTGCATGTGGGAAAAAGTATCGCCAAGCATCACATCGGGATCGTCCACACGGAACCACTGCACAGCGGGAAGGAAAAACATCGGGCGCATCTTGCTCGTCGGCTGCCAGTAGTTGGTGTTCTCCGTGACACCCACGATCTCGTACGCGCCCGAGTACTTCTGTTTGTCGAGTCCGAAGTGCTGACCAATTGGGTTCTGATTTTTGTAAAAACGCTTTACGAATTCCTGGTTTACTACGGCGATGTTGCGCGTGGTGGCCGCGTCTTGTTCGGAAATTGGCCGGCCGGCGATGATGCGGGTGCCGATTGTGTCGAAATAGCCGGCGCTTGCCCGTACCCAGGATGCATCCTGCTCGTTGCTGCCCGGCGGCGGAGGTTGTCTGCCTTCAAAGTAGACACCTTTACCCCAGTTGTCGCCCTCCATGGGAGTGTAAGTCGACCAGGCCACTGACTTCACGCTGGGAATCGCAGCCAGAGAATCGTGAAGTTGGCGATCCAACGCCTCGATCTGCTCGACCTTGTAGCCGGCCATCTGCGGATCAATGTGCAGAATGTACCTGTTGGTCGTGTCGAATCCGAAGTCCTGATGATGCAGATTGCGCAGGCTTTGGATAAGCAGGGCCGCCGCGCACAGCAGCAGCAAGGAAACCGCCGCCTGCACCACGACGAGGGCCTTCTGGGTCCAGAGGCCGCTGTGTTTCATTGTCCGGTTCGCATCGCGCAATGCATCGATCGGGTCCGCATGTGCCGTCACCCACGCTGGCGCTACGCCGAACAGCATCCCCGTGACCAGCGACACAACGAAGGCAAATGCCAGCACCGCCGGCGAGGGCGTGGCATCGATCGGCACGTAGCTCTTGCCCGCTGCGAGATACACGATCAGCCGCGCTCCTCCGTACGCCACGATAAGGCTGGCGATGCCTCCGAGCACGGCCAGCACCACGCTTTCCGTGAGCGCCTGACCCACCAGCCGCGATCGCGGAGCGCCCAGCGCCGCCTGTATCGAGATCCTCTGCCGATTCGCCGTAGCGCGCACCAGCATCAGGTTGGCCAGATTCGCGCAGGCAATCAGCAGAACGGCCCCGGAAATCCACATCAGCAGGTGCAGAGCATCCTTGAACTCCTCCTGCATGCGCTGCACCCCTCCACCGCCGGGAGCAAGATGAAGCGTCTGTTCCGGAATCAGGCTTTTGTCGCGCTCTTCAGTTTTGCTCACCGGACTTTGGAGGAACTGGCGCAGTTCCACCTGCATTTGCGCCTCGACCTGTTTCTGATTCGCGCCAGGTTTAAGTCGGCCGAAGAGGTTCAGCCAATCGTACTCTGGCGAGTCCACAAAGCTGTTGACTCCCAGAACCAATGGACGTTTGTTTAATGGTATCCAGAACGACGCCGGATCGCCTTCGAGCCTCTCTCCAAAGAACCCGGGCGGACTAATGCCAACGATGGTGAACGGCTGACCGTTGATCAGAAAGCTCGCGCCGACAATTGACGAGTCCTGGCCATACTTCTGCTGCCAGGTGCGATAGGTTATTACGGCCACGGATGCCGCACCCTTTTCGTCATCCGACGGCTTCAGTAGCCGTCCCGCATATGCGCTCACGCCGAGCGTGTCGAAGGCATTTCCCGACACAGAGACGCCGATCAGCGACTCCGCCGAATGATTGGTGCCTTCCCGTCGCACGCTGAACAGGCTGTGACCGGCCTCAAAGGCGGCCAGCTGCGCAAAGCCCGGAGTATTATCCCGAAATTGCTTGTACTGCTCATAGGAGAAGAGCGACCAGTCGTTCTGCATGCCGCCATTAACGCAGCAGTTTTCCTTGTTGCCCACCCGGATCAATTCACCAGGATTCGCTACCGGCAGCGACTTGAGCAGTACCGCGTAGACCAGGGTGAAGATTGCCGTCGTCGCGCCTATCCCCAGGGCGAGCGTCAGAATCGCTGTCGCGGTAAATCCGGGAGCCTTGGCAAACTGCCGCAGCGCGTAGCGAATATCCTCAAGAATCACGCGTCTCGCTCCAGAAGGTGGCCTTAGTTTGTTGGATGTCGCGACACGAACGGAGAGCGCCTGTTAGACATTTATACGCATTCTTCGCCGCTGCCGATTCGCAAAGCATAGGTAGATAGTATCGCCGACGCTTCAGCCAGCCGGCTGCTCTGCAAAGGGCGCATCTTCAGGCTGCTGGCCGGCTTGCCCCTGCCGGTAGACGCGCGAAATCGCGCGCATCAGCGGTTTTTTGGGCATCTCGTGGGCTTCTTCAAAGATCACTTCGCCGACACGACGCGCCTGCGGGCGATAATACCAGCGGGTGAAAAGGCACAGATGGTTCGCGATCTGCTGCGTGCTTTTTGCAGATCGGACTGCGAGAGTGTTGAGCGCGTCGTTAAGGCGCGATTCGAGTTCGTCGCGCGCAGCCAGACGGACCAGCGGAGATTCTTCGAGGGGTACCGGAGCAATGGCCGCCGGATGCGCGAAGAGCGAAGACGATCCCGATTGCTCATTCGGATGCCGCATGCCGGCTACGGAATAGAGGGCGGGTCCGACGAGCGAGCCCTTGGTCAACAGAAAGAGGGCGACGTGTCCCGGTTCACTGGCCGGCTGTATGATCACACCGTTCAATTCCGCGAGCGCATGGACAGCCGGAGAGGCGCCCGCTACCGCGCTTTCCACGCGGGTGAGCCGGGCGTGAATCTCCGCGGCTTTCTCAAAATTCAACGCCTCGGCGGCCCGGTCCCGTTCCCTCCTTAGTTCCTCAATCAGGCTCTTGCCGCGCGTCGCCAGAAACGCATGCACCGCCGCGGCCTCCTGTGCATAGCGTTCGTCGGTACATCCCTTAAAACATGGCGCCATGCATTTCTTCATCTCCGAGTAGACGCAGCCGGGAAATGCCGGGTCGGGATGAAGGTCTTCGTGGCAGCGGCGCAATTCGAAAAGGTTGAGCATGCTTTCGAGGAAGGCTTCCGCGGCCGCGCGCGAGGGAAAGGGGCCGAAAAGATCGTTCGCTGCGGCTTTTGTAATTCTGTTGGTTACATATACGCGGGGGTAAGCATTGTCCATCGTCATGCGCAGAAAGGTCGGCGGCTTGAGGTGCAGCCGCTTGCGCGCTCGCTCGCCGAAAGCCGTTGCCGATGCCTGATAAAGCAGCAACCACGACTCGAAGTCCGATCCAGTCAGAGTGTATTCAATGCGAGCAACGCTCTGGGTGAGACGGAAGCGCTTGGACTGCCCGGGCTGCTCGTTGGGTCGGGCGGCCAGCAATCGCCGCAGTCGGTTGCGCAGATTGGGCGTTCTACTTATGTAGGGTTCGGCGCGCTCATCCGCGGCAAAAAGCGCGAAGACCCCGGCGCGAGCGGGGATGTGCGCCCACGGAGGGTTTTGCGGATCAAAGTCTACCGATGAAATGAGCACGCAATGTCACCACTCAGAAGATTACTCTCCGGCGATGGTCATGCCGTCCACGCGCAGGGTTGGAGAGGCGACCGAACCGCGGAAGTCGAGATCGCTGCCGATAGCCGTGATGTTCCGGAAGATGTCCTTCAGGTTTCCGGCGATGGTGATCTCCTGCACCGGATAGGCCAGCTCGCCATTCTCGATCCATTGGCCGGATGCGCCGCGCGAGTAATCGCCGGTGACCATGTTCACGCCCTGGCCCATCAGTTCTGATACGTAAAGGCCCGATTGCACGCCGCCAAGGATCTCCTGCGGCGTAGTGGTGCCTGCGACGAGGAAGAGATTGCCAGCGCCGATGCCGGGATTGCCCGCCAGGCCTCGCGCCGCGTTACCGGTGCTCTTCATCCCCAGCTTGCGGCCCGTGTAGGTGTTCAGCAGATAGTTGGTCAGCACGCCGCGTTCGACGATCACCGTGCGCCGCGACGGCAGGCCCTCGCCGTCGAAGGGAGAGGTTCCGAAGCCGCCGACGATGGTGTGATCGTCGATCACAGTGACCGCTTTATCGGCGACCTGCTCGCCCAGCTTGCCGGCGAAAAAGGAAGCGCCGCGATAGATGCTGTCTCCGCTGGCTGCGTCGAAGATCGCTCCAATGAGGGACCGGGCAATTTCCGGCGCAAAGATGATCGGCACCTGCTGCGTCTTAACTCGACGCGCATCCAGCCTGCGCAGAGTTCGCCGCGCTGCTTCAATCCCGACCGACTCCGGCGTGTCCAGCTTTTTGAGAGAGCGCGCGTAGGTGTACCAGTAGTCGCGCTGCATCTCGTTGTTTTTTCCCAGAGCAATCGGGCTGGCTGAGATGGAGCAGGACGAGGCGCGATATTCGCCGGTAAAGCCACGCGAATTTGCGAAGATCCTGTGCCCTGTCGCCGCGTCGAAGCTGCCGCCCTCGCTGTTGGTAATGCGCGTGTCAGCAGCCAGCGCCGCAGCCTCGGCGCGGCGAGCGTATTCGATGCGCTGCACGGTTTCGAGAGAATAGACGTCTTCGTGATACAGCTCGAGATCGCCCCCGTTTTCTCCTCCGATCTTGCCGAATTCGCCGGGATCGGCAAGGCCGGCAAATGGATCTTCCGACGTCACCTGCGCCAGCGCCAGCGCCCCGCGCACCAGGTGCTCGACGCCTTCCGCCGAGAAATCGCTGGTCGAAGTGCTGGCTACGCGATGACCGTTCTCTGAGGCAACCAGCACGCGCAGTCCCATGCCGCGCGAGCCCGACTCCTTCAGCGTCTCGACCTCGCCCATGCGCACGACGGTTGAGAACTCATCGCCCTCGCGAATCGTGACCTCGGCGTCGGTCGCGCCGGCCTTTACGGCCCTTGTAACAATGTCGGTGGCGAGTTGCTGAAGGTCGTTCGCTGCAAGCTGAGTAACGCTACTCACCGATACTGTCCTCATCGGGTTCGATCGGGTTCGCCGCCAGACGCTTTACTCCGTCGAAGCAGTCACCAAGCGAGCAGCCGCGGTTCTTAGCACGGTGCTCTCCCCGATTCGGCACTGCACCGTCTTCGGATCTCCGGCGCAAGGCGATAATTCCCTTGCATTCCGGGCACCGCAGACGGGGTTCTGCAATTTTCAGCGCCTCGCCTATTGGAATTGTCTTCCATGCATAACGGCGCGATCCATCGGCCGTCGAAACAAATTGCTTCACATCCACGATTTGCAATTGAAACTTCCTTCCTGTCTCTTACCTTCCCGTGCCGCCGACTGTCATGCGGTCGAGTTTTACTGTTGGCATGCCGACGCCTACCGGCACGCTCTGCCCTTCTTTGCCGCAGGTACCTACACCTTCGTCGAGTTCCAGATCGTTGCCCACCATCGAAACGTACTTGAGCGCTTCGGGTCCGTTGCCGATTAGCGTCGCGTCTCTCACAGGCGCGGTAATTTTGCCATTCTCGATCAGGTACGCCTCTGACGCCGAGAAGACAAACTTGCCGCTGGTAATGTCGACAGACCCGCCGCCGAAGTTCACCGCGTAGAGCCCACGCTTTACGCTGCGGATAATGTCCTCGGGAGCATCCTCGCCGGCCAGCATGTAGGTGTTGGTCATCCGCGGCATGGGAATCTGCTGATAGCTTTCGCGGCGCCCGTTGCCGGTGTGGGGCATGTCCATCAGGCGCGAAGAAAGCTTGTCGCTCAGATAGGTCTTGAGGATGCCATTCTCGATCAGCACTGTCTCCTGGGTCGGGGATCCCTCGTCGTCCACGTTCAGCGAGCCGCGCCGTCCGGGCATTGTTCCGTTGTCGACGACCGTCACCTTCGAGCTTGCGACCTGGCGGCCGATCATGCCCGCGAAGGCCGAAGTCTTTTTGCGGTTGAAGTCCGCCTCCAACCCATGCCCTACGGCTTCGTGCAGCAGAACGCCGGGCCATCCGGGGCCGAGCACGACTTCCATCTCGCCGGCCGGCGCGGCGACCGCACCTAATTGCAGAATGGCCTGACGTGCGGCCTCGCGCGCAAAGTGCTCGGGCGTTTTTTCCGTCTGGAAGAAATCGATCTCGACTCGCCCCCCGCCGCCTGAGGTTCCGCGTGCTGTGCGATCTTCCTCCTTGGCGAGAACGAACACATTCAGCCGCGCCAGAGGTTGCGTGTCGCTGGCAAAGGTGCCGTCAGACGCGGCAATGAGGATGCGCCGCAGTTCATCGGAATAGCTGGACCGCACCTGGGTGATCCGCGAATCGTAGGCTCGCGCGGCAAGGTCGGCGCGCCTGACCAAATCGAGCTTGGTGGAGAGATCGCTGTCGAGATCGACGGCTGGGGCGGGATACAGGCTTGGTGTCTTCGTCTCCGTGAAACCCTGCACCGGCTGCTTTGCGGGGCCGCTCGCGATCAGTGCGGCAGTGCGCGCTGCGCGCAGCAGGCGATCGGCGGACAGGTCGTCGGTATAAGCGTATCCGGTGCGCTCACCGCTTACCACGCGGACGCCGCAGCCGGCGCTCACGCCCTGGCTCGCCGACTTCACGAGCGACTCGTCTATTCCGATCGAGGTAGAGGCGATCGACTCAAAATAAAGGTCGGCATAGTCACCTCCTGCGGAAAGAGCCTCACCCAGGCAACGCTCAAGAAGCCGCTCGGTGATGCCAAACTTGTCGAAGAAATACTTCTTGTGCTGCAGTCCGGCGGCTGCCGGCGATAGCGGAAGAGTCATAGTGTCCTGTGGATTGGATGAGCTACCCTTGATTCTAGGCTCATCGCGGGTTCTGGTAAACGTCCGGTTGAGGGTAACTCCGGATATTCCGCCCTGGAGTTTCGACGTTTTCGCGCGTTGCTCCTTGCTAATATCTCGACATGAAAAAGCTTCTTTTGCTCTCCCTGGCGCTGGTGTTTTCGGCTTCGGCCTATGCCCAGCCACATCACCATCACCACCACGGTCATCATTACCACCACCACGCGTAAGACCGGCGGGTGTGCCGGGCTCGGCGTTTTCATCGGGTCCAGCACACCCATACACAACCCGGCTTGTGCGTGCTATTTCTAATACATGGCAAGTGAAACAGTTTCAGATCCGCGCTACCCCATCGGTGATTTCACCCGCCCGGCCGTTATCGACGCCGCACATCTGCACGGATACATTGCTACGCTGTCCGCGCTGCCTGAGAATCTCCGCGCGGCCGTCTACGGCCTGAACGAAGCCCAGATCGACGCGCCCTACCGCGAAGGCGGCTGGACCATCCGACAGCTCGTGCACCACGTCGCCGACAGCCACATGAATGCGTATGTCCGCACGCGGCTGGCGCTCACCGAAGACTGGCCTACGGTCAATAGCTACGACGAAAAGAACTGGGCAGAGCTGGCCGACGCGCGGACGCTGCCCATCGATGTGTCACTCGACCTTCTTGAATCTCTGCACCGCCGCTGGGTGGCGCTATTTGAATCGCTCTCCGAAGAGCAGTGGCAGCGCGGCTACAACCACTCCGAGAATGGCCGTACCTCTCTGGTCGAAGCCATTGCTCTCTACGACTGGCACTCGCGCCACCACGTCGCGCACATCGTCGCATTACGAAAGAGTAGAGGCTGGTAGTAATTCGCTTGATGCGCGGTCCGGCGTCCACGCATCATCGCTGCAATGCCCGTCGCTCCAGCTGAAATTCCCGCCGCGGAGCTGGCCCGCGAGCTCGAAGAATTTTTTGCCGAGCATCCGCAGGCGGCCCTCCTTGAAGACGGCCGCGTACTTTTCGATATGCAATCGGCGCGCTACTCGTTATCCGCCGAGCAAGGCCGCTGTCTGCTGCATCTGTGGTCGGAGGAGCGCAACCTCGTCCGCACGATCCTCCGCCTGCAGGCACGCAAAGACTCACTAAGGCTGGAGACGCGCCGTTTCGGGCAAACTCGCCCCCAGGTGCTCGAGCTGGTGCCGAATCGCGACCGCCGCACGCCCTCCTCGCGCGAGGCGATGCGCGCGAAATATCTCCGCGTCCTGGATCGCGTGCTCATGCGCGGGTTTCCCGATTGGACCGTCGAGGGCTTTCGCACCGCTGCCGACCTTGAGAACAGCTTTGGCCCCGCCTACGCGCGGGGCGTGCTGACTCGAGGAACAGCGGCGTGGAGCGTGGTCGCCGTCAATGCGGAAGAACCGCAACCCACCATCGATGGAATTCTCACGCTTGGCATTCTGTGGCTTGCGTATTGCCGGGAGCATGGCGGCGGACGACGGCTGTTTCAGGGCCTGAAGGTCATTGTTCCGCAGGGGACCGCCCGGACCACATGCGCCCGCATGTTGTGGCTCAATTCTGCTGTTGCCAAGTGGGAGCTGTACGAGCTCGACGAGCGCGCAGAGCAGATCGAACAGATCGATCTCCGCAACTCCGGCAATCTCCATTGCCAGCTCGTCCATGCCTTCGACCCGAAGGCTGCATTGCAACGCTTCGGTTCCGCAGTGGATCACATTCTGGGGCTGTTGCGCCCCGGACTCCGCGCAGCTACTGAAATCCGCCCGCGCAGTGCCACCGAAATCGCTTTCGTCCTGCATGGCCTCGAATTCGCGCGCATTCGGCACGGCCTCGCAGCCGGTTCCTTCGCGCGGCAGGACGAGATCACTTTCGGAGCGGGAGCGAATGAAACGGCGCTCACCGCTGAGACCGAAGACCTCTTCCGGGAACTCACAGGGCGGCTCTTTGAGAACCGCCACGCCGGCGGCTCGCTGCGCAATCCTCTGTTTCGTCTTCAACCCGAGAGGTGGCTCGAGTCTGAGGTGCGCCGCGACCTTGTCGAGATCGAACCCGCCATCCGCGCCGACATTCTCTATTCGCAAGTGCCGGCCTTCTCTGCGGGAGATCGCGGCATGCTCGATCTGCTCACGGTTACGCACGGCGGCCGCCTGGCCGTGATCGAGCTTAAGGCGGACGACGATCTCCACCTGCCGCTGCAGGCGCTCGACTACTGGTCGCGCGTACGGCAGTTGCAGCGCGAACATGCCTTTGAGAAGCATGGCTACTTTCCGGAGATCGAGTTTTCCGATCAGCCTCCCCTGCTGTATCTGGTGGCGCCTTCATTGCGCATTCATCCCTCCAGCGACGTGGTTCTACGGCATCTCTCGCCGGAGATTCCCTGGGAACTGATCGGCCTCAACGAGGACTGGAGAAAACGCCGGAAGGTGATCCTGCGCAAGCGGGGTAACGCATCAGCCAGTAGTTGAGAAATTGGCGTCGCAGGCGCGTATCTCTGGACGCGTAGTCCTATTCGACGTGGTAGTTCGGAGCTTCGCGGGTGATGATTACGTCGTGCACGTGGCTCTCACGCAGGCCCGCGTTCGAGATACGCACGAACCGCGACCTGGTCTGCAGTTCTTCGATCGTCCCGCAGCCAAGATAGCCCATGCCCGAACGCAGTCCTCCGACAAGCTGATAGACCATCGCTTCGAGCGGACCGCGATGCGGCACGCGGCCCTCGATGCCTTCCGGAACATACTTCGCCAGGCGATTCTGCCCGCTTTGCTCGCGCGAGACTACCCCCTCAGGGCGCGCCGGTTCGTCGCGGAAATCCTGCGAGCCCTGGAAGTACCGCTCGCCCGAGCCCTGCGACATCGCGCTCAGCGATCCCATGCCGCGGTACGCCTTGAACGACCGTCCCTGGTAGAGGATCGTCTCGCCCGGGCTCTCGTCGACGCCCGCGAACAGCGAGCCGATCATGACTGCGTTCGCGCCCGCAGCAATGGCCTTGGCCACATCGCCCGAATACTTGATGCCTCCGTCGGCGATGACCGGAATACCGTACTCGCGGCCTGCGCGAAACGCCTCGCTGACCGCCGTAATCTGCGGCATGCCTGCTCCGGTTACCATGCGTGTTGTGCAGATCGAACCTGGCCCGATGCCAACCTTGACCGCATCGGCGCCGGCCTCGATCAGAGCCTTCGCGCCCTCGTACGTCGCGATGTTGCCCGCGAGCAGGTCCACATCCGGAAACTGCTTTTTCACCAGCCGAACTGCTTCAAGCACGCGCGAGGAGTGGCCATGCGCCGAATCGATGGACAGAACATCCACGCGGTTCCTGACCAGATCGGCGGCCCGTTCAAGGAAGTCACCGGTTGCCCCGATCGCCGCGCCCACACGCAGCCGCCCTTTCTCGTCCTTCGAGGCATTGGGATATTTCAGCTTCTTCTGGATGTCCTTGACAGTGATCAGGCCCTTCAACTCATAGTCGCCGTTGACGACCAGCAGCTTTTCCACGCGATGCTTGTGCAGAATAAGCTCGGCCTCTTCGAGCGTGGTGCCGACAGGCACGGTGATGAGGTTGTCTTTGGTCATCACGTCACCAACAGGAATATCGGTGCGCGTTTCAAAACGCAGATCGCGATTGGTGAGGATGCCGACCAGCCGCTTGTTCTTGGTCACGGGAACGCCGGAAATCTTATAGCGCCGCATCACCTCCAGCGCTTCGGAGATGAGCTGATCGGGCGTGATGGTGACGGGGTCAACAATCATCCCGCTCTCCGATCGCTTCACCTTGTCCACTTCGCTCGCCTGCTGATCGGGCGTCAGATTGCGGTGGATGATGCCCAGGCCGCCCTGCTGCGCCATGGCGATGGCCAGCCGGGATTCGGTCACCGTATCCATGGCCGCGCTCAGCAAGGGAGTGTTGAGCAGGATCTTCTTCGACAGGCGGGTCTGCGTGCTCACCTGCGCGGGAACTACATCGCTGTAAGCGGGCACCAGCAATACATCGTCAAAGGTCAGAGCTTCGGGGAGAGGATGTTCAATCATGATTTAGTAAGCAGATGCACGGGTGCCGGCAAAGACTCATCGACGCAGACTGGAAGGCAAGACTTCCCGGTATCCACGCAAAGGCTTCCCGGTATTGTAGAGCAATTTCGACCAGCGTCCGTTACTACCGATGAAAATGTGGTCCAGCTTTGTTGACAATTGATAGCCGTCGCGCGTTTCATACGGCGTTTGGTAAACGAAGGAGAAGTTGATGATCCTGCGCGGTTTGAAAACCATGCAGACGGCTTTGATTATGGCCGCGCTGTTACTCCCCTCACTCCTGTCACGTTCGGTATTCGCTCAGCAGACGGACGTACGCCAGTACGACATTTACAACGGATTCACCTATTTCGAAACGCCCGATCTGAACCTTGCCGAGCGCGGCTACAACCTGCAGGTAGGACGCAACATGAAGACCTGGTATGCCCTGGGCTTCGATTATTCGGTCGTCAACGGACACAACTCGCTGACCACGAGTGTCCTGAAGACCTCGCTGCAGCAGGAACTGAACGCAGAAATTGAATACCTGGAGTCAATCGGCGAACTGCCACCTAATTACCAACTCCTTGTGCCTACCGATGCCTTTTCGCAGACCTTCGCTCTCGGTCCACAGCTTGAATACCGGCACTTTAAGAAGGTGACGCTCTTCGTCCGGCCGTCTATCGGCGCAATTCGGCAGAGGGTCACGCCTCATCCAACGGACGCGTTCTCGACCGCAGTGGTCGAGGAGCTTGTTCCCTCCGGAACCAAGCTCGACTGGCAGGGCTTCTACGGCTTCGGGGGAGGGTTCGACTGGTATGCCACGCACCACTTCGGCCTGCGCATGCAGAGCGACCTCGTCTACTGGCACCTCTTCAACGATCTGCTGCAGAACGGCGACTGGACGGTGCGCTTCTCTGTTGGCCCGACGTTCCGCTTCGGCAAGAACATCGCGGCGCCACTGCACTGAGACGCCTGCGTACTTCGCTTATGATTCAGGCGCGAACTTCCACATCATTGCATCGAGCTGGCGCAGGTGATTGATGTCGTGCCCAGCCATCGTCTCGACGATGGTCTGAAAAGTCATCGTGCCTCGTTCCGGATGGACGACCGGTTTGGCGTGATCTTCGGGCGTCACCAAACGGATGAGGGCCAGGTTCCAATTCCGCGTTGAATGAAAGGTTGTGAGCCCTTCTCGCGTGTTGTAGGCGGCATAGTTTGCGGCCCACTTCTCCTGGTCGAAGGGCTGAATGACATGGTGGTCCTCGCTCAGCGTCTGGCGCAGGCGAAAGGCGAAGACCAGCTCGCAATCGGCCAGGTGACAAACGATTTCCCGGGCGCTCCACTTGCCCGGCGCTGGAGGGTGATCCACGCGCTCTGACCCAAGATCTTCAAGGATTGCCTCAATTTTTCGCGCGGTCAGGGAGAGGATTTTCAGTGGCTCCTGGTCGCCCAGATACTCATCGTAGGGATTCACATTACTCATAGGGGGACACTCTTTGGCCAAGTATCCCACAGAACCGGAAGTTACCCGGCGAAAGCCGGGATTGGCTCGCCCTCGGATTTTGCGCTGATGAAAGGATTTTGCGGAGAGTAAACTCTGCGAGGGCTAAGGAGGATCAAGTTGGAACAGCGCCTGAGTATCGTCACGTTAGGTGTGGAAGACCTGGAGAGCAGCACGGGCTTCTACGAGCGGCTTGGCTGGCGGCGGAGCATGACGAAATCCGCTGGCATCATGTTCTTCCAGGCAGGGGGCACTGTTCTGGCCCTGTATCCGCGACACGCACTCGCAGAAGACGCCAACCTCGCCGAAAACGGCCACGGCTTCAGAGGGTTCTCTCTGGCCTACAACACGCGCAGCCGCGAAGAAGTTGACTCGGTACTTGCGGAGGCCGAAGCCGCAGGGGCGAAAATCCTAAAGCCCGCGAACAATGCATTCTGGGGCGGATACTCCGGGTACTTTGCCGACCCGGACGGATTTGCATGGGAGGTCGCGTGGAATCCCTTCTTCGAGATTGCTGAGGACGGAAGGGTCCAGCTTCCTGACTAGACTGTCGCGTGCGAATCTCGTCAGTGCTTCACCCAGCCGTGCATTCCTGCTTCGAAGCTGCGGCGGTCGAGCCGGGGAAGAGAGCGCGCCACATTGTCGGGAAAGAGCGGGTAATGCCTCGCAGCGATGAGGTACTCTGCGACACACCAGACATCTTCTTCGGAAGTCATCCAGTGGAGGTGGTCTAAACGCTCCAGATTCACAGGGCTGGAGTAGGCGCGCAGAGTCCGTTCACCGCGCAGGTTGTAGTAGTGCTCAAAGTAACTGAGCGCCAGTTCGCGCAGATTGCGGTAGACAGGCGCACGGAAGCGCAGCCCGGCGAAGTTTGACTTGGCAATGCTTCCCCACAGGCCGCGTTCGCGGTAGATGGCCACTACGTGATCGTCGTCGTACACGGCCTCCATATCCATCAGAAGTGGCGGATGGCCGTTGGCGCGCAAAGCGGCAGCCGCCAGCAGCGCTCCCTCCAGGCAGTGTCCTTTGCGCTCCCGCAGCACGCGCTGCGGAGACCACGCCGTGTTCGCGTACTGGTACGTCAGCGAGTCAACAAACCGCTGGATTTGCGCCGGCGTCTTCAGCGCGCCCAACGTACGAAGATTCTGCCGCGATAGGCCAGAGCTCTCGTGCTCGCCCCGCCGGTTTCCGTTGCTCGACACTTTTCCACCCTTCAAGGCAAAGGCTCCAATGCTCTTGTGTCTACTCTTGATTGTCGGTCACACGCAAATTCACCTCAGCTCCAGCGGAAATGAAATCCATACGCATAGAGCAAAGCCAGTCCGCCGATGACGCTCGCCAGCAGAATGCTGTGCTTCAGCGTGAAACGAAAGAGCTTTGACTGGTCGGCGACCGACATGCCTGTCGCAGCCGCGGCGACTGCGATGGTCTGCAGGCTGATCATCTTGCCCATCACGCCGCCCGCGGAATTCGTCGCGGCCATGAGCACAGGGTCCAGGCCCAGCCGGTTCGCCGTGATGACCTGCAGGCTGCCGAAGAGTGCGTTGGCAGAAGTATCCGAGCCGGTCAGGAAGACACCCAGCCAGCCGAGAAAAGCGCTGAAGAAAGGAAACATGACACCGGTGGCGGAGAAGGTCAGTCCCAGAGTTGCGGTCGCTCCGCAATAGTTCATGAGAAAAGCAATTGCGAGTACCGAGGCGACGGTCGCAGTTGGCAAGAGCAGTGTGTGGACAACGGAGAGTAGCGTGCGAATGAATTGCCGCAGGTTCATCCTGAGGCAAATTGCCGAGAGAAATGTCGCGGCCATGCAGGAGGTGCCCGCCGCCGCGAACCAGTTCAGGTTGAAGATCGCAGGATAAGGAGCCATCCGGGCAACAATCGGGGGCACGCGCCGGACCACGTTATGCAGAAAAGGCCACGGAATGGGTATGCTCGCAGAGTCCAACCACGCGTGAACCGGCTTGTAACCCCATAGCAGAACGCACACGACCAGCAATCCGTACGGCAGCCAGGCATACAGCACTTCGCCCGCCCTGTACTCCGAAACTCCACCGACAGCCGCGCGGGTTTCAGGTATGTATTCGCTCGCTTGCCTTGCAGGGCGCCAAAGTCGCAGGACGGCAACCAGAGCAACGATGGCGGTGATCGAGGCCAGAATGTCGGTAAGCTGCGGGCCAATGAAATTCGAAATAACGAACTGCACTGAGGCGAAGGCCAGTCCTGCGGCTGCTGCTGGAAACCATATCACGTCCAGACCCCGCAGACCCCACATTGCGAGGATCAGGTAAGTGGGAAGAATGAGAGACACGGGAGCGCAAAGACTGCCCACCGCAGCGCTCAGCTTGTCCAGCGGCAGGCCCGTGGTTCCCGCCAGCGTCACAAGCGGAATGGCGATAGAGCCGAACGCAACGGGGGCGGTGTTGGCCAGCAGGCAGATAGCGGACGCGGTAAACGCCGTGAAGCCCAGGCCGGTGAGCATGGTCGCAGCAACGGCGACGGGAGTGCCGAAGCCCGCCGCGCCTTCAAGGAACGCTCCGAATGCGAAGGCAATCAGGAGGGCCTGCAGGCGATGGTCGGGCGTCAATCTGCCGACGGAGTGCTTGATGATCTCGAACTTGCCGGTCACCTCGGTCACGCGAAAGAGTGTGATTGCCCAAAACACGATCCAAGAAATAGGAAAGAGTCCGAAGGCAGCTCCATGAAGAGCAGCGCTCACAGCAGTGACAGCGGGCATGTGATACGCCCAGATGGCAAGGACAAAGGTGACGGCAAGTCCGGAAAGCCCGGCAAGCCATGCCGGCTTACGAAGGACGCCGAGCAGAATCAACAGGGTGAAGATCGGAGTCGCAGCAATAAGCGCGGAAACGCCCAGACCTCTGCCGAACACGAGGTACGATTGCGACCATGTCATGCCAGAAGTTGTCCCGCTGCGTGGAACATGATGGTGGGCTGGCCAATCCTATGGCGGCTTTGTTCATCATGTCAATCGTTAGCTTGCGGATGATCGCCGATCCCGACGGATTTGCATGGAATGTCGCCCGGAATTCATCCTTCGAGACTGCCGAGGGTTACTGATTGAGGGCAGACGCTTTCATAGCACGGCTTTCACGATGCCGTACTTCTCAGCAAGAAACTGCTGCAGCTTACGCGGGACCGTTCCCGCAACTTCCTGCCAGGTGAGAAGTTTCAGGCGATTGCGAAAGCTATAACTTCGCACTGTTCTGACTACTTCAAACCAGCTTTCGATGAAGTCCGTTCGCCGCTCGTCGCATAAAAGCAAGAAAGAGCTGTTCGCCGCGTGGGCCGCGAGCACTCCGCGAATGAGTTGGTATCCACAAACATTTCCCCTGTGAGTGCGGAGGTCCTCAACGTTCAAAATCTCATGCAGATCCCGATACCGCAGCAGCAAACGGGCAGGCGCAGACCGAAGAGCCGATTCCGTGAGCTTTGCTTCGACAAGAAGGTCGCCGATGCGCATGTCTACTTCTGTCCGATCTCCTCGCTCATTCAGAAGCGGAGTACGCGGGCTAAAACCAAACTCCGGGACCGAACCAGGCTCGACCCCTAACAGAGCGCAGAGTTGCGGACGCTGAAGCACTTTGGGATAGCAGAAAATATTCATCAACAGCGCGTCAGAACTGTTGGCGCACTCGAGTTCGCGCCGTTTCCGATCCCATGCGCGGGGCACCCACCTTTCGCCTGTGTAACGTTTGGCCAGGCGCTTGAGCCATTCAGGATTTCTGCAGATCGCCCGGTACGATCGGGGAATGAAATTGCCGTGACTCTCACTTTCCTCGCAATAGATCACGCTGGGTATCGATCCGTATGACAGTTCATGTCCATACGCTTGCGCTCGCTCGCCATTCCTCTGACTGAGTTCCCGGCGCAAGGCGGTGCTGGAGATGGAAGTCACAGCAACATTGTACGGCGAAGAAAAGGAGAAGCGTCGCAGTCAGCCTTTGTAGGGTTTTCCAGCGCGGGTGTTCGCCCACCTCAGATTCCTACTGATTGAACTCCTCCGCGAATCGGCGTATTCTAATGAAGCAGACGAGTTTGTCCAGGCCTGAGCCGTGTACTTCCGGTGGGCTCGGAGAGATGAGTGGGCTTATGGCCCACTTTTTATTTGCGCTGAAAGAAAAGTTAGAAACTCGTCCGCAAACCGGATATGGCCCTGAGTCTCGACCAAATTCGCACTACCGCGCAGCGCGTCGCCGCCTCGCATGGCCTTGACGTGGTCGAGGTGGAGTATGTGGGCGCAGCCAAGGACCGGACGCTGCGTATCTTCATTGAGAAGAACGCCGAGGAGCGCGCGCGGCTGACGGCTCCGGCGGAAGCCGCTGCAACCGCCGGGCAGCACGATCATCCTATTCACCGTGAGCACCTGTCCGGCATTACGCACGAAGACTGCCAGGCCTTCAGCCGGGATTTCGGGACGGTCCTCGATGTCGAGGAACTGGTTCCGGGCGATAACTATACGCTGGAGGTTTCGTCACCGGGTCTGGACCGCAAACTGCACGGCATTTCGGACTTCCGGCGCTTTTCCGGAAGCCTGGTCAAACTCCAGACATTTGAGCCCATCGTGTGCAACCGCCACTGGCAGGGCAGGCTCACACAGGTGAGCGAACGCGCCATCACCATAGACCTCAGCGCCCTGAAACAGAAGGGCAAAAGCAAGAAAGCGAATCAGGAAACAGCCGATATCGAAATCGCGAACATCGAGAAGGCGAATCTGATTCCCGAAATCTAAGGCTCGTCCCCTGTCCGCGCCCGGATAATATCGCAGGGCGGACCCGAACCCTCGGCTGCGCCTCACGGCGCGGTCGAATGCAATCGAGAGAGAACTATGGCAAGTGTGCTTTACCAGAGCATTGAAGCTTTAAGCCGCGACAAGGGCATCGATCCCGGCATCGTGGTCACCGCTGTCGAGGATGCCATCGCCCTCGCCACGCGCAAGTATTACAAGACGCAGGAAAACATGCGCGCCGAGCTGGACAAGGATTCCGGCGAGATTCGCGCCTACGTCTACAAGACGGTGGTCGAAACACCTGAGCTGATCGAAGACCCCGTCAACCAGATCGGCCTGGAAGAGGCGCGCGGACTTGCGCCCGAAGTGGAAGTGGGCGGCGAAATCCGCTACTACAAGCCGACCGATGTCCTCGGCCGCATCGCTGCGCAGATGGCTAAGCAGGTCATCTTTCAGAAGGTGCGCGAGGCTGAGCGCGACACGGTCTTTAACGAATACAACCACCGCACCAATGAAGTGCTGAACGCCACCGTGAAGCGCATTGAGCCGCAGGATGTGATCTTCGATCTGGGCAAGGCCGAAGCCCGCATGCCTCGCCGCGAGCAATCGCGACTGGAGCAATTCGCCGTGGGCGAGCGCATCCGCGTAGTGTTGCTGCGCGTTGATCGCGCTGCCAAGGGACCCCAGGTCATCGTCTCGCGCGCCGCACCGGAATTGGTCCAAAACCTTTTCCAGAGCGAGGTTCCGGAGATCTACGACGGCACCGTCGTCATCCGCGCCATCGCGCGCGAAGCCGGCGAGCGCACGAAGATCGCCGTCATGTCGCGTGACAAAGACGTCGATCCGGTCGGCGCCTGCGTGGGCATGAAGGGCATGCGCGTGCAGTCGATTATCCGCGAGCTGCGTGGAGAAAAGATCGACATCATCGAGTTCAGCGAGGAGATCACCACCTTCGCGGAAAAGGCGTTGCAACCGGCGAAGGTCAGCCGCGTGAGCATCACCGATCTTGGCGAAAAGCAGCTCGAAGTCATCGTCGACGACACGCAACTTTCCCTCGCCATCGGCAAGAAGGGGCAAAATGTGCGCCTGGCCGCCAAACTTCTGGCTTGGAAGATCGACATCAAGAGCGAAGAGGAGAAGCGCCAGGAAGTCGAGCAGCAGATGCAGGGCATGGGCGGCGGTCCCACGACGGCCATCGAACAGGTCAGCGAGCTGGGTGAGTCGATTATCCAGAAGCTGGTCGCGGCCGGCATCACGACAGTGGAAGCGCTCGCCGATATGACGCCGGAGCAACTGGAAGAGATCCCCGGCATCGGCGAGAAGACATTGGAGAAGATCAGCGTTGCGGTGCGCCATTACTTTGGCGAGTACGAGCCGGGCGAAGAGCGTCCTGTGCCGGTCGAAGTTGCGGCAGCTGCGAATGAAAGCGATGAGGCTGCAGCGGAGGCAGCGGAGGCCGCTTCCGACGCCAGTCTGGCTGAGGAAGAGGATGCGCTGAGGCTTGATCTGACGCAGGCAGGCGAGGAGCCTCCGAGCGTGGACGGCACTGGCTTGATCGACGATGAAGTCGCCGAGGAGCAGCTGGCCGAGATCACCGAAACGGGCGAAGAACTCGATACCGAGGGCGGTGTCGCGGTCGCTCCCGGCGAACATGATGTGAGCGAGAAGCTCCGCGAGACAAAGGTGGACGAAGATGTCGCCGAACCCGGCGAGCTTCGCGAAGAAGACGACAAGAAGCAAGAGGGCGGCGCGTAGTCATGCGCCGTTCTTCTATACATCGGCCCCAGATCAGCAGCGCAAATCGTGCAATTTCGGGCCATAATAGAAATAGCTTCATAACCCACTGCCAAGAGGTTGCCATGTACAGCTAGAGGCCGTGGGAGCAAGTATAAAAGGGGCGGATGAGTAAAGTTCGAATCAACGATTTAGCACGTGAACTGGAAGTGAAGAGCAGGGCTATTCTGGACGTTTTAGATATTGTCGGCGTCACCGAGAAAAAGACGCACTCCAGTTCGCTAGAGCTCGACGAAGCCGAGCGTGTGCGCGCTCACTTCCAACGCGGCAGGGGCAGCGCAGCCAGCAGTCCGCGCGCCGAGGCCGCTTCCCCCAAACCAAAGATCGACTGGTCGCGGGTTTCGAAGCCCGGCGACGTGCTCAAGGCGATCCAGCAGAAGAAAGAAGAAGCCGCCGCGCCGCCGCCGCGCCCCGCTGCTCCCGTGGCCACGCCCGCGCAACCGATTGCTGCCACCAAGCCGGCAGCTCCCGTTGCAACTGTTCCTGTAGCGACGGCTCAGACTCCTGCCGCAGAGCGCCCGGCACAAGGTACGCCAGCGCCACCGATCGCGGGCCAGCCCGCTCCGCGCAGGATTGTGCCGCAGCCTCGCCAGGCTGCACCTATCGTTGCGCCGCCGCCGCAGGCTCCGGCCATCGCCGCCAAACCGCCGGCTGGCCCCGTGGTGGCGAAGCCTCCGGTTGGAGCTGTCAGTGCTGCCGGTGCCCCACATGGAGCAACGCAACCGCCTGCCCCGCGCGATGTGGTTGTCGCCGCGTCGCCAATCGCGAAGCCTCCGGTTGCCCCTGCGCCGCCACCAGCTCCGACGGCAATCCATCCCGTCTCAGCGCCAGTTGAGCAACTCGCTGCCTCGCCAGCCGCCCCGGTCCCGGTAGAAGCCGCTCCCGCGCCGCGTCGCGTGATCATGCCGCAAACCGGCCCGCGTCCGGTCTATACCGCACCAGCCGCCCCGCCTGCCTCTTCTGTTCCAATCGCGCCGCAGGGCGTAACCGGTCCCGGAGGGATTCAACGCGGTCGGCCCATTTTCGATCGCCGTCCCAGCGGAGGCCCCGGCCAGCGCCCCGGCATGGGTGGAGCACCCAGCGGAGCTCCGGGAGCCCCCGGCGCACGCCGTCCCATGCACCCCACGCGCAGCGCGCCTGCCGGCGGAGCACCCGGTGCACGTCCCGGCTTCGGCCAGCGCCCAGGCATGGGGCCGCGCCCCGGCTTTGGCCAGCGTCCCGGACCCGCTGGAGCTCCAGGCCTGGTGCCGCCTCCGGGCGAAGCGCCGCGTCCGCAGCGTGCCGCAGGTGGACACGCACGCCGTGGCCGCCAGCAATATCCCAAGTCCAAGGAAGGCCCGATGAAGGGCTTCGCTCCGCCATCGCGCTTCGGCGGAGCCCAGATTCCCGCTGAGCCGTTGCCCATCACCCGCACCATCACGGTGACGGAGGGCATCAGCGTCAAGGATCTTGCCGAGAAACTCGGAGTGCGCGGCAAGGATCTCATCGCCGTGCTGCTGTTGCGTGGCGTCTTCGTCACCGTGAATCAGTCGCTCGATGGCGAACTCGTCAAGGATGTCGCCCGCCAGTTCGGAGCCGACACCGAGGTCATCACCTTTGAGGACCAGATGGCCAACGAAGCCATCGAAAACATCCTCTCGCAGGCAAACCCCGACGAGCACGAGGTTCCACGTCCCCCGGTGGTCACCGTCATGGGCCACGTCGATCATGGCAAGACGTCGCTGCTCGACGCCATCCGCGAAACCGATGTTGCCAGCGGCGAAGCCGGAGGCATTACCCAGCACATCGGCGCGTACAAGGTGCGAATCAGCAAGGCAGACTCACCCGCCTTTGGCCGCGAGATCGTCTTCCTCGATACGCCGGGTCACGAAGCCTTCACTCGCATGCGTGCGCGCGGGGCCAAGGTGACCGATATCGTTGTCGTGGTCGTCGCCGCCGACGATGGCGTGATGCCGCAGACTCTCGAAGCCATCGACCACGCCAAGGCGGCCAACGTGCCGATCATCGTGGCCGTGAACAAGATCGACAAGCCCGATGCGCAGCCGGATCGCGTAAAACAGCAGCTTGGCGATCGTGGTCTTGTCCCCGAAGCCTGGGGCGGATCGACGGTATTCGTCGATGTCTCGGCGAAGAAGAAGCAGAATCTCGACCTGCTGCTGGAAATGATCTGCCTGGTCGCGGATCTTGGCGATCTCAAGGCCACGCCAGGACGCTCCGCTGTCGGCACGGTGATCGAAGCCAAGCTCGACCGCGGTCGCGGCGCTGTTGCTTCCGTGCTCGTGCAAAACGGAACGCTACGCAATCAGGACAGCTTCATCATGGGCAACACCTTCGGCAAGATCCGCGCCATGTTCGACGATCGCGGACGCGCCATTCAGGAGGCTGGCCCATCGACTCCGGTCGAAATTCTCGGTCTCGAAAGCATTCCCGACGCGGGCGATACGTTCCTAGTCGTGGCCGATCGCGACAAGGCCAAGAACATCGCGACATACCGCAAGATGAAGGAGCGCGAAGCGCAGCTCGCCAAGAGCTCGCGCGTGTCGCTCGAAGGCCTCGCCGAACAGATCAAGCAGGCCGGCGTCAAGGATCTGCCCATCATCCTCAAGGGCGATGTGCAGGGGTCGGTCCAGGTCCTCGCCGATTCGCTCCAGAAGATGTCCACCGACCAGGTGCGCATCAAGGTCATCCACTCCGGCGCAGGCGCCATCACGGAAAGCGACGTGCTTCTGGCTTCGGCCTCGAACGCCATCATCATCGGATTCAATGTGCGGCCTGAACGCAAGACCGCCGAACTGGCCGAGCAGGAAGGCGTCGAGATTCGTCTGCACTCGATCATCTACGAGCTGCAGGACGAGATTCGCAAGGCCATGCTGGGACTGCTCGATCCTGTCTTCAAGGAAAGCTATCTTGGCCGCGCAGAGGTTCTCAACGTCTTCAGAATTCCGAAGGTGGGCACCATTGCGGGATGCCGCGTCACCGACGGCGTGCTCCGGCGCGATGCCGAAGTACGGCTCACGCGCGATGGTGAGCAGGTCTACAAGGGCAAGCTCACCTCGCTCAAGCGCTTCAAGGACGATGCCCGCGAGGTCACAAGCGGCATGGAATGCGGCGTAGGTATCTCCAACTTCACCGATATTCAGGTCGGCGACACGGTCGAGGCATTTGTCACCGAGAAGATTGCGGCGGAGTTGACGACGAGCTAGGACCTGGTGACACCTATTGGACAAGACCATCCGCAAGTACACCAGCTTTGACGAGATGAAGGCCGACGAAATACCGCTATTGGCAGAGTCGGCCTGCGTATGAGCGAATGGACGCGGTTGAGGAAATGATCCAGACCGCGTACGCACTTAAAGGCTGCGAGCCGCCGTCGAAGATGGATAAAACGATTGTGCGGCTTCCATGCCCATGGCGTTAGTCCACCGACCTCTCGCTGTCAGGTCCTTCGCATGACATTCCTCACTTGCCGTCCCACCCTGTGCTCGCCGACCATGGGCTGAATCTCCGTTTGAAGTCCGATTTGCGCAACCTGAATGCAGATTACTCCATTGAGTCTCCTATCGCGGCCTACTCCCCCTCTCGTGACTATAATTAACAGCTAGATAGAGCGAATTTCGTTCCATACTCAATCCGAAGGGAATCCCGCCAAATGGCGACAGGAGACGTTGCCTTGGGCAGCGCAGGCGTTGAAACCTCGCAGCCCACTCCAGGCACGAAGGAAGACATTTCCGGAGCTACACGGAAACCAGTCATTAACGATTTCAATATTCAGGTAGCAACCGTAAACGGCTCAGGATCGCAATCCGCCAATAGTGTTCTGTTGCGCAGCATCTTCGGGATGGGCATCCCGGTGAGCGGCAAGAATCTTTTCCCCTCCAACATCGCAGGGCTGCCCACCTGGTTCACCATCCGCGCCAGTAAACACGGATACGTCGCGCGCAAGAAGGAGATCGACGTTCTCGTTGCCATGAATGCCGAGACGGCGAAGGAAGACATCCTTTCGCTGCCATCCGGCGCGGCTGCGATCTATGAGGATTCGCAGAACCTCAGGCAATATCGCGACGATGTCGTCTGCTACCCCGTTCCTTTTGACAAACTGACGGCTGCTGTGTGCCCGGAA
Source organism: Acidobacteriota bacterium (assembly GCA_013289875.1). GTDB lineage: Bacteria > Acidobacteriota > Terriglobia > Terriglobales > Acidobacteriaceae > Silvibacterium. The sequence continues at coordinate 11,927 of JABCZC010000039.1, read as the reverse complement.
GCGAAGTTGCGCAAGCTGGTAAAGAACATGATTTATGTCGGCGTGGTGGCAAAGCTCATCTCGCTCGATATGAAGGCGGTGGAGACGGCGCTGCGGCGGCAGTTCGCGAAGAAGCAAAAAGCCGCCGATCTGAACTGGGCTGCCATTGAGGCGGGCTACAACTACGCCAGTGAATCGCTGACCAAGCAGGACCCGTTTGTACTGGAACGCATGCACGCTACCGATGGAAAGATCATCATCGATGGCAATGCGGCGGCGGCACTGGGTGCGATGTTTGCAGGCGTCACGGTAGTGACGTGGTATCCAATCACGCCATCCTCGTCAGTCGTCGAGCAGCTGATCGATTACCTGAAGAAATATCGCGTCGAACCCGATGGCAAAGCGACCTTTGCCGTTGTTCAGGCTGAGGACGAGCTGGCTGCTGTGGGAATGGTTCTGGGAGCCGGATGGGCGGGTGCGCGTTCGATGACGGCGACCTCCGGGCCGGGCATCTCGCTGATGGCCGAGTTTACGGGACTTGGATATTTTGCTGAGATCCCCGGAGTGATTTTCGACATCCAGCGCGTGGGCCCTTCGACGGGATTGCCAACACGCACGGCGCAGGCCGATCTGCTGTCGATCGCTTATCTCTCGCACGGCGATACGAAGCACGTGATGCTGCTGCCCGGCAGCGTGCGTGAGTGCTTCGAATTTGCGCAGGCTGCCTTCGATCTGGCGGAGCATCTGCAAACGCCGGTGTTCGTGCTGTCGGATCTTGACCTAGGCATGAACAACTGGATGTCTGAACCTTTTGAGTATCCCAAAAAGCCTCTGAACCGCGGCAAGGTGCTGACTTCCGAAGACCTGACGCGGCTTGGGGAATTCGCCCGCTACAAAGATGTCGACGGAGACGCAATTCCCTATCGCACACTGCCCGGAACGGATCATCCGCAGGCTTCTTACTTCACGCGCGGAAGCGGCCACAATGAAAAGGCACTCTACACCGAACGGCCTGAGGACTACCAGAACCTGATGGAGCGTCTGAACCGGAAGTTCGAGACGGCTCGCACGCTAGTTCCAGCGCCGGTGGTTTTGCAGACAGGCAAGTCGAAGGTGGGACTGATCGCCTTCGGAACAACTGACTTCGCGGTGACGGAAAGCCGCGATCAGCTCAAGAAGGAATACGGCGTGGAAACCGACTACCTGAGGATTCGCGCCTTTCCGTTCACACACGAGGTGCACGACTTCGTCTCCTCTCATGACCGCGTGTACGTCATCGAGCAGAATCGCGACGCGCAAATGCTGAGCCTGTTGAAGCTCGATTTGCCTGCGGAAGACGCCGTGAGATTGCGCAGCGTGCGACACTTTAACGGCCTGCCGATCGATGCGCGCTCGGTGACCGATGAGCTGATACTACAGGAGGAGATTTAGTGGCAACGACGGTTACAAAACCGAATCCGAAGGTAAACCGCCTGGGCCTGCAGGTGCTCGATTATCGCGGCGGCAAGACGACGCTATGCGCCGGATGCGGCCACAATGCCATTTCAGAACGCATCATCGATGCGCTCTATGAAATGGGAGTGCAGCCGGAGCGGCTGATGAAATTGTCGGGCATTGGCTGCTCGTCGAAGAGCCCAGCCTACTTCCTGTCGCGCGCCCACAGCTTCAACAGCGTTCACGGACGCATGCCCTCCGTGGCGACCGGCGCGCTGCTGGCTAACAAAACTATGAAGGCGCTCGGCGTCTCGGGCGACGGCGACACAGCTTCGATCGGCGTGGGGCAGTTCATCCACCTGATGCGCCGCAATCTGCCCTTGATCTACATCATCGAAGACAACGGCGTGTATGGCCTGACAAAAGGCCAGTTTTCAGCGACGGCCGACATTGGGTCGAAGCTAAAGACGGGCGTCATCAACGATCTTCCGGCCATCGACACCTGCGCCCTGGCGGTCCAGCTTGGCGCAACATTTGTGGGACGCTCGTTCTCGGGAGACAAAAAACAATTGCTGGCAATGCTGAAGGCGGCGATCGCGCACCAGGGGACGGTGATGCTCGACATCATTTCTCCGTGTGTGACCTTCAACGATCACGAGGGATCGACCAAGAGCTACAAGTACATGCAGGAGCATGAAGAAGCGATCAGCGAGGTGGGTTTCGTACCGCACTTCGAGGACATTTCCATCGAGTACGACGCTGGATCGACCTATGATGTGACAATGCACGACGGATCGCACCTGCGTCTGCGCAAGCTGCACGAGGACTTCAACCCGACCAGTCGCGTAACTGCCGTCAAGGCGCTGATGGAGACGCACGAGCGCGGAGAGGTGCTGACTGGAGTATTTTATGTAGACACGCAGAAGCCAAGCTTCACCGATCTGCTGAACCTTGTCGATGAGCCGCTAGCGACGCTGCCCGAGGAACGGACACGGCCATCGAAACAGGTTCTTCAGGAGATCATGACGCGGTTGCAGTAGCCTTCGTCGCAATCTCTACAGTCAATCTGGCCCACTTCCGAGGGGGGCTTTCAGTTGCGCGTAGAAACGCGTCGTGTTACAAAGTAGATCAGAATGAAGGCGCAGCTCCAATCTGTCGCATCCCTCGACCAGCGCGCCTGTTGTTGTTGTCGCTAGTTCCCTTCCGCACAATTCCTGAAATCTGATATTGACACGCGATCTTTCGATTGCGTCCCGGCCTGTTTCCCGGAGCTTAAATCCATGTCCACCTCCAACCGACGTTTCTCACTTGATAGCTGGGCCGTTCTGCTTGCACTGCTCGCAGCCCTGCTGGTGCGTTTCGGCATTCTCAAAACGGTTCCGTGGTAAAGCAGGCGATCATGACAAGTTCTGTTGCACTTCCCCAGACACATTCAGCGTCGTTCACCGGCCGGTTTTTCCGGTTGATTCCAGGATTTTTACTTTTGCTGGCGGTCGGCTACGCCGGTAAGTTCATCGAGCAATCAATCGCACATTACGGCAAGGCGCATCACCTGGTGCTGCCGAATATCGAATATGTGCTGTGGGCGATCCTCCTTGGGTTGGTTATCTCGAATACTGTGGGGGTATCGGCAATTTTTCGCGCGGGGGTTGCGACCTACGAGTTCTGGCTGAAGACTGGAATCGTTCTGTTGGGGGCGCGGTTTCTGCTTGGCGATGTACTGCGCCTCGGTGGATTGAGTCTCGCGCTCGTCTTCATCGAGCTGGCAGTGGCGCTCACCTTCATGACTTATCTGGGGCGCGGCTTCAAACTGTCTCCTAAGCTGGTTACTCTGCTAGCCGTCGGATCCTCGGTGTGCGGCGTGTCAGCGATTATCGCGACTCAAGGTGCAATCGAGGCGGACGAAGAGGATGCGTCGTATGCGATTGCGGCGATTCTGGCGTTGGGTGCGATCTCACTGTTCGTCTTTCCGGTGGTGGGTCATGCGCTGCATATGAGCGACCACGCTTATGGCCTGTGGACGGGTCTCGCGGTCGACAACACTGCGGAGGCAACGGCGGCCGGCACACTGTACTCCGACGCGGCCGGCAAGATCGCCGTGCTGGCCAAGACCTGCCGAAATGCGCTGATCGGATTCGTCGTGCTGGGCTACGCGATCTATTGGGCGTCGAAGGGACAGGCGGCCGAGCTGAAGAACAAGGGCACATTCTTGTGGAGCAAGTTCCCTAAATTTGTGCTAGGTTTTCTCCTGATTTCTCTGCTTGCGACGCTTAGCGTTTTCACCAAACCGCAATTGACAGCACTCAGCAACCTGTCGCGCTGGGCCTTCCTTCTCACCTTCGCTGGAGTTGGGCTCAGGACCAACCTGCGCGAGCTGGGCAAGCAGGGTGCGAGGCCATTCGTTGTCGGCGCAGTGGGAGAGGTGGTGATTGCGCTCATCACGCTTGGGCTGGTATTTGGCGCAGACCGGTGGTTTCGCCTGTGAAGATGCCCGCTTCATGCACGGACAGTCGGCTTCAGGGTGAAGAAGGCGATTGCCAGGCAGGCGGCGATGAGCGCTGAAGTAATGCAGGGGCCAATGAAGAAATAACGCTGTGCAATCGGCGCCTGTGCAACGAATTCAAGGAAGAGCACCGCCAAAACAGGCCTCAGTCGCACGCCATCTGCCTTCACCAGCGTACCTAACTGCCAGAACAAGAGACTGTGGACGAACAGGATAACTGAGAGGATCAGGCCATATCCGAGGTTGAAATCCCAGAACGTGCGCATGTGTCCCATGAAATTGAAAGGATTCGCCTTCATGGTCTGAACAACGAACTTCTGCACGCCGGGTGCAGGTTTGGAGAAGACTCCGCCGACGGTGTGTAACGCGCAGAAGACGAGGGTTACAACGGATGCAATACGCAGAAATAGCGTGGGCTTCATAATGACTCCAAGGAGAATGGCGATCCGTAATTGATTACTAACGGTAAGTTATGGCTTACTGTATCTCTGTGTCAAGCAAAACGCATTGCCTCTAGCTGAATAAGGCTCATCGAGGGGGACAGCTCGCCGCGAAGCCGCTAAGTCTTCGTGAGCGCGCGGTCTACGGACAGAGCGCCAGCTCCTTTAACCATAATCAGTATGCAGAGAGCTATGGCCAGCAGGTGGTACTCGTAGCCTTCGCCCTTCTGATGGCTATACCAGTTCATGAAGATGCCATTGTGTACATGAACCAGGCAAATGGCGACGAACATGTCCACGGCAATTCCGAACGCGGCAACTCGCGAAAGGAAACCGACGATCAATCCGATTCCTCCGAAAAACTCCGCCGTGATGGCAAGAAGGGCGAACACTGTCGGAATCCCCAGCTCAACGGTGAAAAAATGCACGGTCGAGTGGAAGCCATATCCTCCAAACCAGGCGAGAGTCTTTTGCGCGCCGTGCATAAAGAAGATGATGCCGAGTACAAGGCGGACCAAGGCGAGGGTATGGTCATTTGTAGTGTTAAATAAGCTTTTCATTCGTGTTTCCTCCGTCGATCACAAAATATGCAGCGCTGTCGGGAGAGAGGAAACAGCCTGCGAAAGGCTGCACCTATGGTTAGTCGATGCGTGCCATCCTGCGCAAGAGGATTCTTTGTCGACCCGACAAGCTTCTTTTCGGATTCACCCGAGCCCTTTTGCAGTGATAGAGTGTTCTCGCAATACATCGATTTACTTCCGGAGTTTATAGCGTGCTCCTCGGACTCGACATAGGCACTGGCGGTACCCGCGCAGTATTAGTCGACAAGCGCGGCAAACTCGCCGCCTCAGCGGCGGTGGAGCATGTTGCTTTTCGGAGCCCCCAACCCGGCTGGGCGGAGCAAGATCCTGAAGATTGGTGGCGAGCGGCTCAAGAGGCGATTCGGGCTGTGATCGCGGCGGCCGGCACATCCCAAATTGAGGCCGTCGGTCTGACCGGACAGATGCACGGGGCGGTCATGCTGGATACTGCAGGCGACGTATTGCGGCCTGCGCTGATCTGGTGCGATCAACGCACGGGCGAGGAATGCGATTGGCTCCACGCGAAGATCGGGCGCGAGCGCTTGATCGAGTTGACCGCCAATCCTGCGCTGCCCAACTTCACTCTGACGAAGCTGCTGTGGGTACGGAAGCACGAACCGGAAATCTTCGGGCAGATTGCGCATGTCCTTTGTCCGAAGGACTACGTTCGCTACCGGCTGACGGGCACGTACGCGATGGATGTTCAGGAAGCTTCGGGAACTTTGCTGCTGGATGTCGCGCATCGGCGGTGGTCTTCGGAGGTAGCGCGCATTGCGGGGATTCCTGAGAACTGGTTGCCGGAGTTGTTTGAATCGCAGGAGATTTGCGCGGAGATTGCGGGGGGTGCCGGGTATACCGGGCTGATGGGCGGAACGCCGGTGGTCGCAGGCGCCGGGGACCAGGGGGCCGGTGCGGTTGGGATGGGGATACTGGCGCCCGGGTCGGTGTCGGCGACGATCGGGACGTCGGGAGTGGTGTTCGCGGCTACCGCTGCGCCCACCCGCGATCCTCTGGGGCGGCTTCACACCTTCTGCCACGCGGTGCCGGGGCGTTGGCATGTGATGGGGGTAACGCAGGCGGCGGGACTCTCGCTGCGCTGGCTGAGGGACACGATTGCACCGGGTGTGGACTATGAAACGCTCACTGCCGCCGCGGCGCAGGTTCCGGCGGGCAGCGATGGGCTGCTCTGGACACCGTATCTGCTGGGCGAGCGGACTCCGCATCTGGACTCCAGCGCACGGGCGGCGTTTGTGGGCCTGACGGCGGGTCATGGGCGCGGGCATCTGGTCCGAGCGGTGTTGGAGGGTGTCGCCTACTCGCTGAAGGACACCTTTACGCTCTTCGCCGAGCTGGGGATTCCGGTAAAGGGAGTGCGGCTGGGTGGAGGCGGCGCGCGGGGCCCGCTATGGCGCGAGATTCAGGCGGCGGTCTATGGCTACAGCACAGATGTGCTGGTGGCCGAGGAAGGTGGAGCGTTCGGAGCGGCGCTGCTGGCGGGAGTGGGAGCAGGCGTCTGGCCTGATCTCGAGGCGGCGTGTGGTGAGGCGATCGAGGTCGCACAGCAGATCGAGCCTGACGCGAAGGCCGTTGAGCGGTATGCTATGGGATATGAGGCGTACCGGAAGGTCTATCCTGCGCTGAAGGGCATTCAAGGGTAGCTTTCAGGGTTCGCGGGAGGCTTCGGTGCTTCTCGAAGTCGGCAAGGCGCTTTCGTTTATCATGAGCATCCTGTCGCTCTATGCCTTGCTGGTCAGCGCCTTCTTCGTTCCAGGCAGCCGGTGGGAAGAACGGCTGGCCGATTCCCTGTTGCGCATCGCGCTGGCTGCGTGCGTATGCCTTGCCAGCGGTCTGATGTTCCGGTCAACGGAGCCAGGCGAGCCTCCGGTCACGCGGACTCTGCCGGTACGATTGTTCTTGTGGGCGCTGGCGGGGATGGCGCTACTGTTCTTCCTCTCCTGGTATCTCGAGGAGTATTACGTTCCGCTGCTGTGGAGAAACCAGCCTCATTAGCACCCCCTCCCCCCCACCCCGCCCATTCTGCCTCACTTTCTTCATCTGATTGATTTGCTGAGACTTAATTTCAAACTGGCTGGGTATCTGATGGCAATCATTCGGCCTTCCCTATCTTATTGATTCCAGGATATTTCCCGCATATCGAAGGTGTTTTGTTCATCTAATTGATTCCAGGAGACTTAAGTCCGGAGTACCGGCTATGTGACTGGAAATATGTTACTTAGTGTATCTTATTGATTCCAGAATGCTTCGCTGAGGCATGCTGCGTTTGTGCCCGGATGAGACTGTCGGCGAATGCCTCCAGCTCTTCCTGGGTGAGGATGCGGTATGGATCGGACTCCGGAGGTGGCGCGGGTGCGTCGGAGAAGTAATTCGACAAGAGCACGGCCAGACGGCAGGAGGCAATGCCAAGAATGAGACGAGCTTCCGGGTAGCCGGGAAGGATGGCCTGGAGAAGATCGAGCTTTTCGAGGAGAGCCTCCAGGAGCCGAGGCAAATCCATTGATTCAAGCTCGCGGCGATAGCGGGCCAGTTTGATATCCAGTGTGTCCTGCGCAATGCGGCGCGGGGAACGATCATGGTGGTAGCAGAAGGCGCGTCCACGAAGGGCGATGGCGCCACAGCGGCGTCCAGTGGGGAGGGTGAAGGTGCAGATGGCACAGCCTTGAGCGGTCTTGGGCATGGTTCGGCTCCTTGTAATCGGGATGAAGTTAGGCCAGAAATGGAAAAAGACCGCCGTTGGGCGGTCTCGTTGGGATTTTTGTCTCCATTTCTATTTTAGTTAAACGAGCGAAATTGTACGCCAAGAAAAGCAGGGATCAACGCGTAGAGCTCAGGGAACAGGATGTCGAAAGTAACTTAGCGGTAGATTCCAGGGGCGACTTCATCGGACAATGCTGCGATGGCGAATCCGGATCATCTGGCGGTCCTGAAGAAGGGCGTTGACGCCTGGAACGAATGGCGCAAAGAACATCCGGAGATACGACCGGACCTCCGCAGGGCGGAACTCCACAAAGCGAACCTCGCCGGCGCGAACCTCATTAGGGTGGACCTTACGGAAGCGGGCCTCACACTAGCAAGCCTAAGAAAAGCGAACCTCAGAGAGGCGGATCTCACAGAAGCGCAGCTGGCCTACGCAGACTTCTCTAAAGCGAGACTCATCCGTGCGAATCTCAGCAGGGCAGACCTCGCTTTTGTGGCTTTTAGCGAGACAACGCTCAGGAAGACGGAATTTTGGCATGCGCGGTTTTGGGACACTTTATTTGCGGATGTTGACCTTCGCGGCGCCGAAGGGCTGGAGGCCGTGGAACACGACGGTCCATCTACGATCGGAATCGACACGATCTACAGATCCGGCGGAGAGATTCCGGAGCTGTTTCTCCGCGGCGCGGGTGTGCCGGATACCTTCATCACCTTCATGAAGTCACTCGCCGGCAAGGCAATCGAATTCTACTCGTGCTTCATCAGCTATTCGACGAAAGACCAGGAGTTCGCGGAGCGGCTCTATGCCGACCTACAGGCGAACAATGTCCGCTGCTGGTTTGCGCCGCACGATATGGCTGGCGGCAAGAAGATTCATGAACAGATCGATGAGGCTATCCGGCTGCACGACAAGCTGCTGTTGATCCTGTCTCCGGCCAGCATCAGGAGTCCCTGGGTGGAGACGGAAATTGCCAAGGCTCGCAAACGCGAGGTGAGGGACGAGCGGAGGGGTGTTGTTTCCTGTCCGGCTGGTGGATTTTGAGACTCTTAAGAACTGGGAGTGCTTCGACGCCGATACGGGGAAGGACTCTGCCCGGGAGATTCGCGAGCTCTTCATTCCCGACTTTAGCGACTGGAAGAATCACGATTCGTATCAGAAGGCGTTTCAAAGGTTGATGAAGGATCTGAAGGCGGACGTGTGATTGAGCCGTCGCTTTCCCACCCTTTCGGTCAAAACCGGACCGAAAGGATGGGCCACCCGGTTAAGAGGCGACTCCAAACTAGATGAACGAAGATACAATCCACACCGCGCTTCTGGGCATTGCCAAAGGGGGAAAAGACGAGATACCACTTGGCGAGGGTCTGTCGCTCGTCAGGCCGAATGAGCAACTCTTCGCTCATACATGGGACGCAGTGCAAGGGACAGAAGAAATTAAGCAGGAAGCGGAAGCATCGCGCTATCTCGTGTGCAAATACCCGTCATGGATTCCTGGAGAGGAATGGGGAGCGGCGCCGGAGCGAGGGGCGAACAGGTTCTATGCCGGATTGATGGCGATTCAGGTTATCAAGCCAATCCATACCCTCGGCTTCGTCTATCGACGCCAGCAGATAGAACGTCGCCCAGCGATGCAGCCAGGGCAGTGGGCCGAAATGAGTGAGTTCGACGATGCGATGCTCGCACAGGTGCCTGCCATGATCGAGCGTATCCAGCCCGTCATGGATGGTAAGAATGTTGAGCAGAAGAATGCTCTTACGCTTCTACAACTTGGTCTTGAACATTTCCATCCGTATATCGCAGGGCTGCTGTGGGTGACAGGGCTGGAAGCTATCTTCGACAGCGGAGGCCGCGAGGCGTTCAAAGAAAAACTGTGCGACTGTCTTGGAGCGCAAACGCTGGCGTTCCCCAACTGGCATTCCGAACCCGACGCACCAAAATACACGGTTGAAGAACTTGCCATCCCGTTGTTCACACTTCGAAACAAACTTGCTCATGGATCAGACCTTCGCAAGGCAGCAATGGACAAAAAGCACCCCATTAGCCTTTCGGCGAGAGTCAGCATCACACAATCCTCGGGAGAAACGAGCTACGCTCTGCTTCTAAGCGAGGCCGCTTGTTACCTGCTTTGTCAGGTGCTGCAAAAGGTATTATGAGAGGCATTCGCCGGGTGCCGTTTCACAAGCCCGGTGTTGGCTTGTGCGGGATGGAAATCCCTAAACCAACCTAACCGACGGTACCCCACACAAGCGCGGTCTTCGGTTGAGTGGGATCACTCCACCGTCTAACCTGCCCACGTGACCCGGGGACTCAAGCGTTTCCACCAATCGAAGAGTCCGCACTTCATTACCTTCTCCTGTTATCAGCGAGGCCCTTTCCTCAACTCGCCCGAGGCGAAGAATACATTTGTAGCCGCGCTGGAACGAGTCAGGCGTACTTACGAACTGCGCGTCTTCGGATACGTCGTCATGCCCGAGCACGTCCATTTGCTGCTAAGTCCTCGGGCCAAGGAACCTCGTTGTGTAAAGAATACTTGACATTTTGTCAATCTTACTTTACTCTGTGGATGAGGTTCCAAAAGTGATGACTACTAATCGGACGTTTCCCTCCCGCTTCACCCGCCCCGTCTTTCTGTGGGCGGTGGCTGCCGCTCTGACGGAGCTCCTGGTGATACGGCTTGTGGTTCACAGGCAAGTACCGCGGTGGCTGGGGCTTTTGCCGGTTCTGCCCTACATGATCTTTTTCGCGGCGATGGTACGCAGCGTCCTGAAGATGGACGAGATGCAAAAACGTATCTGCCTTGAGTCAGCATCGATCGCGTTCCTGTTGACTCTCATCATCACTGCTTTTTTCGGTGGCATCGAGCAAGCCGGAATCGGCCGCCCGCCATGGGAGGAAGTAGGCAGCTTCATGATGCTGCTGTGGGCAGGCGCCTACGCGGTTTCAGCCTGGAGATACCGATGAACCCGCAGAGCGTCACGAATTGCCCACGAGGTGGTGTGCGATGAAGAATCGTCTCCGAGTTCTCCGGGCAGAGCGCGAGTGGTCCCAGGCAGACCTGGCTGGCCGGCTTAAGGTATCGCGGCAAACGGTGAATGCAATTGAAACCGGGAAGTACGACCCGAGTCTCCCGCTGGCTTTTGCCATCGCGCGACTCTTCAAGCAACCCATTGAAACCATCTTTGAACCCGGCGATGGCAAATCCGCCGGATGAGCACGTTCATTTGCTCTTTCAGCGAGTCGCAGCGCAGCACTCTCGCCGATGCGATCAAGTCTCTCAAGCAGGGCGTCTCGCGACGGCTCATCGGCGAGGCGGAACATTTCTGGCTGAAGCGCTATTACGATTTCAATGTCCGCGATTACGACCAGTTCCTTGAGAAGCTGCGATACATTCATCGCAATCCGGTGAAACGCGGATTGTGCGGGGTGCCCGAGGGCTGGGAGTGGAGCAGCTTTCGCCACTATGCAACGGGACTTGAAGGACGCGTCGAGATCGAATCCGAATGGACGGCGAGAAAGCGGGAAAGGGGGCGGCAGGACGGCTCAGCCCACTTGTGGAACGATCCCACTCAAGCCAAAAGAGGGCTTAAGTGGGGCACCGGGCAATCAACTCGGAAGATTCGTCTTCTGTCCTTCTCCCATCACGTCGGGATATTCCTGGCTGCGCACTAGCCAGAACACAATACCGAGAGCAAGTGCGGCGCCCGCGAGCGCTGCAACAGTGGAAGGCGCGGTTTGATAAAGATCCAGAACAATAAATCTTCGGACGATGGCGAGCAAGGCAATCAGGATGACGGCCCGAGTTTGGACGACATTGCGTCGATCATGAAGTACGACCATCAGCGAGTGTTTGAACTCAAGGGCAATCAGCAATGTCAGGATCATGCCGAACAGAGATTGGAACGCCTGCGCGTCCCCTGGATCGAGGGGGTGGTTCCGTATCATCGCCACCGTATGAAGAATCAATTGCCAGGTGGCGACGGCCACGATCACGGCGATGATCCAGGTCAGAATGGAGACGATCATTTGCTCGAACTTCTCATAGATCGAGAGGGTCTTCCAGCGGGAGTTCCACTCCAAGCCAAACAAACGAAATGACATTTCCTTTTCCTCCTCCTCCAAAGAAATTCAAAGCAAAAGCTTATGAAAATTCAGTCCTTGATGAGAGACGCAACACCGGCTTTTGTGAAGGAACGTGCGACCTCATGTTACATCTACCATTCACCTCAGTTTTGCGCTCCTGCGAGATGCCGAGGGCAATTCAAGCGGTCTGGTCGGCT
>JABCZC010000038.1 GCA_013289875.1 Acidobacteriota bacterium | reverse complement strand
CGTGCTTGCGGCAGACTTCCACCACCGTCTCACCCGACTCTGCTTCCCGCAGCACCCGCAGAATCTGATCTTCGCTGTGTCCACGTCTGGCCATCTCCCGGTTCTCCTCTCCACTTCAGAGAACCACCTCAGACCGCAAACGCTCAACTCCGAAACGGCTTAGTTTTTGGGGTCGGGACATCCGAGTAGAAAATGCCTCGACCATGTAAGAAAAGACGTAAATTTTACGAGGTTGATCGATGCTACCGGTTCTAGTAACAATTGACGGCACATAAACGCTTCCCAAAATACCTCACGTACTACACAATAGGTCTCGTACTCTCCATGCTCCTCGCAGGTAGCTTGAAATCCGTCGGTGCGGCGGCCCAAGAATACAGTTTTCATCTCGAAAATCTAGTTGGCACAAGCTAGAATTTTTCTAGGAAGAATGCAGAGGGAAAATTCTGAGTGCTAGCCGGACAGCAAAATGCTACGTTTTTTTAATTTTATGGGTATGTTTTTGTAGCTATGGTTTACAGTGATAAGAACTTTGATCCAGTTCCAGCTCATCCTTGAGCTCTTCTCTGCCCGATTACCAAAAATTCAGAAATCTAATCCTGGCGCTGGGAAGAAGGATTCAAGAATTCAAGCTTCAAATTCATAAGGGATCCGGCCGCTCTTTGTATACTCACCCAACGGTCCCTCCAAGAAGTAGCTAAAGGTAACAGACTCGTTCCTCGCTCATTTGGATTTCATACTTAGGAGTAATCATGCCCTTGTCGACCAGATACATACAGTCGTGGTGTGCCGTTTTCTTTCTGTTCCTCATAACCGCATTCCTAAACGCTCCGCTGGATAGCTTCGCTCAGACAACTGCCCCCACAAACATTCAGGTTACGAGTTCGTACGTGCAACCTTCAGTCACGAGACTGGGAATCAATCTCGGTGATCAAGACAGCTATGATTCGGGCCAGATGATGAAAAACCTGATCTTCGGTAACAGTGGCTTCGAAGGCATGAAGTACCGCAGCGTACTTCACTGCGTCACAGTGACGGCCAACAGCTGCACGGACGGAAACACGTATAGCGACCAGCCCAGCGGCTTCTGGACCGGTGGGACCTATCTCGTGGTCTCCGGCGCCCAGTTTGGGATGGCAGGAAATGTTGTTTCGAGTGTCATGATTCCTGAAGCCTGCTCATTAGCTTGCGGTCAGCAACTCATCACCTTCGATAAGAGTCTTTCTCTGGCGGTGGGGGATTATGTAGTCGTCACGAATAATTTTCCTGGAGATGCGCAAGAAGGCTGGGTGACTTATCTCTCGGGTGCCGCAACCGTAGCGACAGACCTGAATGACTTATCCCCGGAAACTCCCGGCAAACAGGCGCTGGAGGTCACGGCGACTGGAGCGAATGATTCCGCCACGATCAGTCACGGATTTGATACAACGAATGGCCACACCTTCATTCAGATGAATGGCACCTATGCCGTGACTTTTCGTGCCAAAGGTGTGGGTGGCACCAATATTTTGAATGTAAACCTCGAGCGCCTGACCGCAGGTTGGACCTATTTCCTTAACCAGAATGTCCAACTCAGCAACCAATGGGCCAACTACACTCTGACCTTTACTGCGAACGAAAATGGGAGTGCAATCGGTCCTATTCTATTCAATTTTCAAGTTGCACAGTCGGCCGTACTCCTGGACGATGTTTCCGTGACTCAAACAAACTCCGATCCGACCAACACGACCGCGTTTCGTGACGACGTGGTGAATACACTAAAGACGCTTCAGCCGGGAACGATTCGCATGAACACTACTGCCGCCATCGGAGCCGACCTTTACGATCAGATTGCCACGCCCTTTGCCCGCTACCGCGAAGGCGCATTCACAAATAGTGCAGTCGCCTACAACCTTCCGTATGGGATCACGGAATTCCTGCAGCTTTGCGCCGCAGTTGGAGCCGATCCATGGCTTACCATTCCGACGGCGACAACGCCGCAGGAGATAACTGATTTCATGGACTATTTGACCGGCAATGGCAGCACCACTTATAGCGCGATTCGCGTGGCCGAGGGCCAGGTAGCTCCCTGGACGACTGTCTTTAACACCATCCATATTGAACTGGGAAACGAAACCTGGAACACCGGTTTTGCGGGTAACTCAATGGCTTATCCGGCGTATCCGCAGTGGGCCAATCAGGTCTTTGGAGCCGCGCGGAAATCTCCGAATTTTGACCCCTCCAAATTCGATTTAGTGTTGAGCGGATGGGCAATCAATCCGGGTTACAGCAATTCACTTTTAAGCTACAGCACCCAACAAGACTCGATCTCTATCGCGCCCTATATCGCTGACAGTGTGAACACAGCGTCGACGGCGAGTATGTTCCAGGCCTTGTTTGCCGAACCTGAGTGGGTTGATAACCCCGGCGGATCGGTCTACCAGAACGCGGCGTACGCTATGCAACAGATGACGTCCGCGTCAGGGACCGCGAAACCCACAAAAATCGGCGTTTACGAAGTGAATCTGAGCACGCTCAGCGGAACCATCACGCAAGCCCAAACCAACCAGTTTGTTCCATCAGTGGGTGCCGGCGTTGCGCTTGCGGATCACATGCTGCAGATGATGAGGCTGGGGATTTCCACTCAGAATTCCTTTGAGCTGCCGGGATTCGAGAACTCAGGCACCAATGGAAATACCGTCCCAGTGTATGGTTTGGTGGTCGACATGGGCCCGAACAATTACCGCAGGCCCTCTTTCCTTGCTGAGGCGCTCGCAAACACCGCCATCCAGGGAAGCCTGCTGGCTACTGTGCAGACCGGCGCGAATCCAACCTGGAACCAGCCGCTCAGCACCGATGGCGTGGTGCTAAGCGGGGCACACGAGATTCAGTCGTTTGCATTTCTGAATGGAACCTCGCACAGCGTGGTCCTTTTCAACCTAAGTGTTTCTAATTCCTTGCCAGTTACGTTCTCTGGGCCTAACGCGCCAAGTGGGACAGTGCAGGTGAGTCAGTTGACGTCGGCAAACATTACTGATGACAACGAAACCTCGAATACCGTGCAGACAACGACAACAACAGCCAGCATCAGCCCCACGGTTCCGTATAACCTTCCCCCTTATTCGATGACCGTATTGAGCTGGACTGGGCCGGGGACCCTAACCGGCCCCGCGCAGGCGGCGGCGCCTGTCTTTGGACTAGCTGCCGGAACATACTCCACCCCTCAGTCGGTGACGATTTCGGATTCGACACAGGGCGCGGTCATCTACTACACAACTGACGGTTCAACGCCGACGACGTCTTCGACGCAATACACGGGACCCCTCACAGTGGGGCTATCACAGACGATCCGGGCAATCGCTGTGGTTCCGTTCTACCTAAACAGTCCTGTAGTGACTGCCACCTTCACCATCCAGGTCCAAGACGTCAACTACAGCGGAGGCTTTGACGTTTCGCAAGCACAAATGGTTCTTAATGGCACGGCGCAGTTCAGCGGATCGATCCTGCAGTTGACCAGCGCCACTACGGCCAATGCGGCGGGATCGGCGTGGTACTACCTGCCCGCAAATATCCAATCATTTACGAATGACTTCACCTTCCAGATGCAGGGTGCGAATGCGAACGGGTTCACTTTCACTGTGCAGAACCAGGGTACAAGTGCGGAGGGAATGTGGGGCCTCGGTCTCGGCTATGAGTACATCACACCCAGCGTGGCGATAACGTTTGACCTGTGGAACTCAAGCGGCGATTCCATTGGCATCTTTACCAATGGAGCCACACCCACTACACCTTCGGTTGATCTCAGTTCGACGGGAATCAACCTGCACGATAGCCACGCGAAGGCTGTTCATATGGTCTATGACGGCGCGAATCTTGTCATGACCATCACTGATACTGTGAACAATAAATCGTACACAACCACCTTTCCGATTAACCTTCCAGGAATCATCGGCCAGAACGCGGCACTCGTCGGATTTACCGGAGGCACTGGGGGGCAGACTGCCACGCAGCAAATCCTGGCGTGGAACTTTTCTTCTACCGGAAGCCAGACCACAGCTACACCCACCTTCAGTGTGGCGGCTGGGAGCTACACGGCGGCGCAGACGGTGACCATCGCGGATGCAACCGCAGGCGCGGCCATCTACTACACAACCAACGGCACGATCCCGACTACGTCCTCGACGAAGTACACGGGCCCCATTACCGTCAGTTCAACGGAGACCCTCGAGGCAATTGCAGTGGCTCCGGGCGATACCAACAGTGCGGTGGGGACGGCAGCCTACACGATCAATAGCCCGCAGAACAGCGCGAACGTCGCCGCGCCCACCTTCAGCGAGCCAGGCGGCGCCTACGGGCCGCCGCAGGCGGTGCAGCTCGCGGACGCGACGGCGGGGGTGACCATCTACTACACCACGGACGGAACTACGCCTACCGCATCTTCGCCAAACTACTGGGAGCCCATTTACGTTGGCCATTCACAGACAATCAAGGCGATCGCCATTTTGGCGGGCTCGAGTGGTTCCACCAGCAGCGCAATCGTCACTGCCACTTACACCATCGGCGCGACGTCTCAGACTGCCGCGCGGAAGTCGAACTGAAGACCAACACGAGTTCGGGCAACAATCTCAAACCTGGAATTGTTGCCCGTTTGTTCCTGACAGATCCTGTGTTTCCTGTGTTCGCCGGCAATCCCAGGCATAGGGGCCATAGGTCTTCGCTCGTGGTTTGAGTACCCCTCCCCTCCTTCCCCCTCCCCCTTATCCTCCATTTTCTTGCTACTTAATTCATTCCATTGGAGCTAATGGATGGGTTGAAGTGTAATTAACTCATAACAAAGCACTTATGCGCATCTAATAGAAAATACTAGAGTTAAATGCCGTCGTTGAAACCAAAGATGTTAGTTAATCTTCATTGATTCCAAGAGCCTTGCGTGAGGTGGTCTCGCCCAAAGACGAAGGCCCGACTGCGATGGCAGCCGGGCCTTTGGGTTTCTATTTCTATTATAGGACTTCAGGGGAAATTGTCGGCCAAGTATCTTCGGCCAGCTCTCTAAGGTGGATCGATGGTGTAGGCGGCTGAGGTCACAGGGCTGTCGGTAGCCCCGTTCGAGACCGCGATCGCGTTGATCGTTTCGTTCGCCGAAACCGTGATTGGCCCCATATAGAGTTTGGACGATGTCGTAGGCTTGCTGCCGTCGGGGGTGTAGTAGATGGTCGTACCCCGTGATACGTCGCTGAGGGTCACGCGCCCTTCCACGATGGGCCTTAAGGCGGACGGCTCCAGAGGCTAACCGCTCTAGCCGGATGCTTTCCAAATGCCGATAACGGTCATCGTGCAGGCCAGTGCCCACACAAAGTTGACGATCATCAGAGGGCCAGCGCGATGGTACAAGAGCGCATCTGTCGCATGCAGCGAGATCACCTCGGTCGACCAGCAACCGATAGACAGCAGGGCTCCTTCTGTCGCCAGTACTGCGCCTGCCGCCGATGGATATCGCCGCCTGGCAAGTCCGATCCCGATCAGAAGCAGCGCTGTCAGGAGGGCAAGCATCCCTATCTGCGGCCAGTGCCTTTGGTTGTACCACTGATTGGCCATTGCCCGGGAGCGCAACAAGTCGTAAAGTTTCCATCTCCAGTCGAATGCGATATCGAGGAATATCGCCGTTTGCAAAATCCCGAGGATGAGCGCCAGACGCGACCTGCCCTTATCCCGCCGAACCCTGACCCATGCCACTCCACACGATGACGCCGCAACGAGATAAGTCGCCATGCCCGTCGCCCGTACCGGGGTTAACCATTCTGCTATTGTTCTCATGTCTGAGGCTTATCGCTTATGGTAAGGTCTGCTTAGCCGAGGGCCCCTCGTGATCCTCCCCCCTTTGCTGGCCTACGTCGCGTGGATTCCTGTCTCGCTGATCTTTTTTCGGCGTTATCCCATTCGTGTCGCTATTTTGCTGAATTTCATCGGCGGTTGGGCTGTGCTGCCCGCGGCGCGCTATGTTCCCAGCCCCGATTTCTTTCCCTACTGGATTCTCGGCAACAGTCTGCCTGCCCAATACTTCCTGACCAAGGCAACGGTGACTGGCTTTGCCGGCCTTCTTTGGGTGCTGGCTTTCGACCGGCAGATCTTTCGCAGCTTCCGGCTGACCTTCTGGGATCTGCCCATGTGCATGTGGTGCATTGTCCCGTTTCTTTCCGCGATCGCCAACCCCGAGTTTTTCGGCGAGGGAATGGTCAGCGAGGTGTACCAGGTCCTCGCCTGGGGAGTGCCCTATGTCCTGGGCCGCCTCTACTTCTCCGATACCGCCTCGATTCGTCTGGCCGCGAAGGCCTTCGTGATTGCCGGCCTGGTCTATGTTCCCATCTGCCTGGTGGAGATCTGGACGGGTCCACAACTTTACGCGCACCTGTATGGCTATCAGCCCTATCAATGGGTGCGAGCACACCGTTATTTCGGTTATCGGCCGATCGGTCTGCTCGAAAACGGCACCCAGCTCGGGATATGGATGGCCACGTCAGCCCTGATTGCCGTCTGGTTATGGTTGCGCCATACCGTAGATCGCATCCTTGGCATACCCGCCGCATGGGTAGCCGCCATTTTGTGCATCGTCACGGTGCTATGCCAGTCGACGGGAAGTATTCTGTTGCTCATCGGTTTGCTGCCGTTCGTCTTCGTGAGCCGCCGATACTTTCCGCGCGTATGCGCCGTCCTGCTGGTGATCGGAATCATATCCTTTGCCAGTATGCGGCTCACCAACATCGTGTCGCTGCGATCGCTGGTGCAACACCACGGGGCGGCTCGCGCGGTTTCCAACTTTCTCAAGAAGATCGGGCGCCGTTCTCTCTCTGCGCGTCTGGCGCGAGACGAGCGCACCGTGGACCTCGCCCTTGAGCAACCCATCCTCGGTTCGAATCAGTGGGATTGGTGGCGCAATTCCGGTCTGCGGCCGTCGGGACTGTGGCTGCTGGCTTTTGGGATGTACGGTTTGTTCGGGCTGCTCGCACTTGAAGCCCTGCAACTCATCCCCATCATCCGCGTAGTCTGGTTTCCTTTTGCCCGCTCTGACATCGAAGATCTCAATCTGCGCCATGCCTTTGTGGCCGTCATTCTTATGACAGCCATCGATAACCTGCTCAATAGCGCGATGATTCTGCCCCTCCTGCTGGTGATGGGAGGCATGAGTACGTGGGAGGCTGCCGCGCGTGCGGTTCATGTCGAGATACAGTCGCCAGACGAGGAAGGCGCGTATGAGCTCGACACGCTTCACTACGAAGAATCCTGGAGTGGTGATTTCCGGGAAAGGGAATCGGGTGCGCGCGTGCTCGATCAACAGTCCTTGAAAAGGGCCGGCGAAGTTGACCATGTCGATGCAGCCAAACGGTCCTGACTGATCGTCACGCAGTCGACTTATCTTTCAGCGGATCAGGTGTTACACATCTTCAGCGGATCGCGTCCGCAAATCCGCACGAGGCTTCGCCCTCCCGCAGCACTCTTTGCAGCATCTTCCCAAACTGCGTCAGATGGGGGGCGCGGAACATTGACTCATGGTCGCCCGGGGCGAACTCGACCTCCACGCCGTCCTTGGCTACGACATTCCACCCCAGAGACGGTTCGGCGCCTGAAATCCGGACCACGTCCGAAGCACGGAAGAGCACGATTTTGCCTGGATAGAACTGCTGAGCACGCGGCAGCAAGTCTTCGAGACCGAGGCCAGCGAAGTGTTCCCGCATGTGCTGGGGTAGAAGAAACGGCAGATGATGCTGCAGCCAGTGAAATTCCCTGCTGTGTTTGATGGAAATGGACTCGAGCACATCTTCCCACCAATGCGCTGTGTGCGCAGAAAGATAGCGGAGTCTGCCCTGCCAATCAAGGTCCCGCAGGCGCACCGAGTGAAATTCGGCGAAACTCAGGAATCGCGCTTTCATCAGGCTGCTGCCATCTGTAAGCATCGGCTTGTATCCTGGGCGTTCCGAGTCAAACAGAGCTACCAGCGCCACCACCCGGCCATCCACACGCAGCTGGCGGGCGACTTCCACGGTAAGCGACCCAGCGAGGCACCATCCGGCAAGACTCAGCGGTCCATCGGGATAAGCGCGGGTGATCTCCCTGGCGTACAGGGCCGCCCGTTCTTCCAGGCTTCCCATGGGTTTGTCGTCGTCCAACTCCCTGACTCCGTAGATCGGCCGTTCTTCGTCAATCGCCTCGCGCAGGGCGGCGTAGATCAGATACGAATGAATCACAAACAGCGGAGCAGCTCTGCCCTCTTTTCGGATGGGCACGACAATCGGCAGCACTTCGCCCTTCCGCATAATCCGCGCCAGACCTCGTGCCGTAGGCGCATCGAATAGAAGACTGATGGGCAGCTTCTGTCCGAGCACGCGATGGATACGCGAGAACAGTCTTGCGGTCAGCAGGGAATATCCGCCATAGTCGAAAAAGCTGTCAGTGACTCCCAGGGAGGGTTGGCCGAGAATCTCCCGGAAGATTTCCAGTATTTGGGCTTCCAACTCATTCTCGGGCGCGGTAGGAGAGGCTGGTGCGCCACCGGTTTGTCCGGGCACGCTCTCGGGCAATGGCAGGGCGCGCCGGTCGACTTTGCCGCTGGCGGTGAGCGGCAGAGCGGCCAGCGTAATGATCCGCGAGGGCAGCATGTATTCGGGAAGGGAGCGGGCAGCGTACTCCTTTAATTCGATTGACTGCGGCTTGTCCTTGGGAGATTTCCACTGGTGCTCGGTTATATAGGCCACCAACCGTGGCTCGCCGGGGACGTCCTCGCGCCGAATCACTGTCGCATTCTCGACCGCAGGATGGGTTCGCAGAACCGACTCGATCTCGGCCAGCTCGATACGGTATCCGCGCAGCTTTACCTGGTGATCCAAGCGGCCCATGAACTCAATTTCCGTGTTGCTGAGCACGCGCACCAGGTCGCCGGTTCGAAAGAGCATGCCGCCGGACTCAGAGGCAAATGTGTCCGGGACAAAGCGTTGCGACGTCAATTCCGGCCGCTGTAGATAGCCGGGACTGACGCCGACTCCGCCGATATATAGCTCTCCCGGCACCCCGAGGGGCACTGGCCTCCCGCCGACATCCATGACATAAAAGCTGGTATTGGAGATCGGCGGACCCACGGGCACAATGCCGCTCCCAGACTCAATGCGAATGGAGCTCGAGTAAATTGTCGTTTCGGTAGGCCCGTAACAGTTCCAAAGCTCGCAGCCAAGAGGGAGCAACTCATTGGCCAGATCGCGCGGCAGAGCCTCCCCTCCCGAGATCATTCTGAGGTCGCGCTTGCCGTTCCAGCCCGAGTTCACCAGAAGCCGCCAGGTGAAGGGAGTGGCCTGCAGAAAGGTCACATCCTGCTCTTCGATCAAGCCAGCCAGCGCGAATGGATCCCCAGCCGCATATCGATCTGCTACGACCAGCGTAGCGCCACAGGAAAGAGGAAGCAGCATATCCATGGTGGCGATATCGAAGGAAATAGTAGCCACCGCCAGCAAGCGATCTCCCGCGTGCAATTCCGGCATCCGTGAATTCGCATCCAGCAAATTCACCAGGGAGCGGTGCTGGATCCTCACGCCCTTGGGTTTTCCCGTGGTCCCCGAGGTATAGATGATGTAGGCCAGATCGTCAGGAGTTACCTGGACAATAGCCGGTCCGCTCGCCTGGGTCTCGGGCCAGGTTTCATCCATGCAAAGGACTGGAACGGAATTGTCCCGGAGCGACGGTGCAACGACGGAATCCGAAAGCACGGCGACCGGTTGACATTCCTGCAAGGTCAGGGCGATTCGTTGACGGGGGTGCTGAGGATCAAGGGGTACATAACAAGAACCTGACTTGAGCACGGCGAGCAGGGCAACCGGCAGCTGTTCAGACCGCTCCATGCAGATCGCCACGGGGCGATCTGGACCCGCACCCATGGCTAAAAGATGGCGGGCTCGGTGGGTGCTTTGCTCCTCCAGCTCCCGGTAGGTCAACTGTTTGCCTCCGAAGACCACGGCGATGCCCTGCGGGTTGCGCTCTGCCTGGCGTGTAATCAGATCATGCGCACAGGCTTGTGAAGCAAACTCGGCGGCGGTCTGATTCAGCGCCGTGTAAGCGTCCAGAACCGAGTCGTCTTCAAGGAGAGGCAATAACTTGATAGAGGTATCGGGAATCTTCACTGCAGCCAGCAAGAAGCCGCGAAGCAAACGCAACCAGTCCGCGAGCGTGTCCTGTGCCCATCTGCAGGTGGCGCTGGCAAGAACTATTTTCAGGCGGTCAGAGTCTTCTTTCACCATGAGGCGCAGGTCGGCCGCACCCAACAGAGGTTCGGGAGCACCATCCGGCAGAAACAGGTAGCTAGCCCCGGCAAGAACTGGCATGTCATCCGGGGAAAACCCGTCGTACCGCATTGTTCCGAGCCCGGAGCGAAGGGAAGCGCCCTCTTCCCATGAAAAGGTGGCCAGACAAGTGCGCGGAGAAAGGTAAAGGACAGAGATCGTCTCCTGCCAGCTCAGGCGGGAGAGCATGCCAGCGAAACCGGCCAGCACCAAATCCTCCAGGCGAATGGCCATCGCCTGAGCAGCCAGCTGCAGAAAGGCTCTCTCTTCAGGCTCCCAGATCGTCGATGCCTCTGCGGAGGAGGCGGCTGTTTGAGGAGGCCGGCGCGCAGCCGGCAGGCGGCGCATCAATTCTTCCAGAGATGCCACGCCGTCCGCGCGCATTCGCTGAGGCTGAGGGCGCATACTGGACTCGTCAGACAACAAGTCGCTCCCAATTCCGGCGTCGCATTGAGGATTCATTCGTGTGAGCACTACTAGAACTTGGTATCAATTGCTTAACACGGGGTTGCCCGGCACCAGTCCGCTCGAAAAATCCCCATATGTTAATGAGTTTACAATAACCCGCAATATGCGTGGAGATAGTCAATGAAGAGGGCCAGAACTTCGCTGCTGACAATATCAATTTGCTGCTTGGCTTTCGCTCGCAGCGTTGTCGCAGCGCCAACAGAGCCTCCTGCAAAATGCCCGATCAGCCTTGATCGGCTTGACCTGCGTTATAACCACGCGGGAGGTGCGTCTGTTCCGCAGTTAAGGCTGGCCTTCACCAGCCAGACTCACAGGACGATTACTGACATGTTACTGCTCTTGTCGATCCTGGATTTTCAGGGAAACTCACACCCCTACCCGGATGATCTAACTTATCACCGGGAAATCACTCCTGGAATGCAACCGCACAGCCACATCTGGAATCTCGACGCAGCGTCTGTCGACATGCACCACGCGGGGGAGAGCGTCACGTTGCAGAAGGTGCAGTTTGCCGATGGGACAATCTGGAAAGATGACGGCTCGCTTGTCTGCACTCTTTCGGTTGATTTTCATCCGAAATAAGTTGTCCGGCCGCTCAATCAGGCCTCGTCACAAGGATGAGGTTGCCGCCCGGAACCGTTTCCACCGCGCTCTCAACCATCATTTCCGCCAGAACTTCATTCAATTGTTGTTGCCACGGCGCCAGTTGAAATCCGAACGTAGTCAGGAACCTCTGACATGAGAGGAGCGAGTTCTTCGGCCGCCGCGCAAAGGAGGAGTGTTCTGTTGTAGAGATCGGCACAACGATTGGTTTCCGCCGCTGATGGGTAGCGGTCAGGAGAGCTGAAGCGAATCCATGCCACGAGGTTGCTCCTGTCGCAGTCAGGTGGTATATACCAGTAGGAAACTGCGTCTTCCGGGAGTTGGCATACATACGAATCAGCCGCTCCGTGGCACGGGCTATCGATATTGCCGAAGTCGGTGCTCCAACCTGGTCGTTTGCCACTTGCAACTCGTTATTATGGTTTGCCAGGCGAAGGATCGACCGCAGGAAATTTTCTCCCTGTCCGCTGTATATCCAGCTGAGACGAAGGATCAAGGCTCGAGCGAAACTTGAGGCGATCCCTTCTTCGCCGGCGACTTTGGAAGCTCCGTACACGTTCAGCGGCGAAGTCGGGTCCCATTCCGTGTACGGCTCGGATTTATTGCCATCGAACACCTGGTCGGTCGAGTAATGGATCAAAAGCGCGCCCAACCTGTGAGCCTCTTCAGCCAGTACCACCGGAGCCATCGCATTGATGGCGAAGCATGCGTCCCAGTTGCGCTCGGCGGCGTCGACATCGCTGAAAGCCGCCGCATTCACGATGACATTTGGTTTTAGATCACGTACGAACCGCCGTATCTCTTCTTCCCTGGTCAGGTCCAGCTCCCGACTCCCGGTAGAAATAATTTCCGCAGTTCTCTGGCCAAGCTTACGGAACTCTGTACCCACTTGCCCGTTTGAGCCAGTCAATAAAATGCGCATCCGCTTTATGCCCCAGTGACTCGACAACGATCGAGTCGAAATGGTGATTCGTAAGTAAAAGAGTTCAGCTGGGGGTTCCGCAATGCTCCTTGCCGATTTGCGATCTGGCGCCCGAGTCTGTTGCCGTCTCGGTTATGCCGGCTAGCCTACGATCCGGTTCCGCGCAAAACGACTTCGGCAGTTCTTACCAGAATCTTCAGATCCATCCAGAAATTCCAGTTCTCCACGTACGCGATGTCGAGCGCTACGTATTGATCAAACGAAGGATCGTGTCGTGCGCGCACTTGCCAGAGGCCCGTCAGACCGGGCAGAACTTCAAGTCGGCGATAATGCTGTAACTCATAGCGCGCGACTTCATTTGCCAGCGGAGGACGAGGCCCCACAAGGCTCATATCACCCCAGAGTACGTTAAAGAGCTGCGGTAATTCGTCGAGGCTGAACTTCCTCAGAAATCTGCCGAGCGGCGTCACGCGAGGATCGTTCTTAATTTTGAACAAAATGCCGTCCCGCTCGTTCGAGGATGCCAGGAACGCCTTCATGCGGTCGGCGTCCACCTTCATGGTTCTGAACTTCCAGAGCCGAAACACCCTGCCCTTTTTGCCAATCCTATCGGAGACATAGAAAGCAGGACCTGGCGAGGTCAGCTTGATGGCAATGCCGATGACGAGGAAGAGCGGTGCGAGAAAGAGCAGCAGCAAGAGCGAAAGCACCGTATCGATCACCCTTTTGAGCAGGCAGGCCAGAGCCTTGTCATCCCGCCGGTGAATCGCCATCACCGGGAAGTCTCCCAGATAGAAGATAGGAGCCTCGGGAGCCATGTCCTCATACAACCCGGGAATTGCGAGAATCTCTACATCCAGATCCCTCGCCATCTCGACCAGTTCCACTACCTGAGAAGTGCTGCAACTCCCGGCGATAATGATTTCGTCGATGAAATGCTGGCGTATCAGGGGTCGCAGCTGGAACAGGTCGCCAATCACGTCTCCCGAGTCAATGTGGGCGGAGACGTCGCCAGGAAGATCTACGAAGCCCTTGAATATCCGCCCCAGGCGTCGATGCTTAAGGATCTGCTGGCGAACTGCGTCGCCAACATGGCTGGAGCCCAGAATGAGGACGTTCCTCGTCCCCAGCCCCTTCTCGAAATCCCGATGCGAGGAATAGCGCCACAGACCGCGCAGCAGGCAGAGGAATGCCGTAGTCAGGCATACGAGAGAAACGACAACGGCTCTGGAAATGTTTGCGTCATGGGTCATATACATCCCGCCGCATAACAAGAGTCCCGCGTTGAGGCAAGCCTGGACGGTCCTGCGCTGCTCATGAAGGATGGACTGCGTCTGCAGTCGGCCATAAAGCCCGTCGTGCCAACTCAGCACCAGAAGAGCTGTAATGAACCACGCCAGGTAGCCTAGCTCCACAAGCAATGCGGGGCCTCCCGCACGCGCTTGTTGCAGGCTGACCCAATTTCCCCTCGCTTGACCCAGGTCGAGATGCAGCGCAAGATAAAGCGCTGCCATGACGGCGATCACGTCCAATACCATCATCGATACCGCCGTGACCGATGACTGGCTTGCCGAACGTCTTTTGACTGATGCGAAACCACTGCGGATCGCCGGCCTTGAGTCAGGCTCGACGACCTTTTGACCGAAGACAGAAGTAACTCCTAAATTTGCGCCCATTGCTATGGTGTCCCCACCGTAATGCTTGCGAGTCCTATTGCCGGAAGATCTGATTCGAGAAATAGTCAGCAGACTATCGACGTGCCATCGCATGGGGGGCGCTTTGCCGGGAGGACGCAGAAGCGGATGCGAATTTCCGAGGTCGTATCCAAGCAACCCTGCTGGCACTGTGCAGGAAAGTTGGGATGAGTTAACGATTCGGCAAGGCTTCGCCTATGTCACTCCATATGGAGTGACGACGCGAAGAACTGAGAGAGGTGTTGTGAACAAAGAACGAAAAGCAGAAAAAGCAACAATCAGTCAGTCAAGTAGCAAGGTATTTCCAGTGAAGCTCCGGCCATTCTTGGTCGATTGCCGAGCCTTTTGTATCAACAGGCTGAAGTTAACAGGTGCCTCCGCGCGCTGCCATCCCCAAATGGTAATCGTGGGTCGAATTAGTAGGAACTCCGCGAAAGATTACCCTTGCTTGTTACCAATGGGGGATAGCATAGCTCATGATTCCAGAAGTAAACTCAACGGAGTACTGCGGACTTGCCGGGGAAGAAAGAGTCTGGCATCCAGTATTCAAGATTAGAGGACCGAAAGAGTCCTGCCATGTGCCTTCCGAGTGTCTGGTTCTTTTGTCCCGCGGCCCCCTGCATGCTCGAGTAAGTCTCGCCAACGAAGGATATTCGTATGACAGTCGCTGTCGTCAGTTCCCGCTATTTCCCATACGATTCGCCTTCGCGGGAGACCTTTCAGACTGCATTTGATAGAAGGCCGTTCCCCTTCTTCCATTCCGTTCATGAGTCCGATCTTTTCAGCTGGGCGGTTTTGTCAAGGCTTGCGACCCGTGCCGAGACTAAATCCGGAGGCTATTATTTTGAGACGGGAACCACCGCGCCGGGCGAAAAGTGGCGCGGCGTGCCAGATGGCAAATCCCTGCCTGACGTTCTCGAGAACATTGGTGAATCGAATTCTCTCATCATGTTAAAGCGGGTGCAGGAATACCCGGAGTATGCGGCTTTCCTCAAAGTGTGTATCGACGAACTGAACCGGCTCTGCGGCGTCGATCTGCGGCGCTCGTACCGAGATCCGGTCATGACCATTCTCATCACTTCGCCTGGCCGTGTCACGCCGTACCACATTGACGGCGAAGCCAATTTTCTCCTGCAGATTCAGGGCTCGAAAAGAGTCCACATCTTCAATGGTAACGACACCGAAGTGCTTACCGACATTGAGCTCGAAAAGTTCTGGTCGGGCGATGACACCAAGTCGCCTCAGTATCGCGAGCATCTCCAGGGAAGAGCCTGGCAATTTGAATTGAGCCCGGGAACAGGTGTAAGCAATCCCGTGACCTTTCCTCATTGGGTGAAGAATGGATCATCCGTCTCTGTCTCCCTGAGTATGAACTTCAAGCGTGATGTGGATACGACCGCCAACGCTTACCGCATCAACAACGCGCTGCGCAAAGCAGGGCTCCATCCGCGCAGGCCCGGCAGATCGCCAATGCTTGATGGCATCAAGAGCGGCGGTTATCGCGCTGCACGAAGTCTGAAGCGGCTGGTGCATCGCTGATCCTGGGAAGGCGCACAGCTCAGTTGGGATATTTTACTTGGGATAGTAAGGATGATCCGCCGAGAGACGAGCTGGCTTCGACGTTGGGACATACATACACATCTCGTTTTAGGTAATTGACGGCGCCGAGGCGCCGACCATCATGAAAGACCGGAGGGGTCTCAATGACCCAGACACAGATCACGGAACCAAACCGCAACGGTTCCGCGATAACCATTCAGCCGATTGAGCGCAGAAGCGCCAGCACTCTTCCTTACCAGGTCTTCCTGGACGAGTATGCGGCCAAAAATCGACCCGTAATCATTAGCGATGTTGCGCCCCAATGGAATGCCCTTCGCACCTGGACCCCGGAATTCTTCAAGAGCCGGTTCGGTTCGAATACGGTGGAAGTGACCTATGGCGTGAGTATGCGTTTTGCTGATTTGATTGACGCAGTACTCGCCTCCACCGCCGAAAATCCGGGTCCTTACCTCCATAAGGTCATCATTCACCAGCATATGCCGGAGCTTCTACCGGACCTGACCCCGGAAAACTCATACAGTTTTCCGCGCCGTTATTGCAGTCCGTTAATGCCCAAGCGCTTCCACCGTCCGGATGGTTATCTGAAGCTCCTGATCGGCGGTCCGGGAGGCAAGTTCCCACTGATGCATTTCGACTCCGACAATGCGCATGCGATGATCACAGAAATTTACGGTGACAAGGAGTTTATACTGGTTTCTCCCCAGGACAGTCCTTACGTTTATCCGTTTCCCAAGTCCCCCCACACCTCCCAGATCGAAAATCTTGAGGATCCTGATCTGGAGCGGTTCCCATTGCTGGCGAAGGCAACCGAATATCGTGGGACCATCCGTCCAGGCGAGGCGATCTTCGTGCCCTGCGGCTGGTGGCACTCCGCACATGTGCTGACGACTTCTATTTCCGTCTGCGCGAACATGCTGGAGGCTTCGAACTGGGATGGATTTATTGAGGAGTCCTGTCAATCCCAGAACGGGGCTCTGCCTGCATTGGTTGCCAAGCGCCTCTACTTGCATGCCAGCGGAACAATTATGAGCGCAGCCGAGAAATTGCAGGAAACGTTCCCACGTGCGGCGCTTGTCCGGAGTCTGGCCCCTCTCGCACCGATCTCCCGCAACCAGACACTCAACTTAAGTACCCACGGTCCCAGGTTTTCCTGAGGCAAGTCCTTCGAAATGCCATCCCCGGCGCCGGAAGGCTTTGTGGGTGCGCGCGTATCAAGTGACGGTATACTGTGCAGGACTCCTCACGTTCTCCGCCGGTTGCGCCCACAATCGGGATACTGGTCTTGTCGATAGGAAGAGGTATTTCTTTGCGATTGAACCAACAGTGCGGCGCCATGCTGAGTCACGCACGGATGCCGGGCGGTCGTTCGGTGCGAGCACCGCAGCACCCGCGCTCCTCAGACTCTGAAGCGCGAGCAAGTTCATAGTGATGGCCCAGCCTACTGATCATGTGGAAACGGTGGTGATGGCTCCCCGGAAATCGGGAGCGAAGCCGGATTCGGGCTCCGAGAAGAGCCGGCCACAACTGCGCAACGTGTTGCCGGAAATCTGGGCACTGATGCGTCCCCGCCGCTGGCTCCTGCTATTCGGCCTCGTCCTGTTGTTCATCAACCGCGGCGCAGGGCTGGTCCTGCCTCTTTCCACTAAATTCCTGATCGACGGCGTGATGATTCAACACCACGGGTATTATCTGCTTCCGCTGGTCGGCGGCGTGATCGCAGCGACCGCGATCCAGGCAATCACTGCTTTTGCGCTGGCGCAATCGCTCTCCAAGGCAGCGTGGACTTTGATTACCGACCTGCGTATTCAGATTCAGGCGCACATTGGTCGCCTGCCGATTGCCTTCTACGATTCGAACCGTACCGGAGTCCTGGTGTCCCGCATCATGTCCGATGTGGAAGGCATGCGGAACCTCATGGGTACCGGGCTTATGGAATTCGTCGGCGGCTCGCTGACGGCGCTCATGTCTCTGATCGTGCTGATCAGGATCAGCCCAAAAATGACGCTGATCGCGTTTCTCATCATGGTTGGATTTACGCTGGCTCTGCGAACGGTTTTTGCAACCATCCGCCCCATCTATCGCGACCGGGCAAAGATCTACGGCGACGTCACCGGGCGCCTGACCGAATCGCTTGGCGGTGTGCGCGTGGTGAAGGGCTACCGGGCCGAGGGTCGCGAGGCGGCGGTATTTACCGCCGGGGTGCGGAGCCTGCTTGCCAACATCATGCGGTCTATCACTGCCATATCGTTCATGAGCATGTCCTCGACAGTGGTGGTGGGCGTCATCGGCGCGCTGGTGATGTATATCGGAACGCGGGAATTTCTCGGGGGACAACTCACCATCGGTCAATATGGCGAATACGCCCTATTCCTGGCTTACCTCATCGCGCCGGCTTTTCAGGTGGTTTCCGTTGGCACTCAACTTACGGAAGCGATCGCCGGCCTCGACCGCACGCGTGAATTACTTGCCGAAGCCGAAGAGGACAGCGACCCGCGCCGGACGTACCGGATCCCCGAGGGAGAACTCATCGGCGACGTCTCGTTTGAGAATGTTCATTTTTCCTATCAGGTAGACAAACCGGTCCTGCACGGCATTTCCTTCTCCGCGCTGCCTGGAACGGTCACGGCGCTGGTCGGGCCGTCCGGCTCTGGCAAGTCGACGATCATTAGCCTGGTGACCGCATTTCATAATCCGGATAGCGGGAGAATTCTTCTGGACGGGATTGACCTCGCGACCGTTGAACTGGGGAGTTATCGCAGCCACCTCGGAGTTGTGCTGCAGGAATCGTTTCTCTTCGACGGCACGATTCGCGAAAACGTGGCCTTTTCACGCCCCGATGCTTCGGAGGAACGGATTCTGGAGGCGGCGCGCATTGCCCGCGTCGATGAATTCGCGATGCGTTTTCCCGAGGGATACGACACGATCGTTGGGGAGCGGGGCGTCAAGCTCTCCGGCGGTCAGCGCCAGAGAATCTCGATCGCTCGCGCCATTCTTGCCGATCCGCGGATTCTTATCCTCGACGAAGCGACCTCCAGTCTCGATTCCGAATCCGAGGCCCTCATCCAGGAAGGTCTCGCCTATCTTATGCGTGGGCGCACTACATTCGTCATTGCCCACCGCCTTTCCACCATCCGGCGCGCCAACCAGATTCTGGTCATCGACGGCGGCCTTATCCAGGAGAGCGGCACTCATGCGGAGCTGCTCGAAGCGCGCGGACGTTACTATGACCTCTACACCCGCCAGTACGCCTTCGAAAGCAACCTCTTTCTCGCGCCGGGGGAAGGCGATCATCTTTCGGAAGAAGAAGCGGCTGCAGGAAGCAGGCTGAAGGTGCCGAGCTTCTCGCAGGTCCTACGCGGACTGAACTGATTCGGCCGGCAGGCGAAAGTAGAAGCCGCGGTAATTCGATACATATCGCTCCGGATGAAATGGTACGCGCAGTGTTCGTGGCAGTTGCCACTGATCGATTCTCTCGTAGCCGAGTGATGCCATTGCGCGGGCCAATTGCGATATATTGCCGACCTTGTGCGCAACATAGGAGTGTATCGAGGACTGAACCGTGTAATACGGCTCGCCATCGTACATCGGCACGCGGTTTACCAGCACATGACGGGGCAGTGCTGAAAGCTGAGCGAGGATTTCCGGAAGATCGGGCTCAATATACTGGAGCGCGCCGTTCGTCAGATAAATCGAAGCCCCATCGGCTGCGCCGCGATCCGTCGTGAAGGTGAGGTTCGTTACGTTTTGCTCGCGCGCGAACTCAGGTCCACGCGATGTGAACGCTTCCACATCGCACACCAGCCATTGCAGCCCCTGGGGATAAGACAGATACCGCTGATATTTGAAATAACACTGCCCGACGCCGCCACCCAGATCGAACACCCTGGCATCGGGCCCAAGAGCCTGCGACAACCAGAACAGGATCGGATAATCGTTCTGGTTGAATGCAAGTTCCATCTGGAGGAAGTAATCCGGTACAGACTCCAGATTGAATCCCTGCAGCCTTCCCTTGGGTATGGCACACTCCGCGGCAGCCAAAGACGGATACACGCCTCGATAACGTGGGATTTTGTCCTGCACATTAAAACGGCGATAAGTGTAGATATCCCGTGCGAGAGCAAGAGCTCGATTCAACATCCGTTTCATCCTGTGTTTTCTTGAAGCTGGATTTTCTTGAAGCGATCAATCGGTGACCGGGCAATGATTCGATGACTTCGCAACTCGGCCGTCACTCATCGGCGCATATTTAGCGCGAATCTGGTCAAAAGTCGGGCAATTTGTAGCCGGACGAGTTTCTTGCCGTGCAGTCTTACCGGAACAAGGGTCTCCTTGTGCTATCGAGTAGATCGGAGCGTCCCGGAGGAGGATTCCCGTGCATGATCTCCGCACCAGACTCTGTGCATCCATCATAAATTGCTCCTAGTCCCGCATTTCGTGGTGTCTTCAGCGTCTCTAAAACTGGAAGTACAGAAATGAAGAAGTGTCTGTCATGTACCAAAGAACGGCAATCATCACCATTCCGAGAGAGGTTGCCCAGGCCAAATTCGGGCGCCACAACGCAATCTTCGTAAATCCAGTTATGTCGGAGTGTTCTCCCTTGGCCTGTCCGAGAATCTCCTGCGTGTTGGGCAGGAACCAGACAACAGGGAAAAGCGCCAGAACCAGGGAAGCTTTGCCCGACAGCAGAAGCATGGGCGCAGCCAGAAAAGGCACATGCAGCAATCCCGGTAGAGCCGTTCCCAGCTTGGCGATAACGGGCGCCGGCAGCCCAAGACCGTTTGCGCCAAACATGCCGGCAAGCAACCGCAGGGCATCGTGAGTCGACGCCGCCCGGAAAAACACGGCCGCGATGCAGACTGCAAAGAACGTAAGCAGCACGCTGACCGGACGCCATTCGATGATTTTTGCAACGACCGTGCCCTCGCGGCGGAAGATTCGCCAAGCGTGATTAATGGTGAGGTAAACGCCGTGCAGCACTCCGAAGATGATGAACTGCAGCCCCGCTCCATGCCAGATTCCCGCCAGAAACATTGTGGCAATCGTGGGCAGGGCAACCATGCTGGAAAAACCGGCGAGCGTCCGCGTGGCCTTGCGCGAGGTGGGCTTGCCCTTTATGAGCCTTCGCCGGCTGATCGATAAGGACATGGGATTGTAGAGATAGACCGTGAGATAACGGCTCAGCGTCATGTGCCACCGTTGCCAGAACTCAATCACGCTGGGCGACTTGTAGGGCGAATTGAAGTTGAAGGGCAATTCAATCGAGAACATCCGGGCCAGCCCCAGGGCCATATCGGAATAACCGGAAAAATCAAAGTATAGCTGCACCGCATAATTCAGAACCCCGAGCCATGCGCTCAGCAGCGGTAGACCCGCAGGCTGGGCAAACGTCGAGTCCGCAAAACGGGCAATCCGGTCGGCAATCAATACCTTCTTGCAAAGGCCCAGGATGAACCAACTTAACCCCAGTGCAACATCATTCCACTTCAGAGAAAAGTCGCGCCCCTTAGCGAACTGCGGCATGATTTCGCCGTGGTGCAGGATGGGTCCCGCGATCAGGTGCGGGAAGAACGTTACGAACAATACGTAGCTGATGAAGCTCTGCGGTTCGGCGGCTCCCTGAGCCAGATCGAT
Source organism: Acidobacteriota bacterium (assembly GCA_013289875.1). Taxonomy (GTDB): domain Bacteria; phylum Acidobacteriota; class Terriglobia; order Terriglobales; family Acidobacteriaceae; genus Silvibacterium. The sequence continues at coordinate 26,264 of JABCZC010000038.1, read as the reverse complement.
CAAATAGGCAATCTGAGTAAAAGTGAAAAAGGAAATACCGAGCGGCAGAATCACATTTCCAAAAGAGTGATGCAAGACCCCGACACCATCGAGAAAATGAAGCAGCGCAAACAAGTACTTGTAATAGAAAAGCGCTCCCAGATTGAGACTGACCCCGGCAACCAGGCAGGCCTTCTGAATAGCCGGTCGCGCTTGAAATTTCCAGATCAATCTGGAGCAGGTAAAGTTCACGATGATGGAGCCGACGAGCAGAAACAGAAATGCCGGTCGCCAATAGCCATAAAAAACCAGGGACATGAAAGCGAGCCAACATACAACCGGCAGGCGCCCAAATCTGCCGGCGACCGCGAATCCAGCCAGCACGATGGGCAAATAGCAGAAGAGAAATTCCGGGGAGTTAAACAGCATTGGTCAGCTGGTGCCTTTCACTCGAAAATCGTGCGCTGTTCGCCTTAACCAGACTGGAAGGCGCGCCAGAACCGCGTTTACTTTTGGCGTTGTTGTCGCGATTGAATTTGTTGTGCGATCTCTTCGGTAGAGCGCTCCGCGCCTACCATGGTCAAATGGCGATCGAGATCTGAAAAAAGTGAGATCGGATAAACCGGTAACGTGTTGTCGGTCACGCCCGCTAAAGAAGCAGCAATCTGTGCAATGTCGTTTTCGCAGGCAGGTATTGGGGCTACGTCAATGAGGACCTGCGTTCCGTTCACCGAATACTTCTCCCGCAGTCCCTTGATCCATGACAAGGTTGGCGGCCATAAAAGCCCGTGCTTCACGCACCCAGTCTCAGGAGGCTTCGGCAAGATCAACAAACCAGACCGGGAGCGAAACGTAGCCTCCATTTCGATGAAGTTGGGAGCGGGACCCAGCGCGCCAAGCTTTGCCTTGATGGCCCAAATGGCGAAGCCGTAAGTTTCTTGAGGGTGCGCAACCAGCGTAAGCAGCGTGCGCAGGCCAAATTTCTTTCGCAGCAGAAGTGTGATGCCTTCCGGCCAGTAGAACTGCTGATGATCCCGAGAGAATGATTCCGGCCCCAGTTGGATCACCAGGTATTTCGGCGGCTCATTCGATTGAAGATAGTTGTCAAGAGCGGCTGTCCCGAGAAGAGCAAGGATACTCTGCGACTGCGCGATGTTGCAGGTCTTGAGTCCAGTGGACTTCTCGATGACAGTGGGATCGACTCCAGTGATCGCGGTGGAATCGCCGAATACAACGACGTCGCAATTCACATGACTCAGGCTGTAGGCATAGTCGGGATTGAGCAGGAATGGATCGTGAGATTCAACCGGAAAGCTTTTCGACCTGACAATGAAGATGGAGGAGAGAAGAAAGAGAGCGGGCAGAGAAACCACAATCAGACAGTAAATCGGGTATCTCCACCAGGAGGCGCGACAGTCCTGCCGGGGAGCAGTTCTCTCCACGTCGGCAGCTTCAGAGACAGCCAAAGTCGTGTCGGCCATAGTGTGGGTTCCGAGCTAAATTTTATCGTATTCGACCTTCAATCCATGGGTTCATGAGTTACACCTTCGTTGTAGCAACGCTGGCCGAAACGGCGTTGTGTGGGTTTGGTGGAAACGGTACACTGACGTACAGCCTTGGTATGTCAAGACAGACTCTTCAAAAGAATTAGGCTTTTTGGGGCGAGCTGGATTTCCTTTAGTGTGCCGGAATCCTTCTAGGGTCTGCTCGCCTTAATGGTTTTAACGGGCCTGATTCGTCTGAAGCTTCTCACAAGAAGATGCCATACCGAAGAAGCTGTGTCTCCTGCCGAACACGGCATGTCTTGAGTGTCTGACGCTATGAGGGCATAGCAACGTGCTGTAGCGTGCAAGCTGGGCAAAGTCCAGGTGAATTGTTGCGAAGTGCTAACAGAGTCTGAGGGAAAGAATCCCGAGCGGATATGGCGTAAGGATTGTTCATACCTTCCGCGAGCGGGAAACGAGAGCAAAGTTTGAAATGCGGGAAAGTTTGAAGAGTCCGATGAGCGACGCCTCTCGAATTCGAGCAGGAGAGAGTCGAGTGGTTGCCCAGTCAGGTTACAGGCAACATGCTTCATCGCAGTTCTGAAGAATGCAGAGTGAACAAGCAATCGTGAGCCCAGAGATCTTGTCTGACAACCCTTCCAGTGCACTCCATGGTCTCAAGAAGAGCGCCTTAACAGCTTCATTCTGGACGATCCTCGAATATGGGTCGGGGATGGCTCTGCGTGTGGTGAGCAGCCTCGTGCTAACGCGGCTTTTGATTCCCGCATACTTCGGAGAGATGACGCTGCTGATGACGCTGATCACTGGCCTGACGCTGCTCTCCGACATTGGAGTAAGCCAGAGCGTGATCCAGGCTCCACGCGGGGACGACCCTGATTTCCTGAACACGGCATGGACGATCCAATTGATCCGTGGCATCGTTCTCTGGCTTATCGCGGTCGCGATCAGCTGGCCGATGGCCATCTTCTATCATGATCCGCAACTGAAGTACTTGCTTCCGGTTCTCTCTCTGATGATCCTGATAGGCGGATTCAATAGCACGAATCTGCTTAGTCTGTCTCGTCACATGAGGGTTCGGCGGCTCTTCGGAATTGACGGTAGCACCGCGCTCGTCTCGCTGATCGTCACGGTGATATGGGCATACTTCTGGCCATCGGTGTGGTCGATCGTCGGCGGTCAGGTAATCTCGTTTTTTTATCGTCTGGTTCTCAGCCACATTCCATCGGTTGCGCCCGGCATCCGCAACTCGCTTCATTGGGAAAAAGCGTCAGTTCATGGCATTGTGCATTTTGGAAAGTGGATCATGGTCGGCACGGCCTTTTTCTTCTTTGCCTCTCAGGCCGATCGTTTGATCCTCGGTAAGTTAATCAGCTTCACTCTGCTCGGCATCTATTCGATCTCCTATCAGCTCTCAGATGTTCCGCGCGCAGTCATTCTTTCTCTCGGCACCAGAGTCGCTTACCCCTTTATCGCCAGGATGATTCATCTGCATGAGAGTCAGTTCAGAGCGGAATATCTGCGATACCGCTTCTATGCCTTGCTGGCCGGGGCCTTTCTGCTCAGCATTATGGCCAACTGGGGCGGCCTGTTGATTTTAAAACTCTACGACCATCGCTATCATGAAGCGGCGTGGATGATTCCTATTCTCGCGCTCGGACTCTGGCAAACGTTGCTCTATCAAACGACCGCCCCGGTTCTCTTTTCACTCGGCAAGGCGCAGTACAATGCGATTGGCAATGCGGCTTACTGCATTTGCATCTTTGCCAGCATTCCCATCGCATTTCATTTCTTTGGAATGTTCGGAGCGGTGATTGCGATTGCCGCCGGAGACTTCCCGCTGTATGTGGTGACCCAGTTTGGAGCTACACGCGAAGGGGTTCGGCCGTTACGGCAAGACCTACAAATGACCGGAATCTTCCTGGTCGTTCTTCTCGCGTGCTTCTTGTTAAGACGCTCTTTTTCATAGGCGTCGGGAGCTGTGATCGATCGTTGTCCGATGGACTACGCTGGGCCATCATTCGCTGGACGGATATAGCTCCTTAACAAACGCGTCTGTTTCAGGCATTCGGTCATACATGTGAACGACAGCCGTGGCGCGGCCGTTGAAGCGCATTTCTCCATCTTCTAAATGGATCTCTTTTTCATCCATGCCTTCCAGTGTCAGCACAGATCCCTCTCCGTTCTTGTGAAAAACGACCTGTTCCGGAGGAATTTCCAGATGGAGGATCATGTTGGAAATGGCCTGATCGAGTGGCCGGTATTTGTACCGGAGGATCGCTTTGGTCATGCGTGCGAGATAATCCATTATCGCTTCGCGTCCGCCGATCGTCGTTCCACAGCATGCGACGGAACGGCCCTGAAGTCGATCCAGTACATCGTTTCCAAACACTTGCTGCACCCATTCCGAGTCAAGGTAGATGTCCGGATCCAAAGTGTCCTTAGCTTTCAGAGCACTGGAATTGAGGTATGTGGTGGATAGCTCATAGACGTGCAATTTCGTTTCATCAAGATCGCGGAAGGGATTGCCCTGGAGGATAACGTCCCGGGCATCGGAGATAAAGATCATCCGGTAGTTGCTGCGGACCTGGAGGAAGGCTTCGTAGGCTAAATGACGTTGTCCGATGGCGTGCAGCCACGGATAGGCAATCGTTCTATAAACATAGTTGCTCGTCTCAGACTTTCCAAATATTTGGGGATATCGTTCGAATCGTTCCGCCAAAGCGAGAATGAGACGATAGAAGAGCTTCATTTGCTTCGAGTTCCGAATTTCCTTCCACACGCTGTTGCAGGGGATCAGCTCAACATCACACTCCTCCGCCAATTGGTGGTATTTCGGGCCTAGAGGATTAATGAACACAGCGATATCGACTTCGTCAGGCGGGCAGAAGCGGCGCGCAGATACAAGAAGGCGCTTCAAATCGTCGAACTTCACATCCGTTGCGTAGGTTAAGATCAAATCCTTGGGCATACCACCTTCACTCTACCGCATCGTCTGGATACTGGATAAAGTACGAACTTCGCCTCGCGACTACTCAGCATCGGCATTTCAAGCATGGTCCAGCCTGGAATCACCTTTTTGCGGTCCTGCGGCAGTGTAGTCCGGCGGAGTTGGATCGATGCTCCTCCGCATCGGTTACCAGGGAGGAACTTAAGTGTTATTGATCCTCGACCTGCCTTGTACTAAAACTTGAGATGAACCCATCGACCTCCTCAAAACCCCGCGCCCATCGGGCCGCCACAAGGAAAACCCATGAAGGAACTGCTGAGTGACGAATTTGCCAGTAAGCTGGAGCGTCTGGCCAAGGAAAGGGCGGAACAATACAAGAATGCCAAACCCTTTCCTCACATTTATTTCGACGACTTCCTGCCGATTGAGGCCGCTGAAGCAGCTTTAAGAGAATTCCCTGAACCGAAACAGTTAAAGTGGCAGAGCTTCGAGAATCAGAACGAGGTTAAACTGGCCTTCGACGCTGTCGAGAAACTACCCGCGGGCGACCGCGACGTCCTTTATTTTCTCAACAGCCGTCCCATGCTTCAGTTTCTCGAAACACTCACCGGCATAAAGGGCATTGTCCCCGATCCCTACTTCGTTGGTGGCGGACTGCATCAGATCAAGCCTGGTGGCAAACTTGGGGTCCACGCGGACTTCAATCACCATGAAAAGCTCAATCTCGACCGCCGAATCAACGTTCTGATCTACCTGAACAAGGATTGGAAAGAGGAGTATGGGGGACACTTTGAGCTGTGGAACAAGGAAATGACTGCGGCCGAGCAGAAAATTCTGCCGTTATTTAACCGCTGTGCGATCTTCAGCACGACCTCCACCTCATTCCACGGTCACCCAACTCCGCTATCCTGCCCGCCAGATCGCACCCGCAAGTCGATCGCGACCTATTATTACTCTAACGGCCGTCCGGCAGAAGAAGTCGGCGAGTCTCATTCAACTCTCTTCAAGGCGCGTCCAGGTGAGGCGGATCAACCTCAACAACAGCCTTCGTCTTTAAAAAATCTTGTTCGCGCGGTTACGCCTCCAATTCTGGTCGACGCGTACAAGAGCCTGCGCAAATAAGAACGGTATCCAGAGACAACATCCCCGGATCGCGAACGGCATGCCATGCGGCGTGCCGTTCTTCTTTTGAGCATCACATCCTGTCGGCCTGGATTCGGAACTCTGGCGGGTCCAATCGAGAATCTTAATCCGATCATCGTCCCATGCGCAGAGCTGGCCTTCCCATTCCTTTCAGGCACTTTCACGTTGACAGAGTCGCTTCGGGGATAGACAATCCTATGGTTTCCAGTTGAGTTCGATTCCTCTGGAGACATACTTGTCCAGGCGACCTCCGGGAGTTGCTGTTCCCCCACAGCCTTTCACGACTTTTGTGAAGCCTTCTTTGAGGCGTGATCGACTGTATTCATTCATAACGGGAACTGCGATAGGAGATTGCGCCAATGAAACAAACTTCCTTTCTGCGTAGCATTACGATCGCTGCATGCCTGGCTGCGGCAACCTCGGCCCTGCTTGGCCAGACTAATTCCATCCAGCTGTTTGGCCCTACGAACGTGCGCCTTTCGCAAAATGGCGCGGGGTACGGCGCCGATGAGGTGACCTTCAACAGCTCCACCGTGCAACTGAGCTGCAATGCTTCCCCCATTGTGGCGACCCTCTCTTCCACACCGAGCGTACCGGGCGCTGTCCCCGGCAATGTCCTCGTAGACAACTTTATCTTCCTGACCGTTACTGCCGGGGCGACTTCCACCGGACCAGTAAATGTGTGCACGGGCGGCGTGGATGAACCAGCGGGATTTGAGAACTGCTTCACCACGGGCTATGAAACTCCCGCCGGCGAAGGGCTTCTCACCGGGCAGGATCCGGACAACTTCACCAGCACGGGTGGGGTACCCCCCATCGATGTCAGCAGCAGTCTTCAATCCGGCGCGGTGCAGACAACGTTAGCTTTGGTCGACGCAGGCGGGTACCTGGCAAGCTCCTCAATTTACCTGAATACAAACTGCACGCAGACCGGAGTCACAGGACCGGCTGACATCACCGGCAACCCAATCTCGTCGACCAATCCCACGCCCGCGGAACTTACGCAGACGTTCCCCTTTGACTCGACGACGAACCAGCAAATCCAGTTTGTCTACAATCTCGCGCAGGCGCAAGGCGTCCCGGGGGGATTGTCGATCACGAATAACACCATTCCAAACGTAGCTGACTCACCCATTGATCCGACCGTCTTTATCCCCGTCTGGGTTCCCGGAACGTCCTTCGCCACATCCAGTTGCCTGACCCATACCGGTGAACTGCTGCCGAGTGGAGCCGCGGCCTGCAAGCTCTACACCCTCCAGTGCGCGGTCGGCACCGGTTCCAACGAAAGCGGCGGGCAGTGTCCGATATCGCAGACGCCCAATGAGATTTTCCAGGAAGTCTTTGACGGCCCGGGCTTTACGCTTCCCGACATCGTTAACGCCAACGGCCCGACCTTCCACCAGGGTGTCGGCTTCCTCATGGCCAGCGAAGGCTGGACCGGCGGCCAATGCGCCTTCGACCCGACCACCGACTTCGCGACCCTGCTCTGCCCGCAAAACTCGCTGGTCACCTTCACCGGACCGGGCGGCTACTCCTCCACCAGTACCGGTACGCATCCGAATTCCAGCTTCATCACCGTGGCTCCCGTTCCCGAGGATCTGACCACCGTCACCGTCGCCGGCCAGCAGCCCGGCGGGTGGATCAACAGCGATACCGCGGCCGTCACTCTTTCCAGCCAGCCGCCCAGCTTCGCCGGCGTCCAGCCTCCTCCACCCGGGGCGGCGAATTTCCTCCCTGCGCCCATCCAGAGCATCACCTACGGCATCTCTCTCGCTGCGAACCCGCCCGTGCCGGGAACATCGCCTGTGCCCGGCGACATTACCCTGACCAACAGCATCGCCTGCCCGACCTCGAGTGCGCCCACACAACCTGCCGCGACCGTCTTCACGCCGCCGCAGCAGAGCGTGCCCATTCTCGATGGCGACGGTATGTATCTTCTGCACTACTTTGCCCAGGACTGCGCCAGCACCCGGGAGCTCAAGTTCACGCAGGATGGGAGCGGCAACTGGTCTACTAACTTCTACACTGTGCCCATCAATGTGGATACGACGCTGCCAGTCGTTGCCACCGGGCCAATCTTGTCACCCGCGCCGTCCACCAATTACGGCGTGGCGAACTCTTATGTACTGAACCAGCCGGTGACGGCTACGTACAGCTGCACGGATAACCTTTCTGGAGTGGTGAAGTGCGGCGCGTCGACCTTCTCACCCGGAACGCTGAATACCGGCAACGTTACGAGTTCGGTGAATACTTCCAGCGTCGGGACCCAGACATTCACCGTCAACGCGACGGATGCTGCGGGGAATGCAGCTACGCCGGTCTCGGTGAGCTACCAGGTTGTGGCTCCCCCGTCACCACCGGTGGACCTTGCGGTGGTGAATCTTGCTCCCTTTTTGGTAAGCCACAATAGCGTGTTCGCGTATGAGATAGCTGCGGTGAACCGTGGCGGAAATACAGCTACCGGAGTGGTGGTGACCGATACGCTTCCGGCCGGGGTCACGTATATCAACGCGGCGCCGACGGTCTTCTCCTGCGGCAAGAAGGGTTGCGGCCTTTCTTCGAGTGGAACGAACTGCTCGCACGCCGGCAATACCGTTACCTGTACACTCACGTCCCTCGACCCGATCACCTGGTCCGGACTTCAGGAGTTCAACGTTCTGATCACGGTTCGGGCGACAGCCGCAGCTGGGTCAAAGATCATCGATACGGCGAGCATCACGAGCGCCGACCCTGAAACACACCCCGGCAACAACCAGTCGACTGCGACGACTCTGGTTACCAAGTAACGCTGGCGCGATTCGCCCGGACGTAAGTCCGGGCGAATCGCTTAAACCCATCAACCAAAACCGGGGGATCCCACCTACCCCCTCCCTTGTCAATTCGGTACCGATTCATTCCATTGGGTTTAGCTCGCAGGTCGCTGCTAGCTACCAGATAACAAAAGGCTTACATCTATCTAATAGAAGATAAAAGAGTTAGAGATGAATCATTGAAAACAATTGACTTACAGCTCCGTCCTTGATTTCAAGGGATTTACGTGGGGCATTCCCAACGACAAAGCAAAAAGGCTCCGGCTTGCAGGGCGATCGGAGCCTTTTCTCTTTCTGTTTTCTATTATAGCGATCCAAGCCTAATTATCAGCCAAGGTATCTTCCGAGCATTTTGGCTTTTGAATGAATGGGTTACGGTGATTCTCCGGGGCTGCGAGAGTTGACAGCGAGGATTTTTCGATCGCCCACGCCTCGGGAGCAATTTAGCAGTTGCGAGAAAGCGACTTCACACTACATACATACATTTCTTCGCTGGCGAATGAATTCCTGCCGAAATTTTCAGCATGCGGACCCTTGCATCATTCTTATTTATTCGCTATTTTTGAAGAAATGAGAGAGCATACCTCCTACCTCGGCGAATTCGAACTCATGATTCTCCTCACGATCGCCCGCCTGGGAGAGGATGTGTACGGAGTTCCGCTTTCTAGAGAACTGTCTGCAATCCGCGGCGGAGATGTATCCGTCGGCAGCGTCTATGCAGCGCTGGACAGACTCGAGCTGAAAGGGCTGATCGCTTCCAGCCTTGGCGACCCGTCGCCAGAGCGCGGAGGCAGGGCGAAGCGGTATTTTCGCGTTACCGAACAAGGTCTTCACTCTGTTCGTGAGACGCGCAGGATACTCAGCGAGCTATGGAAATCACTTCCGGCAACAGGAGGGGACTTCGCATGAGGCCAATCAGGTTCATCGCACTTGCGACCTGGATGGTTGAACACCTGACATTTGGGCCCAAGAACGAAGCGCTTTCCGGCGATCTGCTGGAGGAGCTCCAACTCGGACGGTCCGCAACATGGTATTGGCGCCAGGTATGCTCCGCAATCGCGGCAGATGTGTTGAGCAGGGTACGCGAATGGGCAATCCCTCTGATCTTTTGCGCTGGGTGGAACTCGCTCTATTCTTGCTGGAACCTTCTCAGCAGGGCCGCGTTTGCTCACACAATGCCAAGTGGCTGGACCGCCCTTGCGTGGCCCTGGTCAGCCCTTTCGCCGCTCGGTTACGGTATCGTCCCTGCACTTACATTCGTCTGGCTTGGTTTCCTCGTTTATGTGCTTGCGCGTCCTGGGACATTCCATGAATTAACAGCACAACGCCTTCTTTGGGGATTATCGGCAAGTCTCAATGTCCTTCTCGTCTCCACCATCCTCCTCCTCCACCACTTCAGGCAGTCGCGTGTCGACCTAGGATCCGTGACGCGCGAAGATTTCTATTCTGCTTTTCATTTCTTGTGGATCAGCATCCCGCTCGGACTGAGCCTTCTTGCCGCTGTGTCCTCCACCATTACGCGTACTCCGCGCCTGATGCGGAGACAACGACTCTCTCGTATGCAGATTACTGGAAGAATCCAGCGTACTGTGCATTCCGGCCCACTCGGTTGATTGGGTCGAAGAGCTGTCCAGGAGGTCGTACTTGGGAAGAATGCTGCTTTGCCTCTCCTATGCCGTCACACTTTCTGCGTGCTGGCTCCATGCGCAAGAAGGGGCAGTCTCTTCGTCACCCGCCGTTCAGTTTGTCGCGGTCGACAAGGATGTAAAACTAGAAGTCCTGGATTGGGGCGGGACCGGGCGACCGCTGATATTTCTGGCAGGTCTGGGAAACGATGCGCACGTTTTCGACAGCTTCGCCCCGAAGTTCGTTGCTGCCCACAATCACGTTTACGGGATCACTCGTCGCGGTTTTGGCGCTTCAAGCAAACCTTCTCCGGAAGACGGTAACTATTCGGCCGATCGACTGGGCGACGACGTGCTTGCCGTTATGAATGCGCTCAAGCTGGACCGCCCCGTACTGGTGGGGCATTCTCTTGCCGGAGAAGAGCTGAGTTCAATCGGCAGCCGCTATCCCGAAAAGGTAGCCGGCTTGATCTATCTGGACGCAGGGTATGGATACGCGTACTACGACAAGAATCATGGCGAAACAATCTTCGATTTTTTTCAGCTCAAAAAACAGCTAGATGAATTTACGTCGGGTCAGGTGCGTGATCAGAAACATTCCATGCAGGAGTTGTTGGCCGATGCCTCAGTCTTCGAGGGTGATCTGCTGGAGGCGATGAAGCGCGATCCTTCAGTGCCAGAGCTCCATGCTCCCCCTTCCGCCATTCCAACTATCATTCTGGCGATTAACCTTGGAGGACAGAAATATACGAACATTCCTGTTCCCATACTCGCCATCTTCGCGTGTCCTCACAATTTCGACTTCGATCGGGCACTAAGAAATAATCCGAGTCTCAAATCCGAGGTCGTAGCAAATGATGCGTTTACTACATCGAGGCAGGCCGATGCTTTTGCAGCCGGAGTGCCATCGGCCCATGTGGTTCGTTTGGCAAATGCTGATCACTATGTCTTCAGGTCGAACGAAGCGGATGTCATCCAGGAAATGAATGCCTTTCTTTCGACGCTACCCTGAGATGTAGTGGTCGATGGGAGCGACGGCAATTGGCGCGCTTCACCGCGCCGAGCGCCAATTCGGGTGCCAAAATCGCCGAAGCCGCGGCACTGGACCCAGGAGCGCGACATCCCCGTGTCAACCCTCCCCATTCGCTCCAGACGGGGCTGTCCATACGTAGGCCGATGCTTGCCCAGCCGCGATTCATGCGGAATCTCAGCTGACGCCCAGAGGCCGACTCACTCATGGAAGGCACGGTCTCGATTCGTCCCGCAAACGCGCTCTAATACACCAATCCCCTGCAATGTTGCCGGGAACCGCAAAGGGAGAATTGCCGTATACCCTACGAAGAGTTTCGTCGTTGCCGCGAAGGAGTGCGAAATGCCGATCAATTGGCCGAACCTTGCAGTGGGATCCATACTAGGCGCAATCGCGGGTGTGGCAGCCGACTGGCAAATAGGCGCTAGATTCCGGATGGGGTCGGAACGACGAGCCCTCACACGGGAGTACGGTTCTCTGGCTGGCCGCTACGTCACTTACCGCATCAGGGATGACGGAACGCACGAGCCGACCGGCGGAACGGTAGAAATCACATGGCAGCCCGCTGACGCTCTGCTCGAAGCGTCGGGCTTTCACGTATCCGGAAACCCGGAATGGCACAGCTACATCAAAATGAGCCGCGAATACAGTGGGACGGGCATTGGTCACTACAACAACGTGAATTCGATCCACGGTGGAATCCAGCAGGTCATCTACTCGAAAAAGACCCGTTCGTTCAGTGTCATGGGAACCGACCATGTTCAAAAGGAATTCGCCCATTGCTGGAAATCCACTGAATAGACCATGCCACCAGTTAGAGGCGACGACGGCGGTGGGCCAGGACCACTTCCTCTGCGCTGGCTTCCGTTGTTTATCGAAGTCAATGAGTGATTTTGAGATTCTGGGCTAACTGACTTGCCCGGCGACGCGAGATTGAGATGACGCCGAGGTGCCGTGAACTGCGGCGAACTCCCCAGGTCGATGCACGTATGTTCAGGTGATTGCCTTTAGCTGTGGGCAGTCGCGGCGCCGGCGAGTCGACGCGCTTTGATATCCCGCATCGGAGGCTGGCCGAAGAATCGGCTGTACTCCCGGTTGAACTGGCTGGCGCTTTCATAGCCGACCTCGAAGGCGGCACTTGCGGCATCCAGACCGTTATTCAGCATGCGCTCTCTGGCTACATGCAAGCGAAGCTGCTTCTGGTATTGAAGCGGGCTCATCGCAGTGAGAGAGCGGAATTGGTGGTGTAACGTCGATACGCCTATCCGCGCCATGGTCGCGAGTTCCTCCACGCGCAAGGGTCTCGCGTAATTCACCCTCAGCCACTCGATCGCCCTGGCCGTTCGGTGACTCTGCTCTCCAAGCGTGGCAATCGCGCGAAGATGCTTTCCCTGCGGACTCCGAAGCAAGCGGTAGATGATTTCCTGCTGGATCAGGCTGCTTAGAAATGGAACGTCCTGCGGCGTATCGAGAAGGTCCACGAGCCGGGTACATGCGTCGAGGAGTTCGACCGAAGAGACACCGACTGCCATGCCGCGCGCGTCAGCAGATTCCTCGCGCAGATGAAACTCATGCTGGCTGAGAATCTCGCGGACCCGTGGCATTTCGAGTCGAAGCAACAAACCGAGTATCGGTTCCTTTGCGGTTGCCGTGATCACCTGGCTGACGACAGGCAAATCGATAGAGGTCAGCAGGAAGTTCGATCCGTCGCAGACGTAAGTCGTTTTGCCAACATTGATTCGCTTCTGCCCCTGTACGAAGACAACCAGACTGGGTTCGTACGCAGCTGAAGCGCAAGCGGTGGGTGTGGAGCGGCGATAGAAACGCAGACCCGCTATTTCAGTGACCGTGTCTCCTTCCGCAGCGGCGCGATTGGCAATCTTGCGGGCCAACTCAGCGCGCATCTCATCGACTTTTTGGACTTGCCTCACGTCCTTGTGCTTCGCTGCTTTCACTGCTTCGCTCCTTGAAATTAAGGTAGCGCCGAATGCGGCGCGGCGTGCACAAAAATGTATGCTTCGACAGGAATAGGCAAGAGATTGGCAGGATTGGGATACCGCTCGAAACGCAGTTCTTCGTAGTCTGATCTACGGGCAGGTTGCTGCGTCTCGCAAGAATATGACGACATCCTGCCTACAAAATCCGCCGAGAAGGCTGAGGTACTTCCATGTACAAGGCAAAAGCATATTCCGCTGTCAGCGCGACATCACCCCTTGCTTCCACTTCGATCACGAGGCGTGATCCGACGGAACTCGATGTGCAAATCGAAATCCTCTTCTGCGGCATCTGCCACTCCGATCTCCACCAGGTTCGCAATGAATGGAGTGATGTGATGCCGACCGTCTACCCGTGCGTTCCCGGCCACGAGATCGTCGGCCGAGTGACCAAGGTGGGTTCGGCGGTCACGAAATTCAAGCCCGGCGATCTTGCTGCGGTCGGCTGCATGGTCGATTCCGACGGAACCTGCCCCGAGTGCAAGGCCGGACTCGAGCAGTTCTGCCCGAACTTTAACCTCACATATAACTTTCCCGACAAGCACCTCGGAGGCGTCACATACGGCGGATACTCCGAAAGTATCGTCGTCACCGAGCGCTTCGTACTGCGCGTGCCGTCTAACCTCGACCCTGCCGGAGCCGCGCCTCTCCTCTGCGCTGGCATTACGACGTACTCTCCCATGCGCCACTGGGGCGTGACTAAAGGAAAGAAGGTCGGCGTTGTCGGTCTCGGCGGACTCGGCCACATGGCCGTCAAATTTGCCCACGCTCTCGGAGCCCATACCGTCGTCTTCACTACATCACCCAGCAAGAAGGACGACGCCCTCCGCCTCGGCGCCGATGAAGTCGTTATCTCCCGCAACGCCGACGAAATGTCCAAGCATGCCGGCAGCTTCGACTTCATTCTCGATGCCGTGGCTGCCGACCACGACATCAATGCCCTCATCAACCTGCTAGCGCGCGACGGCAACCTCACCATGGTCGGCGCACCCGACAAGCCTCTGCTCGTTGCCGTCTTTGGCCTGCTCTTCCGGCGACGCAGCTTCTCGGGCTCCATCATCGGCGGCATCGCCGAGACCCAGGAGATGCTTGACTTCTGCGGCAAGAGCAACATCACCTCCGACGTCGAGGTCATCCCCATCCAGAAAGTCAACGAAGCCTACGAGCGACTGCTCAAGTCGGATGTGAAGTACCGCTTCTCCATCGATATGGCTTCGCTCAAATCCGAGTAACCGAACAGGAGAAATAATGCAGAAGCGCAAATTGGGAAACAGCAATTTCGAAGTCTCGGCGCTTGGGCTTGGCTGCATGGGAATGAGCTTTTCCTATGCTCCGCCGTTTCCGGACAAGCAGGAGATGATCTCTCTTCTGCGCACAGCCGTCGAACGCGGCATCACCTTTTTCGATACCGCCGAGGTCTATGGCCCCTTCACAAACGAGGAACTTGTCGGTGAGGCGCTCGCTCCGCTGCGCGATCAGGTCGTCCTCGCCACCAAGTTCGGATGGAAGATTGACCCGAGTACAGGCAAGAATGTAGGACTTGACAGCCGTCCTGAGCGCATCCGTCAGGTCGCCGACGCCTCGCTGAAGCGGCTCAGGACCGATGTGATCGATCTCTTCTATCAGCATCGTGTCGATCCGAATGTGCCCATCGAAGATGTTGCGGGTGCAGTGAAGGAGTTGATCCAGGCAGGCAAGGTGAAACACTTCGGTCTTTCTGAAGCAGGCGTGGGCACGATCCGCCGCGCGCATGCGGTACAGCCTGTAACTGCGCTGCAAAGCGAATACTCACTGTGGTACAGAAAGCCCGAGGAGGAAATAATCCCCACCCTCGAAGAACTTGGCATCGGTATGGTTCCCTACAGCCCGCTCGGTAAGGGATTCCTGACCGGCAAGATGGACGAGAGCACTGAGCTTAAGAGCGGTGACTTCCGCTCTACTCTGCCTCGGTTCACGCCCGAAGCCCGCAAGGCCAACCAGGCGGTCGTTGACCTTCTGACCGCCATCGGCAAGCAAAAGAACGCTACACCCGCTCAGATCGCGCTCGCCTGGCTGCTGGCCCAGAAGCCGTGGATCGTGCCGATTCCAGGCACGACCAAGCTGCATCGCCTGGACGAGAACATCGGCGCCGTGTCCGTCGAACTTACGCCCGACGATCTCCGCCAGATTGACGAAGCCGCCTCGAAGATCAAGGTTGAGGGTGACCGCTATCCCGAACAAATCGAGAAAATGAGCGGCCTCTAGTCGGCAGGAACCGAGCATGAAGCAACTACGTTATTTCGCCCTGATGTTTGTTGTGACGCTTAGTGGCCTTTTGCAGGCGCAGTCCCCGCCAAAGAAAGGCCCAACCCCAGTGTCTGACAGGGAGAAGCTGATCGGCGCGTGGCATCTGGTCTCGCTCGAGAATCAAGATCCGGATGGGAAGGCTGACAAGATTGAATGTTGCGGCATGTTTGTCTTCACGCGCGACGGTCACATGTCGGTCCAGGTCATGCGACCCGAACCACCAAAACAGACTCCTGCCGCGTTTGATCAATATTCGCGTGGCGGCTACGAGGCCACTTTTGGCAGCTATCAGATCAACGAACGCGCTCACACCTTTACCATTCATATCGAGGGCGCACTGGCGCGCCCTCTTATTGGTAAGGACCTGCCTCGCGCATACGAGTTTTCCGGCCAACAGCTCATTGTGAAGTCGACGAACCCTGATGACCACTGGAGAGTTGTCTGGGAACACTACTAGCGGCGTCGCGATAGAAGCCGGGCTACAACCCTTCGAAAAATGAGGAGCTCGCTGTGAACATCTCTTTTGAAAACAAGGTTGCGCTCGTCACAGGCGCTGGGTCTGGCCTGGGCCTTGCGACAGCAAAGGCCTTTGCTGAATCAGGCGCTTCCGTGGTGCTGGCGGACTGGCACGACAAATCGGTGCGGGCTGCAGCCGCGGAACTGACCGCCCGGGGGCACAAGGCAGTCGCTATTCGTTGCGACGTCGCTGATGACGCCCAGGTAGAGGCCATGGTTGCGCAAACTGTTGCCACTTTCGGGTGCCTCGATGCAGCCTACAACAATGCCGGCGTTCAAAATGTCCTTACAGAGACTGCTGATTCTCCCCGAGACGACTACGAGCGGGTAATGGCGATCAATCTGCGCGGTGTATGGAGCTGCATGAAATTCGAACTCCAACAGATGCGCGAGCAAGGTAGCGGAGCGATCGTAAATTGCTCCTCGCTTGGGGGTCTCATAGGCGGTGCCCGGCGCGGAACATACCATGCCGCAAAGCATGGAGTCATTGGATTTACCAAGAGCGCGGCTCTCGAATATGCAACACGAGGTATTCGCGTCAACGCCGTGTGCCCGGGCATGATTCAGACACCTATGTCCGACCAGATGATTGCTGAAGGTCAGGGTGAGGAGCTGGATGCGATGTTGAAGACCTACGTGCCGATGAAACGTCTCGGGCGCCCGGAGGAGATCGCCGATGCCGTCCTGTGGCTCTGCAGCTCAGCCGCGAGCTATGTCACTGGTCAGTCGCTCTCGGTCGACGGGGGCTTCATCATGCGTTAGTACCAAGAGCAGATTCATGGCGAGCAAAACGTCAATTCAAATCCTAGTCTCAAGGGAGAACCCGAGATGACCAAGTGGCCGAAAGACGAACTGCGCAGGATCGCGGAGGCGGATGACTTGCACATCTCACCATTTCGCGAGGACGGCGTGACCTACGGCACCCCGACGTGGATCTGGTCCGTCGCGGTCGACGATGCTCTCTACGTGCGCGGCTACAACGGACAGAACTCTCGCTGGTACCAGGCCGCGGTGAGGCAGAAGGCGGGGCGGATTATCGCCGCAGGCATGACGCAAGATGTTGCCTTTGAGCCGGTCGACGGACTGATGAACGACCGCATCGACGATGCCTACCGGTCGAAGTACGATAGCAGCCCATATCTAAAGCCGATGATCGGCGCACGGGCGCGCTCGGCGACAGTCAGGATCATGCCGCGCGAAGCTAAGACTCGATAACGGCTTCATGCGATTGACGCCAACAGGCGGCGAGTGAGGAAATAAGAGTCATGGAGATCAAAAGAGCCGGCACGCAACCTTCCGCGAAAGGGCCGTCTGAGTGGTTCACGGGCACGGTGCGAATCGACCCGCTGTTTCAAGCGCCCGATCCGGCGTTTGTTCAAGGAGCCAGCGTCACCTTCGAGCCGGGTGCGCGGACGGCATGGCATACGCATCCGCTTGGTCAGACGCTCATCGTCACCTCTGGCTGTGGCCGGGCGCAGCGCTGGGGAGGGCCAATCGAGGAGATCCGGCCGGGAGATGTCGTCTGGTTTGCAGCTCACGAGAAGCATTGGCACGGGGCGGCGCCAACGACCGCGATGACGCATATCGCCATTCAGGAAAAGCTCGACGGCAAGGTTGTCGACTGGATGGAGCAGGTGAGCGATGAGCAATATGGAGAGAGTTCCGCGGCTTAGGCATTCAGCCAAGGTGGTCGCGGATGACTTACTTCCAGCGATTCGCGTCGTCGTAGATGGCTTTGAGGTCGGCGCGGTGGAGGATGTTCTGGGCCCCGGGGTCTGACTTGATCGCGTCAAGCAGACGTACGGCGTCGCTGTAGTAGTAGGTGATCTGAGTGCGGTCCATGCTGCCGCTGAGCCTTGCCGATGTGCCCAGCAGGTAATTGATGCGCGCCATATCGAGACGCATGCCCGCCTTCTCCGTCGCAGTCAGATTCTGTTCGAGATCGTGCTGGGCGTGCGCGTAATCCTTCATGCCGACCTCGGCTTCCGAGACAGCGATGGCGCTTCGCAATGACAGGTAAGCGCTCGTGGTGCCGTCAGAATTCAGAAGGGGGCGCAGCATGCCGAGCGCATCCTTTGACCGGCCCTGGGCGATCGCAATTCTCGCCACATTGAGCTTCGATTGCACAAGAGTGTCGTTGTCTTTTGCGCGAGCCGCGAGCCGCAACGCGGATTGGTATAACTGCGGCGCGCCTTTGAGATCGCCTTTGTAGAAGGCGACGTCGCCACGGGTGTTCAGGATGGACGCGCTCAGTGCATCGTTCTTCAATCCGCGAGCGATGGCCTGTGCTTCCTCCAGGGGCTGCGCAGCTTCGTCGCCCCGCCCGGCCTGGGCAAGAGCCCCGGCGAGATCATTCTGGAACGCGGCCATGGCATTGCCTGATTCACCCTGGTCGCGAAAGGCCTTTACACCGTCCTGCATTGACGTCACGGCCGCGCCGAGCCTGCCCTGATATTCGGAGACCAGGCCGATCTGGTGTGACACGAGTGCAATAGAGCGGGCGTCGCCGACCTTGCGCGCGAGATCGAGGGCGCGCAGCAGCGATTTGAGCGCGAGTTCGTACTGGCCGGTGTGGGTATAGGCTTCGCCCAGACCCTCGAGAGTCTGGGCGATGTCGCCGGGAACGCCGAGCTTTTCCCGCAGTTGCAGGGCCTGCTGGTAGTTTGTAAAGGAGTTGTCCGTGTCTCCCTTGGAGAGATAGACGGCGCCGATATTCGTAAGGCAGAGAGCTTCGGCTCCCTGATCGCCAATCTCACGCTGGATCTGCAATGCTTCCTTGTATCGGGCCAGCGCCTGATCGTAGTCGCCGCGATTCTGGTAGGCCACGCCCATGTCAAGCAGCGTGTCGCCGGTCTCTTCCTTCATACCGATCTCGCGCAGCAATGCCAAGGCCTTTGTGTAGCTGCCGAGGGCGGCATCGGTTGCTCCGCTCATCTGCTGAAGGTTGGCCAACTCGTCAAGGGCGGCTGCCACGCCACGCTTCTGCCCGATCTTCTCGTTGATGGCAATCGATTCCTTGTAATTGCGGAGCGCCTCATCGGGCTTGTTGAGCAGCCGGTAGGAAATGCCGGTCGAGAGCAGGATCAGCGCCTTCTGCTCCTGGTTGTCTACCTGGGTAGCGAGGTTATATCCCTTGCTGAGCGAATCGAGTGCGGCCTGAGGGTTGCCGAGAGTGTTTTCAACCAGGCCCATCTCCCAAAGCGCCTTGATGTTTCTGGGATCGGCGGCGAGGATCTTCTCAAAGATGTCGCGTGCTTTGGTGTAGTCACCAGTCGACACGTATAGAGTGCCCAGGCTGTACTGGACGTCCACGTCGCCCGGCCAGCTCTTCGCGAGGTTCTCGTAGGCGTCGATGGCATCCTTGTTGTTCTTCATGATCCGCGCATGGCTGGCGCTGATCAGATACTGCTCGGGCAATGGGAGATTTTCGCTGCGCGAGAGATCGGCGGCGCGGCGGGAGGATTGTTCCGCGTCACTGACGAAACCCAGCTCGGACTGCACTTCGGCCAGCTTCGAAAGGGCCAGCGCGAATTGCGGATCCTCGGTTGTCGCCGACTGAAAACGCTTGAGTGCGTCGAGGTTCTTTCCGGAACGCATGAACGCCAGACCCTGGTTGTAGTCACGCAGCGCGTCGATCGACGTAGAGGTTGGTTTGAAGGACTGCGCCTTGAGCTCCTTCATGACATCGGGTGAGAGGGACAGGTTTTGACGGATCGAGTCGGCGAGCTGGTCGATTGCCGCCGGCAGATCTTTGGGCAGCGCCTGCACCTTTACCGGCACGCTCTGGTCGCGCTTCAGGTCGCGGATGGTTGCGTTGATCACGATCTGGTCGCCGAAGCGCGCGTACTGCCCTGAGACGACGACATCGGCATTGCTGAACTCCGCCACGCGATGCAGCGTATCCGGATCGATCGCCGTCTGCGGGCCGATGCGGAGATCAGAAAACACCTGTCGCAGGCGATCGCCGGGCACGGCGCGCAGGTGTGCCGACTGGCCGATATCGGTGCTGAGCATGTCGGCTACGCTCGAACCGATCCAGTCGTCCTTCTCGTCTCCGGACGAGTTGCGGAAAGGCAGGATGGCAAGCGACATCGCGGGGACCGCAGCTGCTGCCGCCTGCTCTTTCGCCGCCGGCGTGGCGTGATTCGGACGCAGACCCAGGTATGCGACAAGGGCCAGCACAAGGACAGCTGCCGCTCCTCCGGCAAGCCACCAGCGCCGCATTCGCAGCCACACGCTCACGTTCGGCCGATAGAGAACCGTCGGCGCCATGGTCGATCCGGACGAGCTTTTACCCTTCCACCGCTGAAGATCGCTGTAAAGCTCGGCGGCACTCTGGTATCTCGCATTGACGTCGCGCTCCAGGCAGCGATTGACAATGCGATCCAGCGGACCGGAAATGCTGCTGTCGTGATGGGATACGGGAACGGCCCGCTCCTGCGTGCGCTTGATCAGGCTGGCCAATGCGCTGTCGGCGCGGAAGGGCGTCTCGCCGGTCAGCAGCTCATAGAAGATCAGTCCCAGCGAGAAGATGTCCGAACGCTGATCGAGGCTCTTCGAAAGCGCCTGCTCGGGAGACATGTACTCCATGGTGCCCACGAGCGCGCCGGTCTGGGTCATGCCGTCGCCTTCGAGGGTGCGTGCCAGGCCGAAATCCATCACGAGGATGCGGCCATTTAGGTCGCGCATCACATTCTGCGGCTTCAGATCGCGATGAATCACGCCCACTGCGTGGGCCGCTTCCAGCGCCTTGCATACCTGCTGGACGATCTCGACAGCCTCTTCGGCGGGAAGCTTCCGGCGCAGATGGATGAGGGTGCGCAGGTCTTCGCCCTCGACGTACTCCATGGTGATGAACTTCATGCCCTCGGCTTCGCCCAGGTCGTAGATACGGACGACGTTGCGGTGCGTGACCTGCGTAGAGAGGATTAGCTCCTGCTTGAAGCGCTCGATGATTGCGGGGTTTCCGGCGTATTCGCGACGGATGGTCTTGAGGGCAATGGTGCGATTCAGCTCGATGTCTTTGGCTTTATAGACGGCGCCCATGCCGCCTTCGCCGAGCAGCGAGATGATTTCGTAGCGCTGTCCCAACAGGAAGCCGCGCTCGAGAATGGGCTGGCCGCCAAAGATGGAGTCCCCTGAGGGACGGCTGGCTGGGGAGCCTGGACGACTCGGCCCCTGGCCGCCCACATAGCCGGAAACCTCGGGTGTGCCGATATAGGTCGGCGCATCGCTCGGCAGCCTCCTTTCGGAAGACGAGCTCTCCCCCTTGAGTGGCGTGCGAACACCACCGTTCCCCCCTTTCGGGGGGTCGTCGTGCGGGGGAACTCGTCTATAGTCGTCTATGGTTCCGCGCTCCCACCGCTAAATGGAACAAACCCCTGGAATTGCATGTCACTGGAGGGTAGCGAACGTGGTCAGTATATAACGTTGGTAACGTGGTGTCTTGCTCAACTCATTCCCATGAACCCGGTCGGCAACTAATTACATCCGGCAGATCTGCTGGTCCCGTTCTCCTATTGACAATCTGTATGAAGGAGCGCACGCTCATATAGTCATTCGATAGGACTGGATTTATGAGTTCAAAACAGGCAAATCTCCTGCAAGGCACGCTCGATCTGCTCATTCTCAAAGCGCTTGGCGCGGGAGAATTGCACGGTCTGGGCATTTCGCGGCGCATCGAACAGACGACGCATGGGGCATTTCTTGTCAAGCCCGGTTCGTTGTTTCCGGCGCTTCACCGTATGGAAGAAGCGGGTTGGCTGAGTTCCTTCTGGGGCGAATCGGAAAATAACCGTCGCGCGAAGTTTTACCGGCTCACCAAAGCTGGAAAAGACCAGTTTGAAGTCGAGACCGAGGAATGGACGAGGGTGGCCCTGGCGATGACAAATGCTTTGAAAGCAACTTAGGGGCAAACAGATGAAACTCTGGTCTCGGATCAACAGCCTCCTGCGAAATCTCTTCCGGAAACAGCAGGTTGAGAGGCAGCTTGACGATGAGCTGCGCGCGTATGTGGATATGATTACGGACGAAAGAATCGCCGCCGGCATGCCTGCGTCGGAGGCGCGCCGCTTCGCGCTTGCGGAGTTTGGCGGCATCGAGCAGGTAAAGCAGACGGTGCGCGACAACCGCGCCGGCGCCAGCCTCGAGCTTCTTTGGCAAGATGCACGCTATGGATTGCGCCAGTTCTGGCGTAATCCAGGCTTTACCGCGATGGTGATCCTTACGCTGGCGCTTTCGATCGGCGCAAACACCGCGATCTTCTCGATCGTGAACGCGCTTATGCTGAAGAGCCTGCCCTATTCGCATCCTGAACGGATGGGCACGATTTACACGCGAGTCACCGGCGCCGTGGCGTCGGACGAGCGGCACCACGTTAACGGCGAGCAATGGGAACTGCTGCGCGACGAGGTCACATCGCTCATATCGGCTGTGTCAGGCATACGAGCTTCAGGCATCAATCTCCAGGCCGGATCGCACGTGCAGTACATTTTCGCGGGGCGCGTATCGGCACACTACTTCGACGTGCTGGCGATCCATCCCATCCTCGGACGCAATTTCTCGGATGAGGAAGATCGTCCGCATGGGCCGAAGGTTGCCATTCTGAGCTACGGCGTCTGGCACAACATCTTCGGCTCGAATCCCAGTGTTCTCGGCCAGAGCATTTCGTTGAAATGCGAGCCATACACGGTCATCGGTGTGCTGCCCGATGGAGTAACAACTCCGTTGAACGCGGGCGTGTACACGGCGCTGCAGCCGAGCCACGACGGCGAAGGAGGGGGAACGAACTTTGAGGCCATCACCCGGCTGCGCGATGGGGCAACCTGGCAAGAGGCCGATGCAGAGATTAACCGCGCGTGGTTGCATCGCGCGCATCGCTACGAATTGGAGAACAACCCCGGCGCGCAGTTGGCTTACTATTCGGTGCCGCTGCAAAAGGGACAGACGGCTACGCTGCGTCCGCAGGTTTGGACACTGATGTTGGCGGCGGGATTCATCCTGCTGATCGCGTGTGCGAATCTTGCCGGGCTGACGCTGGTGCGTGTGCTGCGACGCACGCCTGAAGTGGCGACACGGTTGGCGCTGGGCGCTTCACGTTGGCAGATTCAAAAGCAGCTGTGGGTCGAAAATCTGCTGCTGGCATTTGTGGGCGGTGCGGCCGGTGTTGTAGTCGGGCTTATCGCGTTACGCGGATTGCTCGTGCTTCTGCCCGAACGCTTTCTGCCTGTCGCCAGCGTGCCCCTCGATGGCCGCGTGCTCGCATTTACGCTTCTTCTGTCGCTCGTCACCAGCGTGCTGTTTGGCATGCTTCCCGCTCTTGTGACGCGAAGGTTCGATCTACGCTCGGCGATCGGGAATCGCACCGCAACCGGCGGCGACCATGTGCGCCTGCGTCAGGCACTGATCGTGAGCGAGATTGCCCTGACCGCGGTATTGCTGGCCGCTTCGGGCCTGCTGATTCGTTCTCTCATCCATCTTCAAACCCTGCCGCCTGGATTCAACCCGGATGGAGTGATGACGGCGAGGCTGTCGCTCGACGATGCGAGATATCACGATGCGGCTGCGTTTCGAAAGCTGCTCAGCGAAAGCATCTCCGCCATGCGGCGGATTCCCGGCGTGCAGCAAGCGGCTGTTGGGCTGAGTCTACCCTATGAGCGCTCACTGATCACGGTGGGACCGGCGATCAACGATGGCAAAGAAGCCGGTCAGTTGATCACGGCGGATGAGACATACGTTACGCCAGATTATTTTGCCGTGCTGCAGATTCCCATCCTGTTGGGGCGCTCCTTTACCGACGGCGATGGCCCGGATACGCAGCGCGTCGCCGTCGTGAACCAGACACTCGTGCGCAAATTTTTTCACGGTGCCAATCCGGTAGGGCGCCATTTTTTCAAGGACACGATGATTGTCGGCGTGGTGGAAGATGTGGCCATGGCCCCAGGTATTGAGGCGGTAGCACCCATCACCAGCGAGCCTACTCTGTATCTTCCGGCCGCACAAACGGAAGCCTCGCTGATATCGATGGCTCATGTCTGGTTCCAGCCGAGCTGGATTGTCCGCACAGCGAGCCCGGTGGAAGGATTAACGGCGCAGATGCAACGTGCACTGGCTAGCGTCGATCCCAACCTGCCCTTCTCGGGCTTCTACAGCATGCGCGATCTGCTGGCGAAGACCTTGGCGACGCAGCGTGTCGAGGTGGCGCTGCTGAGCGCGATGGCGGGTCTCGCGTTGTTATTGAGTGCTGTCGGAATCTTCGCGCTGGTAGCAAATATCGTGGCGCAGAAAACACGCGAGATCGGCATTCGCATCGCGCTGGGCTCAACGGTTCGTCAAGCCATGGTTCATACCGGAGGGCCGGGAGTGCGAGCCTCCCTGCTCGGACTTGCTCTGGGGTTGATCCTATGTGCGGGAGCATTGCGGGCGATGCGGAGCGTGCTCTACGGAGTGGGCGTCTATGACGCGCCGACGATTGGCGCAGTTGTTCTTCTGCTCGTATCTGTAACTATTATTGCGACAATTGTGCCGACTTTGCGCATTGCCGGTATCGATCCTGCAACGACGCTGCGCGATGAGTAGGTGATCCTCTCACTCCGAGAGAATCGGGTCCGGGACTTCCTCGGTCTTCGGTCGCAGGTCCTTGTGGCTCTCGAGAAAGCGGACGCAGGCATTCCAACGCAGAATCGCGTCGTCGTTGCCTGCCGGCCGCAGGCGCTCTGCTTCCTCGAAGAGATGCAACGCCCGGACCAGCCAATCGTAGATATAGCTGCTGGAGCCTGTTCCGCCCGCGTGATGAGCTGCCTTCGCGCGCCGCTCCCAGGCGATCCCGGAATAGTAGGCGCGATCGTACGGTGTTTCGAGGCCAGACATCTCACCCATGGCGCCGGCGAATGCGCTCGGGGCCTGAGGGATCTCGTCAGTGAGAGCAAGGATCAGGCTGATGCGTGCCTGCCGGTTGTGCGGATCAACTTCGAGGATGTCGCGGCAGATGCTCTCGGCTTCATGCGGCTCATTCAGGAGGCGGTAGCGTTCGGCCCTGGCGAGCGCGCTTTCGACGCTGTCACGGGAAATGGGTTTGAGGGTGAACATGGGTTGTACTCCTAGATGATGTGAAAGAACTGCCTCAGAGGATCGAAGAACTGGTCGACGACGCGCTCCTTGAGCGGAATGATCGCGTTCTCGGTAATCGTGATCGACTCGGGACAGACCTTCCGACAGCAGGTCGTGATGTTGCAGTAGCCGATATTGTGCTTTTTCTTCAGGTCGCTCACGCGGTCTTCCACGTCCAGGGGATGCATTTCAAGGGCAGCGGCATGGACCAGCAGTCGAGGCCCGATGAATTCGTCCTCCTTGTGGTGCTCGCGTAGGACGTGGCATACGTCCTGACAGAGAAAACACTCAATGCACTTGCGGAACTCCTGCACCCGTTCGACGTCGGCCTGCTGTATGCGCCAGGTGCCGTCGGGCGAGTCGGGGGTGCGCGGCTTGAATTCGCGGATGGTCAGCTTGGCGCGGAAGTTCCAGGAGACGTCGGTAACCAGGTCGCGGATGACGGGAAAGGTGTGCATGGGCTCGAGTATGACCGGCATCTCCAGGTTGAGATTGCTCAGCCGAGTCATGCACATGAGCTTCGGCATTCCGTTGATTTCGGCCGAGCATGAACCGCACTTGCCGGCCTTGCAGTTCCAGCGCACGGCGAGATCGGGCGCCTGCTGCGCCTGGATGCGGTGCACGGCGTCGAGCACAACCATACCCTCTTCCACGGGCGCGACGTAATCCTGGAACTCGCCGCCTGCGTGATCTCCGCGCCAGATGCGGAAAGTTGCATTGGTTGCCATTCGTGTCTACTTCCTTTCTGTCAGCCCACTCAAACCGAAGACAGGCTTGAGTGGGGCACCGTCGTTTGGTGTTTTTGCCGTCAGCCCACTCAAACCGAAGACAGGCTTGAGTGGGGCACCGTCTGAAGTTCCTGTTGGTTCCCCCTACTTCATTTCTTCGATTACGACTTTCAACTCGTCGGGGATGGGCGGGATCGGGCGTTTCTCGATGAACATCTCGCCTTCGAATTCGCCGCGCTTGACGACGATGTTGTACTTGCCCCATTCGGGGTCCTTATTCGGGAAATCTTCGCGGAACTGAGCGCCGCGGCTTTCTTTGCGGAGAAGTGCCGCGTGCGTGACGGCTTCAGAAACGATGAGCATGCTCGAGAGGTCCATCGCAGTGTGCCAGCCGTTGTTGTACTGGCGGTTACCGCCGATGCCGGCGCGGGCTGCGCGCCCCTCAAGCTGCGTGATCTTGTCGAGAGCCTCTTCCATTTCGTTCTCGGTGCGGACGATGCCGACGAGGGCCTGCATGGTGTCCTGGAGGTCGTATTGAATCTGATACGGATTTTCGCCAGAGAGTCCGCGATCGAAGGGCGCGAGGGCAGCGG
>JABCZC010000037.1 GCA_013289875.1 Acidobacteriota bacterium | reverse complement strand
ACGGCCGCGCGGTGATCGTCTTCTGGAAGTCGCCGCGGGAGAATCTGCCACTCTACGTCTTCTCAATGGCGCAACCCGCACCGTCGCAGCCGCACTGAAATTTCTGCGTCTCCTAGCTGTTGGCTACACTTGCCACCGTTCAGGTCGAAATCTTGAAGAGCTTCAGCGTTTCGGCGGTGATGCTCTGCTTTGTTTCGGGCAGGTCCTTCCAGGGGTCGCGCCGGAGACCGGGTTTCCAGTCGTCGTAGTCGGTTACGTGGAAGGCGGGGCGTTCGGATTCTTTGAGGGCGGTCCAGGGGATGGGCATGGAGACCGGTGCTCCGGCGCGGGCGCGGGGCGAGTATGGCGCGACAGCGGTGGCTTCGCGCTGGTTGCGGAGATAGTCGAGGAAGATGCGTCCGGTGCGTGCGGCCTTGGTCATCTTGGTGAGGTAGAGGCGGGGGTCGCGCTTCTCCATTTCGAGAACAAAGGCGTGCGTGAATTGCTTGATGACGGGCCAGTCGTGATCAGGCTCGATGGGTAAGACGACGTGTAGGCCTTTGCCTCCGGTGGTCTTGAGGAAGCTTTCGAGACCAAGGCTTTTCAGCTGCTTGCGAACGTCGGCGGCGCTGGCGGCCAGTGTCTCCCACTCGATGGCGGCGTCGGGGTCGAGGTCGATGATGATGCGGTCGGGACGCTCGAGCGAGTCGTTGCAGGAGCCCCACGGGTGGACTTCGAGAACTCCGAGCTGGGCGAGGCCGACGAGTGCCTTAGGAGTGGAGAGCGTGATGTAGGGCTCGACCTTGCCGGTCTTGCGGTCACGAACGGGAACTGACTCGGTGTCCGGCGGTAGGGTGTTGTTGACGTGTTTCTGGAAGAAGCAGGGGTGGCCGCTGCCGTCGGGGCAGCGGACGAGCGAGAGCGGCCGGTTGGCAATATGCGGCAGCATGTGCGGAGCAATGGCCCAGTAGTAGTCGGCGAGCTGCTGTTTGGTCAGGCCGGATTCGGCGTCGAGGACTTTGTCCGGATGCGTGAGGCGGACGGGGGCGTGGTCTGGCGGGTCGATTTGTGATGCCTTCGCGGACTTTTTCGCGGGTAAGTTTTTGGGCGCGGCAGGTGCGGGCGCGGGGTGTGCAGCGTGCTTGGCGGCGTGCTTTGTCTTGCCCGCGGAGGGCGGTGTGGTCGGCTCTTCGCGGCGGACTTCGCTGGCCGGCTTGTCTTCGCGAAGGCCCTGGAATGCGGCCTGGCGGACGAGGTTGTCGGTACTCCATGTGGCGAAGTGAACCTGGGCGACGAGCTCGGGCTTGACCCAGATGGCTCCGTTGCGCGCGTCGGGAGGCACGGTATCGAAGGGTGCAGAGTCGCGACGGAGCTTGTCGAGGCGCGAGCGCAGGTCGGCATGAATTTTACGGGTGAAGCCGGTGCCGGTGCGTCCCGCGTAAATGAGCTTGCCCTTCTGGTAGTAGCCGAGGAGCAGCGCGCCCACGCCATAGATGTTGTTCGAGGGCAGGGTGAAGCCGCCGATGACCAGCTCCTGCTCGTGGATGCACTTGAGCTTGCGCCAGTCGGTGGTGCGGCTGGAGATGTATTTGCCGTCGGCCCGCTTGGAGATGATGCCCTCGGCGTGCAGTTTGCAGGCCTCCTTGAAGACGAGATCGCCGGGCGCGTCGACGTGATCACTGTAACGGATGGCGTCGTCGGGGTTTTCGAGGAGGCGTGAGAGCAGCGCCTTGCGGTCGGTGAGGGCTAGGTCGCGCAAGTTGTGTCCGTTGAGGTGGAGGAGGTCAAAAGCGAAGTAGGTGAGTGGATGCTTTGCGCCCTCTTGAAATGCGGCCTGCAGGTTGGCGAAGCTGGTGCTGCCGCTGGGCGAGAGGACGACGACTTCGCCGTCGATAATGGCGGACTCGGCGGGCAGCTCGGCGAGTTCGGCGGCGAGAGACTTCATACGGTGCGTCCAGTCGAGGCCGGTGCGGGTGAGGAGCTGAACTCGATCACTGTCTTTTCGAGCCTGAATGCGGTAACCGTCGAGTTTGAGCTCGTGAACCCAGCCAGTGCCGCGGGGGGCTTCCGATGCCTGCGTGGCGAGTTGAGGAAGGATGAAGGCGGGGAGATGTTCTTTGGGGGTGCGGTCGAGTGCAGAGCCGAAGGCGATTTTGCGCGGAGGAGAGCGCTTGCGGGCGGCCTTCGCTGGGCTGGGTGCGCCCTTGTCACTACCCGACTGTTCGTTTCGAAACCAGGCTTTACCGGTGGCTGTGTCCTTCGAGTTCCAGACGTGGGTCTCGGCGCGGGCAATTTCCTCGATGCTGCGTCCGGTAACGGCGGAGTTGGGGGCTTCGTCGGTGATGGCGGAGTCGGATTCGGCGCGCTCGTACTCATCGTGCTCCTTGATGAGGAGCCAGTTGTTCTTCTTGTCACCAGGGCGGGGCTTCATGCGGATGAGCGCCCATTTGCCATGAAGCTTGGTGCCGTGGAGGATGAACTTCAGCGAGCCGTCGCGCAGGCCGGCGTCGACGTCGGTGTGGCCGGGCTGAGGCTCCCATGAGCCCTGGTCCCAGACCATGACGGTGCCGCCTCCATACTGGCCCTTGGGGATGATGCCCTCGAAGCCGCCGTACTCCATGGGGTGGTCTTCTACCTCGACGGCGAGGCGCTTGTCCCCCACGTAAAAGCTGGGGCCCTTGGTGACAGCCCAGCTTTTGAGGACGCCGTTCCAGCCGAGGCGGAAGTCATAGTGCAGGCGGGTGGCGGCGTGCTTCTGGATGACGAAGGGCTGCTGGCCGGCGGGGATTGCGGCGGCGGATTTGGAGCGGGATTTGCCGGAAGGCTCGGCGGTCACGCCGAAGTCGCGCATAGAGCGGTAGCGCGCTAGCTGCTGGTCTACGGCGTCTGCAGCGTTGACCGGAGTGGTCCCGGCTTGATCCTTCGGGCCCGCTTTGCGACGGGGTGCCATGTATATGTGTTAAGCAGATTTGCGGCGTTTCGTTGGTTTGGGCGGCTTGACGAGGGCGATTCCCTCCTCAGGCGGCGCGGATCGAGAGGGTTTTTTCACGGCAGGCTTCTGGCCGTCGGCGATGCTCTTGCGAAGAGCGTCCATGAGATTGATGACTTTCGCGGACTTGGGCGCAGGCTCTTCCTGCGGGATGGGCGCGTGCTTGACCTTGGCTTCGACAAGCTCGCGGAGAGCAACTTCGTACTGATCCTTGAACTTCTCGGGATCGAACTTTGCGGCTTTGCGCTTAATGAGCATCTCGGCGAGCGAGAGCTGCTCCTCGTCGACTGCGGCCTTCTTGATATTTCCGAAAAATTCGCCGGGCTTACGCAGCTCATCGGCGTAGCGCAGGGTGTAAGCCATTAAGCCGGGCAGATCGTCGTCGGAATAGGGAGCGACGGCAATGATGTGCTCGCGTCCGCTGAAAGAGATTTTGCCTAGGGCGACTTTGCCGGTTTCCTGCAGAGCCTTGCGCACTACGGCGAAGGCTTCCGCCTGCACGTCGTCGGAAGGTGCGACAAAGTAAGGCTTCTCGAAGAACTCGGGGGAGAGTTCTTTGGCGTCGACGAACTGGGAGACTTCGATGGCTTTGCGCGTGGGCAGGCGGAGATGCTCAATCTCTTCCGGCTCGATGGTGACGTACTGACCCTTGGCGTATTCGTAGCCCTTGACGATGTCGGAGTTTTCGACCGGACCTTCGTCAGCGGAAACTTTCTGGTGGCGAACCCGCTCGCCGGTTCTGCGGCTGATCTGATGGAAGCGGATATCGCTCTTCGAGTCGGTGGCGGTGAAGAGGCTGACGCCGAAAGAGACGAGCGAAATCTGAAGTTGTCCGGACCAGTATGGGCGCATCGTTTGCAGGCCTCCGGGAACGCAATTTCTGCCAAGGGGTCCATTCTCAAGGATTTGAGGATGGGAGTGCAAGGAAAAGATGCAGGGGTAGTGTCAAATTTGACACGCTGCAGATGGGTGCGAAGGCACGGAGCTGATCATGTGGGGGCTATCATTCCCGGGCTGTCGCGATCTCTTCGGAAATCGACTGCACGCTGTTTTCCTGGGCCTCCTGATCAAAAGGCAGAAAGAGTGCAAACACTGTGCCGCACCGAGGAGCGGACTGCGAAGACCTAACCTTCAGGATTCCGCGGTGGCGATCGACGATTTCGCGGCTGATCCATAGTCCCAGGCCGGTGCCGCTGGTGTCTTTGGTGGTGAAGAATGGCTCAAATATCCTGTTAAGCGTGGAGGGGGACATTCCTGGCCCGGTATCGGCAACGGTCAGAACGATGCCTTTTCGTCCCGTGGCCCAATCGGTGGCTTCGCGGCTGCGGATGAGGAGACGGCCGCCGGTTGGATTCATGGCGTCGATGGCGTTGCCGACGAGATTGCTCAGGACCTGCCGTATCTCTCCGTCAAAGCACGTGAAGGGGCGGCTCGTCCGATCACGTCTTTCGATCGTGACTCGTGAGTTCGTGAGTCTACCCTGATAGAGCGGCAGCGTGCCGCCGATCAGTTCCTGGGCAGTGGCCGGCTTGGAATTCGTAGATTGCCTGTAGAAGCGGAGCGTCTGGTTCGCGATGGCCGAAACGCGCTGGAGTTCGACTTCAGCCGCCTCAAGATAGTGCTGAGCTGTCGGACTCACAGCCGCTCGCTGCGCCAGATAGAGGAGATTCGTGACTGCCTCCAGAGGGTTATTGATTTCGTGCGCTATGGAGCTGGCGAGACGGCCTACGGCGTTTAATTTCTCGGATTGCAGGAGGACCTGCTCAGCGCGCTTGCTTTCGGTGACGTCTACGCCGAGCACGATGATTCCGCAGACTGTTCCGTCCTGCTCGCGCCGCGGCTGGTAGACAAAGTCGAGATAACGCACCTCAAGCGGCTGAGAAGCGCTGCGCGCCAATTGAAGGGGGGTGCCGCGTCCGACATAGGGCTGCCCTGTTCGATATACCTCATCAAGCAGCGCGATGAAGCCCTGCTCCACCGCTTCCGGCACGGCTTCGCCCACTGATTTGCCAAGCAGATGCCGCTGGCCAATCAGTTCCTGGTAGGGCGGATTGACCATCTCGAAGACATGCTCAGGTCCGCGCAGTACGGCGAAGAAGGCCGGCGCCTGCTGGAAGAGGTCGGCCAGCCGTTCCCTCTCCAGCTGCGATTGGTGCCTGGCCAGAATGATTTCGGTGGTTTCAGTGCAGACGACAAGAGTGCCGGATATCTCTCCCGTGGAGCCGCGTACCGGGCTATAGCCGTAAGTCCAGTACACGTCTTCCAGCTTGCCGTTGCGATAGATTGGTACGAGCTGATTCTCGTGCCAACTCGCTTCGCCGCGCGTCATCACGGCCTCGATCTGCGGTCCGATGATCGGCCATACCTCCGGCCAGCACTCTCTGCCCCGTTGTCCTAGGGCGCTCGGATGCTTGTCCTCGCGAATGCTGGGGCGGTAGGCGTCGTTGTAGAACTGGACGAGTTCTTTACCCCACCACAGAAACATGGGGTGCCGCGAGCATAGCAAGGTGTTGACGGTGATGAGCAGCGCTTCCGGCCACTCGTCGATGGGGCCAACCGGAGTGTGGCTCCAGTCATAGGCGCGGGTCAGGTCGGCCATTTCGCCGGTTCCGAAGATTCTGTTGAGCCCGGTGGCCGACGGCTCCGGAATAACGTCACCAGCTGCCGGCGCGCATCGCGGGGTCACAAAACTTCCTCCTGTATTCGGGCTCCCGGCTCCATGGCTTTGTTCATTCTATGACGGTGCAGATTCAACTTGCTCAAGATCTGGCGTTTAGATGCGGGGAACGGCGCCGGGGCAGCCTGGCCCAGCGGCAGAGAACAAATACTTAAGTATTCACTTGACAATAAGCAGCCCTCGGAGGATATTAGTCAAGTAACTACTTTACTGTTGCTTGATAAGCAGACGTTTTCGAGCACAGGGAGAAACGGAAAAGGAGAATGAGAGATGCGGAAATTAATCGTTTTCAATCACGTCACGCTGGATGGTTACTTCGTGGACGCAAACGGCAGCATGAGCTGGGCCAAGACACGCAAGGACGACGCGGAATGGAATGCGTTTGTCGAGGAAAATGCGAGCGGGGATGGTCCGCTGATTTTCGGCAGGAAAACCTATGAGCTGATGATTCAATACTGGCCGACGCCAATGGCGGCGCAACACGATGCCGCAGTCGCGGATCGGATGAACAAGCTGCCGAAGGTCGTGTTTTCGAAGACGCTCAACGACGTCTCATGGAGCAACACGCAGCTGGCGAGGGGCGACATGGCAGCCGAGGTGCGGAAGATGAAGGAAGAGCCCGGCGACGGCATGACGATTCTGGGCAGCGGCACGCTGGTTGCGCAGCTGGCGGATGAGGGTCTGATCGACGAGTATCATGTCGTGGTAAATCCCGTTGCCTTGGGTAAAGGGAGGTCGATGTTCGAGGGAATCAAGGAGAAGTTCTCTTTGAAGCCGACAAAGAGCCGGACCTTTGGCAACGGGTGTGTCTATCTGGTGTATGAGCCAGCGTCGTGATTTACGAACAAAACAGACCCTTGGACTGCGCCTCTCGCGATGAACTGCGAGAGGCTCCGCTCAGGATGTCAAGGTGCAAAGTATCGGTTGGCGGCAAATGCGCGAGTTGAAGGGTTTCAGATCAAGGAGATAATCATGACGGAACGATCCGTAACGCACAGCACGTTTGAGATTGAACGCAGTTATCCCGCGACGCCGCAGCGGGTGTTTGCGGCGTTTGCCGATCCGGTGAAGAAACGACGCTGGTTCCGGGAGGAAGATGGCTCGGAGACGCTCGAATTCGAGATGGACTTTCGAGCGGGTGGCCGGGAGCGCTCGAGTTTTCGCATCAAGGGCGGTCCGTACAGCGGGGTGGTGTGTACGAATGAGACAACCTATCAGGACATCGTGCCGGACTCACGGATTGTGCTGGCCTACACGATGGCGATGGGCGAGAGGCGATTCTCGGCGTCTCTCGCAACATTTGAGCTGCTATCGGCGGGCGCGGGCACGACCCTCATTTTTACGGAGCAAGCGGCGTTCTTCGAGGGAGCGGATACTCCCGAGATGCGCAAAGAAGGATGGCAGCTGCTTCTCGAAAGTCTTGCAAAGGAGCTGGCATGATCGGCAGCCGCGGTCCGCGAACGCCTGGGCGCTCGCCAGCCCAGGCAGCGAGCATAGATCGGGTTTTTCATGCGCTGGGCGATGCCACGCGGCGGACGATTCTTGAACGGGTGAGCGAGGGCCCGGTTTCGGTATCGAGTCTCGCCAAACCACTCAATGTCACCCTGGCGGCGGTGGTTCAACACGTACAAGTACTCGAAAAGAGCGGGCTGGTGCACACGACGAAAGTTGGCAGGGTGCGCACATGCAAGATGGAGACAAAGGGACTGTCGGTGGCGGAGCAGTGGATTGGCGCACGACGCTCGCTTTGGGAAAAGCGGTTTGACCGGCTGGGTGATTTGCTGGCGGAAGATGAGAAGTAAGGCGAGCGGGAGGGAAGGGCCGCTGAATCGTGTATCTGAATCATGTAGCTGGGGTTCAGAATCGAATAGCACATGCACTCGGTTCATCAATCGGAGTTGCCGTTCGTCGGAATGTCGTACGACTTTGTGGGAGCGAACCACGGCGGCGTCGCAGTCTCGTTTTTCCTGGTAAACGGAGAACCCGGTCGAGGAACGCGGCTGCACATGCACGACTACGATGAAGTGGTTTATGTCATTGAAGGCCAGTCGACGTGGACAGTGAACGGTCAGGAGCGGGCGGCACGCGCCGGGGATGTTCTCGTTGTGCATGCGGGTGAGCCGCACAAATTCGTCAACAGCGGCGATGGAGTCCTACGACAGATCGATATCCATCTGAATCCGGAGTTTAAGACGACGTGGCTGGAAGAGTAGGCCTCAGAAATATGCGATGGAGAGAAATCGCCGACTAACCTAGAGGACGGCTGTCTCGTTTAGAGGCTTGCGGTTTGTGCTTCGATCTGGGCTTCGATCTGGGAGTCGGACTCGGACTGTGGCTGGGAAGCGAGAGCGACGGAGCGGACATGGAGACGCATCGCAGCGAAGGCCACGCGACAGATGCCGTAGGCCAGGAGAACTCCGAAGGCCAGCGCTGCGAGGCTGGCACAAGCTAACATCAGTAGATTGATTGCGTCCTGCATCCTGATTTCGTTTCTGGCCCTGCCGTCGAATTCTATTGTGCTTCTGTTCTGCTGCGTTTTCTCTTTGCAAGCGTTCTTGAGGGACGCGCTTAAAATGTACGATGCCATTGTTACAGAAATAAGCTGTACATTGACCCTCGTTTCTATTGACGAATAAGATACCAGTGAGGGGAATGGTACCAACGTAATTACTGGGTCCATCACACGATCGCAAGCGGAATACCACCGGTCGCGCATTCTTCCTAAGAAAATTCACATGTCTATCACACACATCTCGGTGCGGGGTGCGCGGCAGCACAATCTGCGCGATATCAACGTGCAGATTCCGCGCAACACGCTGACGGTGGTCACCGGCCTTTCGGGTTCGGGCAAGTCATCGCTGGCCTTTGACACGATTTATGCCGAGGGACAGCGGCGCTATGTAGAAACCTTATCGGCATACGCGCGCCAATTCTTAGATCAAATCGAGCGACCGGATGTGGATTCGATCGAGGGGCTAAGTCCGGCGATCTCAATCGAACAGAAGACGACGAGCCGGAGTCCGCGATCGACGGTGGGCACGATCACGGAGATCTACGATTATCTGCGGCTGCTGTATGCGTCGGTGGGGGTGCCGCATTGTCCGAATTGCGGACGGCAGATTTCGCGGCAGTCTGCCGAGCAGATTATGGAGCGCATTTTGGCGCTGGGGCAGGGCGAGCGGGTAACGATTTATGCGCCGGTGGTGCGCGGACGCAAGGGCGAGTTCAAAGATCTGTTAGACAAGCTGGACCAGCAGGGCTTTCGCGCGCGCGTAGATGGCGAGTTGCGGGACCTTGCCGAGCCGATTGAACTGGAGAAGCGCAAGAACCACACGATCGAGGCGGTGGTGTATCGCGCGGTGCTAAAGCCGGGGATCGAGAAGGCGCTGGAGTCGTCGGTGCAGAAGGCGCTGCAGATGGCGAATGGGCTGGTGCTGGTGGCCTCTCAACACGACGAGCAGCTTTATTCGTCGTCGATGTCGTGTCCGGACTGCGGGCTTGATGTGCCGAAGCTGGAGCCGCGGAGTTTCTCGTTCAACAGCGCGTATGGAGCTTGTCCAGAGTGCCATGGGCTGGGGAGTATTTACGACTTCGATCCGGCGAAGATTATTAACGACTGGTCGAAGCCGCTGCTGGATGGGGCGCTGGGGCCGGGTTCGGCGTCGCAGTATCTGCTGAAACTGATCAAGCTGGCGGCGGAGCGGTACAAAATCGACCTCGATAAGCCCTTTGAGAAGCTACCGCAGAAACAGCAGGAGCTATTGCTTTACGGGCCGCCCAAGGCGGAGGCGCCGAGGACGGGGTTTCACGGGATTCTGGCGTTTCTGCGCGATGCGCTGGAGCAATCGCGGTCGGACACGTATCGCGACTGGATGATGAACTATATGTCGGCGTCGGTGTGTCCGGTGTGCAAGGGGCGCAGGCTGAGGCCGGAATCGCTGGCGGTGAAGGTGGGCGGGCTGTCGATTGCGGACTTTACGGCTCTGCCGCTGGGGCGCGCGCTGACGGCGGGGCGAGCGATTCCCTTCTCGGCGCGCGAGGCGCTGATTGCGGAGCGGCTGCGACGGGAGATTGTGGAGCGGCTAGAATTTCTGACGGCTGTGGGACTCGGGTATCTGTCGCTCGATCGCAATGCGGCGACGCTGTCGGGCGGCGAGGGACAGCGGATAAGGCTGGCGACGCAAATCGGGTCGCGGCTGCGCGGCGTACTGTATGTGTTGGATGAGCCGTCGATCGGGCTGCACCAGCGGGACAATCAGCGGCTGCTGACGGCGCTCGAGTCGCTGCGCAACCTGGGCAACACGGTGCTGGTAGTGGAGCATGACGAGGAGACGATTCGGCATGCCGACTATGTGCTGGACCTGGGGCCGGGTGCGGGCAAGCTGGGCGGGCATGTCGTTGCGGAGGGGACGCCGCAGGAAATCATGCAAGCGCCGGGGTCGCTGACGGGGCGATATTTGTCAGGCGAGCAGGCGATTCTGCACCGGATAGCTCCGCGGGCGCTGACCGGAAAGTGGATCACGGTCGAAGGCGCAAAGAGTCATAACCTGCGCGATGTGACGGCAAAATTTCCGCTGGGCGTAATGACGGTAGTGACGGGCGTGTCGGGCTCGGGCAAGAGCACGCTGGTGAACGACATTCTGTATCGCGCGCTGGCGAAGGAGTTGTACGGATCTCGCGAGGAGCCGGGCGAGTACAAGCAGATTCGCGGCTTTGAGAATATCGACAAGGCGATACGGATCGACCAGTCGCCGATCGGGAGGACGCCGCGGTCGAATCCGGCAACATATACGGGTGTGTTCACGGCGATCCGCGATCTGTTCGCGATGCTGCCGGAGTCGCGCGAGCGCGGATACAAGGCAGGTCGCTTCTCGTTCAATGTAGCCGGCGGACGCTGCGAGGCCTGCCAGGGCGACGGACAGCGGCGCATCGAGATGAATTTTCTACCAGACGTTTATGTGCAGTGCGAAGTATGTAACGGTCGCCGTTACAATCAGGAAACCCTGGCGGTGAAGTTCAACGGGTATTCGATTGCGGACGTGCTGGACCTGGCGATCGAGGACGCGCTGCCGGTGCTGGCAGATATTCCGCTGGTACGGCAGCGGCTGGACACGCTGGTGGATGTGGGTCTGGGCTATATTCATCTGGGACAGGCGGCGACGACGCTCTCAGGCGGCGAGGCGCAGCGGATGAAGCTGGCGCGCGAGTTGAGCAAGCGGCAGACGGGACGGACGCTGTATCTGCTGGACGAGCCGACGACGGGGCTGCACTTTGACGATGTGCGCAAGCTGCTGGAAGTGTTGCACCGGTTGACGGACCTGGGGAATACAGTGATTATCATCGAGCACAATCTGGATGTGGTTCGGAACGCGGATTGGATTATCGACCTCGGGCCGGAAGGCGGCGAGGATGGCGGGCAGATTGTGGCTGAGGGAACTCCTGAGCAGATTGCCAGCGTAAAGGGTTCGCATACGGGAGAGTTTTTGCTCCGGTTTTATGAGTCGGCACAGGGCCGGGCGAGTGTTGCGCCGGTTGAGACATCCGCCCTAACCGGGAATGGAAGCGATCCGAAGCGGAACGCGGGGCGGCGCAAGGGTGTGAAGAAAGACTGGGTGCAATGAGACCGGAACCGCCACCAGAAGAAATGGATCCGCTTGAAGGGCTTGAGACAGACCGAGAGCTTGCACGGGAAGCTGCTTTCGCGCAGCCAGATGCGGACGAGGCACACAAGATTTCCGCGCAGCCGTGGAACGAGCCCGCGGGTGATATTGTTGCGGCGGAGAATTGGACGCCGCCGGAACTCTATTGCGCCTATGAACCGACATATCCGCAACTTGTTCCTCGACTGATTCCAAACCTGGGACATGTGCTCCTGTTTTTTGTGATGGCGGTTGTGCTGCTGGGAGTGGGCCAGGTGGCGGGCGTTTTAATCGTCGCGCATTCCCCACTGTTTGGGCATCGCAGCATCGATTCGCTCATGCACCTTTCGGCGGAGGATGCGCGATTGAGCATCCCGATTCAGGCGCTTTCGTACGGGCTTATTGCGCTGGTGGCGATTCCAGTGTTTTCGCTGTTGTGGCACAGGCCATTTTCCGAAGGCGTGCACTGGAAGGGCGACACGGCAAAGCGCAGATTCATTGCGCTTGCGCTGCTGGGTTTGGCGGCGGGCATCGGGATCAATCTGTTCGGTGGTTTTCTTCCCATGCCGAAGGAACCGCCGATTGTCCAGGGCATGATGAAGTCTCCGCTGGGCGCGTGGATGATGCTTATCTTCGGTGTGACTGTAGCACCGCTGATCGAGGAGCTGTCCTTCAGGGGGTTTCTGCTGCCGGGGCTGGTGAACTGCTTCCACTGGCTGGCACGGAAAGGCAGCATTTCCGAGAACGGGGTCCGGTGGGTGGGGATTCCGGTGTCGATTTTTCTGACCAGCATTGGGTTCGCCCTGATGCATTCGGCGCAGCTATCGCATGCGTGGGGACCGCTGCTGCTGATCGGCATGGTGAGCGTGGTGCTATGCATCGTGCGGCTGGTGTCGGACTCGGTAGCGGCAGGAGCGGTGGTGCACGCGGCGTATAACTTCACATTGTTTGCGGCGATGCTGGTGCAGACTGGGGGCTTCCGGCATTTGGAGAAGCTAGGGGCGTAAAGACCCTGGGGCTAATCAGCCTCCAATGCATCCGATTAAGTGAGGAGAACACAGCATGTCACAGAACTCGCACGATAGAGCCGCGGAACTTCACAACCTTGCGGCGCACGCACACGAGGCTGCAGCCGCCGCACACGACAAAGGGGATCATCTGACCGCTCACGAACTCACCAAACAGGCGCACGAGCACTCCAGGAACGCCCACAAGCTTTCCGAACAACTCATGGCGGAAACTGAAAAGTCCGGCAAAACGCAGGGCTCCTGAGCCCAATTCCAGACACCACTTTCTACGATGGCTCAATTGTTAGCGGGGGATTAAGAGAGAGATCCTCGATTTCCAGCGCTAACTACTTTACGCCGACTTGCCTGCTCAAAGCGACGAGTGAACAATCAGCCATTTCCGTGCAAAAGTGAACATCTTCCGTATCTCCCCAGAGAGAGAATTAGCAACTGAGCTGCTATCGACCGATCGCAGAGTGGGGTACTTATGGCAATCAAGATGCAGGCCGCAGTCGTCGAGCAATTTGGAAAACCTCTGGTGCTCCGCGAATGGGACATCCCGTCTCCAGGCGCTTGCCAGGTTCTGGTTAAGACCGAGGCTTGTGGCGTGTGTCACACCGATTTGCATGCCGCGCATGGGGACTGGCCGCTGAAGCCTACGCTTCCCTTTATTCCCGGCCATGAAGCCATTGGGCTGGTCACAGCCGTCGGATCGGGTGTGAGCAGCATCAAGGAGGGCGACCGGGTCGGTGTACCCTGGCTTTACTCGGCTTGCGGTCACTGCGAATACTGCCTGAAGGCCTGTGAGACGGTTTGTCCGGAGGCGCAATTTGGCGGCTACACCAGGAACGGGGGCTTTGCCGAATACCTGCTCGCGGACCCAAACTATGTCGCCCATATACCTGCCGCTCTCACCGCCGTGGAAGCCGCTCCGCTGATCTGCGCCGGCATCACGACGTACAAGGGGATCAAAGAGACTGCGGCGAAGCCTGGCGAGTGGATCGCCATCTCCGGCGTTGGCGGACTCGGTCATCTGGCAATTCAATATGCCAAGGCCATGGGACTGCTCGTTTGCGCAATCGACATCGACGAGGGCAAGCTGGCTCACGCGAAGCTAGTTGGCGCCGATCTCATTTTCAATGCCAAGTCCGGCGACCCGGCTGCTGCGCTGAAAAAAGAGACGGGCGGCGGAGCTCATGGCGTTCTCATTACGGCGCCCTCGCTCAATGCATTCAGGCAGGGCGTGGGCATGACCCGGAAGCGTGGGACTTGCGTCCTTGTCGGGCTGCCGCCGGGCGAATTCCCGGTTCCGCTCTTCGATGTGGTGGCGAACTGCATCACCATCCGCGGTTCGTTCGTCGGCACGCGGCAGGACATGGCAGAAGCTCTCGCCTTTGCAACCGGGGGCAAGGTCAAGGCTGATATCGAGTTGCAGCCTCTATCTTCGATCAACCAAATCTTCGACCGCCTCGAGCATGGCGAAGTGGCTTCACGCGTGGTCCTCGACTTCGCGCCGGGCGAAAGCGGCACTTCCAGCATCGAAGAGCAAAATGAGCTTCGGCTCACCACAGCATAACCTGTTGAGGAGGCCGAGCGGCCAGCGGCTCAGAGTCTACAATTTGGGTGATGACTACGAGCTATCGCACTTCCCTGCTGCATCTGCTTTCGCGCGTCAGTTTTAAGCTGGGCGACTTCACGCTTTCTTCCGGCGCGAAGAGCGACTACTACATCGATTGCCGCACGACGACTCTGCATGCCGAGGGTGGACGGCTGACGGGGCTGGCGATTCTGGAACTGTTGCGCGAGCACAAGCTGAAGCCGGCGGCAGTGGGCGGATTGACGATGGGCGCCGATCCGATCGTGTCCAATGTAGCCTCAGGCAGCGCGTGGCATGCGCTGGAGCACCATGGAGGAACGCTGATTCATGGCTTTCTGGTGCGCAAGGCGGAGAAGACGCACGGAACGGGACGGCGGATCGAAGGATTTCTGGAGAAGGGCGCGCCGGTATTGATTGTGGACGACGTCTGCACGACCGGAGCTTCGACGATCACCGCGATTGAAGCAGCGAAGGAAGCTGGCATGAAGGTGATTGCCGCGGCTTGTCTTGTAGAGCGCGAAGAGGCGAAGGGTCGTCCCGCGGTCGAGGCGGCGTGCGAAGGCGCTCCGTTTCTAAGCTTGTTCACCGCTCACGACGTGCGGGCGGCACATGTGGCGCAGATGGCGATGTAAAGTCAGGTCCGGCGCATAAAAATGAGGGCGGATGTGGAGTGTCCGCCCTCGTTCAGTGTTTCTGATGCTCTTCTTATCTCTAACAACCCCTGATGCTGTTACTGGTTGCTCGCCGGAACAGAGAGCTGGCTGGTCTGGGGAGAGGTGGCGGGCTGGCCGGTCATGTTGGAGAGCAGCTGAACTTCGACTCTCCGATTTTTGGCGCGGCCCTGTGCAGTCGAGTTGGGTGCGACTTCCTGATCCTTGCCGATGCCGATGAGGTAGAACTTGTGCGGAGGCACATTGTGCTGCGCGGCCAGATATTGGACGACGGTCTCAGCTCGGCGCTGGCTGAGATCGTAGTTATACGCGGCTGAACCTACGGAGTCGGTTCCGCCAGTGACCTCGAGGATGTAGCTCTTGGTTCCGTTGAGCTGGTTGGCGAAGAGATCGAGCTTGGCGCGTTCAGCTTTGGTCAGATCAGCCTTATCAAAGGCGAAATTGACGGAAACATCTCCAACCTGCTTGTAGCTGTCGAGATTGGCAACGACGCTGCCCAGCGTGTCGGCGCGGTTGACGGCTTCTTGTGCAGACTGTTGCGCCTGATTGGCCGATTGGCTAGCTGTTTGCGCCTGCTGGTTGGCGGTATTGGCGGAGGTCTGAGCCTGCTGGATGCCAGCCTGGGCGCGCTGATCGACATCATGAATGTTGCGATTGTTGGTAGCGGTGGCGTCATCGAGCTCGTTGGTGTGCTGGATGATGGGTGTGGTCTGGCTGCGGACGTAGTTCTTAGTGCTGCAGCCATTCGCCAGGAGCAGCGAGAGAGCTCCTAAGGCGGAGATTGCATAAAGTGTGCCGGACTCAGGCGTGATACGAATCATAGTTTTGAACTCCGTTTCAAACTTCACGCTGGGCGACCACCCAGGTTTGTTCGTGGACACTACGCAAGGAATGGGGAGTACATAAACCCACTCAAGACACAGGGCCGCTGTTTCCTACAGACAATCCGACTGCAAGCGCCATGCCAAACCGTGCAGGACCTCGTAAGCGACTTTAATTGAAGCTATTATGCAGGGTTTCTCATCTGGCGCCTGAGGGTGTTCCTGGCGGGACCGAGTATCTTTTACGCGGTTGTCTGGAATTCGAGCCGCGGACACTGCCCAGGTTGCCAAACGACTAGACTAGAGACAGGCCCGATGGATTTTTACGAGAAGATTCGAAGTTTACCAACGCGGCCGGGCGTGTATCTCTACAAGAACGCCGACGATGAGGTGATCTACGTCGGCAAGGCGAAGAATCTGCGGTCGCGGGTGCGCTCGTATCTGCTGGAGGCTTCGCAGGCGAACGCCAAGACGGGATCGCTGATGCGCGAGGCCGTCGATGTGGACTACATCCTCGTCGACAACGAGCACGAGGCGCTGGCGCTCGAGAATAATCTGATCAAACAGAGGAAGCCGCGCTTTAACATCCTGCTGCGCGACGACAAGACCTATCCGTATGTGAAGCTGACGCTGGGAGACCGCTATCCCAAGGTTTTTGTGACGCGCCGGCTGCGCAAGGATGGCGGGGCGTATTACGGGCCGTACTTTCCGGGCAACCTGGCGTATCGAATTGCGGAGCTGATCCACCGGAGCTTTCTACTGCCGAGCTGCAAGATCGATTTGTCGCGGTATCACGCGCGGCC
The DNA here is from genome assembly GCA_013289875.1 of Acidobacteriota bacterium. Classification (GTDB taxonomy): domain Bacteria; phylum Acidobacteriota; class Terriglobia; order Terriglobales; family Acidobacteriaceae; genus Silvibacterium. The sequence continues at coordinate 31,351 of JABCZC010000037.1, read as the reverse complement.
TTGCCTGCAGTATTACATCAAGCGCTGCCTTGGTCCGTGCGTGGAGGGGCTGACTACTCCTGAGGCTTACCGCGAGGCGGTGCGGGATGCGCAGATGTTTCTCGAGGGACGCGGCGCGGACCTGGCGAAGTCGATCGAGGGCCGGATGGAAGCGGCTGCTGTCGCGGAGCAATTCGAGCTGGCGGCGAAGTATCGCGACCTGCTGGTGACGATCAGCCAGTTACACGAGAAGCAGCGGATCGCGTCGGCGGACAGCGACGATGCGGATGTATTCGGCTATCACTATGAGAACGGCATGCTGGCGGTAAACCTCTTCCACATGCGCGGCGGAAAGATTGTCGACCGGCGGGAGCTGTTCTGGGAGGATGTTGATTCGCTGGTGCTGGAAGAGGCGGGCGAGGGCGACGATGATATCGTGCGGCCTGAGCCCGAGCGACGGCCGTTCGAGGCTGGAGCGTTTTTCGCCGCGCTGCTGAAGCAGCTCTATATCGACCAGCAATATGTGCCGCGGGCGATGTATCTGCCGGTTGACTTTGCCGACCGTGCAGTGCTGGCGGCGTTGCTAGCGGAGCGAAGCGGGCATCGGGTGGAGATTGCGGTTCCGGTGCGCGGAGAAAAACGGTCGCTCGTAGATCTGGCGGGGCAGAATGCGAAGCAGAGCTATGACCAGCGCTTCCGGGTGATGCAGCCGTCGCAGAAGGCAATTCGCGAGGCCTTACAGGATGTGCTGATGCTGCCGGAGCTTCCGCGACGGATTGAGTGCTTCGATATTTCGCACATACAGGGCGCGGAGACGGTGGCGTCGATGGTGGTATGGGAAGACGGCGCGATGAAGAAGTCGGATTACCGGAAGTTCCAGATCAAGACGGTGGATGGCGTGGACGACTTCGCTTCGATGCGTGAGGTGATTGGACGCCGCTACCGGCGGCTAGTCGAAGAGAACAGGCCGATGCCGAGTTTGATTCTTGTGGACGGCGGGCTGGGGCAGTTGCATGCGGCGGCGGAGGCTCTGGAAGAGCTGGGGCTGACGACACAGCCGCTGGCTTCGATTGCGAAGCGCGAGGAAATTATCTATCTCTACGGACAGGAGAATGAGCCGGTGGTGCTGGAGCGACGGTCTCCGGTGCTGCATTTGATCCAGCGCGTACGAGACGAATCGCACAGGTTCGCGATTGCCTACCATCGCAAACGGCGGGAGATGCGCGACCGGGATTCGGAACTGCTGACGATTCCTGGTGTGGGCGCTCGAACACGGACGCGGCTGATCGAGCATTTCGGCAGCCAGCGCAGCGTACAGCAGGCGGGGCTGGAGGCATTGATTGCCGTGGTTCCCCGGAAAACGGCGGAGCTGATTTACGGGCATTTCCACTCGGAAGAAGCCGCGAACCCGCTGCATGTGTTGAACAATGAGGCGTAGGCGCTGTCGCGCACGACTTGCGGTACAACGGAACTTCCGGCTGACACGTGCGTATAGCTGCTAGAGTTGCGCTACATCCACCTGAGTTGACTGCATGAATACAACAGCTGTTTCCGAAGATCGCTCTTCTTCTGCTCTAGGATCTACTTCCCTTTTGCGCTCGATCGTCTGGATCAGCCTGATCTTTGCGGTGATCAAGGTCGCGCTTCACATCGTCACCAATATCATTGCGCAGCACCAGGGCTACGGCATCTTTCGCGATGAGATGTATTACTTGATCTGCGGGCAGCGGCTGGCGTTCGGGTATGTGGATCAGCCTCCGATGGTGGCGCTGGCGGCGCGGGTAACGGAAACGCTGTTCGGGCATGACCATATGTGGTCGCTGCGACTGTTTCCCGCGTTGGCCGGCGGGGCGAAGGTGTTTCTGACGGGCGTGATGGTGTGGGGGCTGGGTGGCGGACGGCGCGCGGCCTCGCTGGCGATGGTGGGCGTGCTGGTGGCGGGCGAATATCTGGGCGTCGACAGCTTTCTGTCGATGAACTGCTTCGATCCCGTCTTCTGGATGACCTGCGCGCTGGCGCTCATCATGATCGTGCAGGCAGAGCGGCCAGAGACTGTGCGCAACTGGTGGATTGTGCTCGGGGTGAGCGCCGGGCTGGGGCTGGAGAATAAGGTCTCGGAAGTTTTCTTCCTGGTCTGCGTGCTGGCCGCGCTACTGCTTACGCCGCAGAGACGGATTCTCAAAAGCAAGTGGTTTGGCGTGGCCGTGTTGCTGATGGTCGTGTTGGCATTGCCGAACCTGCTGTGGCAGATTCACTACCACTTCCCTACTCTCGAGTGGCTGCGCGATGTGCAGCACAGCGACAAGGATGTGAAGCTGGGGCCGCTGAAGTTCCTGGTTGCACAAGTGGTAATGCTGAACCCCTTCACGGTGTTGCTATGGCTGAGCGGTGTGGTGTGGCTGCTTGTGAGCAGAGCGGCACGGCCATTTCGCTTCCTGGGCGTGATGTACCTGCTCTTTGTCCCGCTGATGATGGCGATGCACGCGAAGGACTATTACCTGGCGCCGGCATACCCGGTGTTTTTTGCGGCCGGCGGAGTGGCGCGGTTTTCATGGGCACGAGATAGCGTATGGAAGAATGCGCTGTTTGGAGCGTACGCGTTGATCCTTGCGGTCAGCGGCTGCCTCTTTCTTCCCTATTCGATTCCGGTGTTGCCGCCGAAGGAATTTGTCGCTTACGAAAAGAAGATCGGCTTCACGCCGCAGGACACGGAGAATCACGACGCGACCATCCTGCCCCAGTTCTACGCCGACCGCTTTGGATGGAGCGACCTTGTCTCACAGGTAAATCAGATCTATCACTCGCTGCCTCCCGACGAGCAGGCGGTTACGGGCATCTTTGCGGGCAATTATGGGCAGGCGAGCGCGATCAACCTCTTCGGCCCGAAGTATGGATTGCCGCAGGCGATCAGCGGCCACCAGAACTACTGGATCTGGGGTCCGCGCGGCTACACCGGGCAGGAGATGATCATCATCAGTGGAGCATCGCTCGACGAGGTCACGCCCTATTACGCGTCGTGCAAGATCATCGGCGTGCGCAACAATCCGCTGGCAATGCCTTGGGAGCACGGGAACATCTATCTTTGCTATGGCAGAAAGAGGACATATGCGGCAGACTGGAATGACCTCAAGCAATATCACTAGCCGTTTCGCCTGAGGGCTTTCTCACGGGAGCCGTGCCGCATTGCAAACTGTCTCCGCCGAACCGCAGCAACAAAAACATGAGCTGCCGCGAGTACTGCATACCTCGCACGCGACGGCGATCGTCGTCGGAACGCTGATCGGCAGCGGAATCTTTCTTGTTCCCCAGGAAATGATGCGGGCCACGGGCTCGTCGGGACTGGTGTACCTGGCGTGGATCGTGGGCGGGCTGCTCTCGCTATTCGGCGCGATGACCTACGCAGAGTTGAGCACGATGCTGCCTTACACCGGCGGCGAATATGTTTATCTGCGACGGGCATACGGCGATCTGACGGCGTTTCTATACATGTGGACGTGGTTCGCGGTCGCAAAGCCCGCGTCGATTGCGAGCGTGACGACGGGGCTGGCGCGCACGCTGGCGATCTTTGCCGCGTTCAAGTGGCTGGAGGGAACGGCCTTTCATCTCGGGCTGGTGGTCACCTGGGCGCAGATTTTTGCGATCGCCATGACATGGCTGATGACCGGGCTGAACTATCTCGGCATCAAGAAGGCGGGAGATTTTCAGCTTGTCTTCACGTGGCTCAAGGGCGTGCTGATCCTGGTGATCGCCGGGTTCTGCTTTGCGTCGAGCCTGGGCCACTGGGGAAATTTCGGGACGGTATTTGCGGGCGCGCATGGGGGGTTCGGCGGATTCATGATCGCGCTGATCGCTGCGCTCTGGGCCTACGACGGATGGAACGACCTGACGATGGTGTCCGGCGAGGTGCAGCATCCCGAACGCAGCTTGCCGATTGCGCTCATCGCCGGGCTGGGGATCGTCGGCGTGCTGTATATGGCGACGAATGCGGCGATCCAGTACATTCTGCCGGCAGCGACGATTGCGGCGTCTCCAAGGCCCGCGGTGACTGCGCTGGGAGTGGTGACAGGGCCGTGGGGTGCGGCGCTCGTTTCCGGCGTGATGGCATTGAGCATATTTGTAACTCTTAATGGCACAATTATGTCGGGGGCAAGGGTGCCGTTTGCGGCGGCTCAGGATGGGCTGTTCTTCCGGCGCATGGCGGATATTCATCCGAAGTTCCAGAGCCCGTCCACTTCACTTGTAGTCCAGGCACTGCTCACGACAGCGCTGCTGCTGGCGGTGGGGCGCTTTCAGCAATTGTTCGAGCTGGCGATCTTTGCCGAGTGGCTCTTCTACATGATTACGGCAACGACGATCTTCGTGTATCGCAGGCGGCAGCCGAAGGCGGTGACGTATCGCGTGTGGGGCTATCCGGTGGTGCCGGCACTGTTCGTGGTGGCGGCGGCCGTGCTGCTGTATTACTCGTATGCCGAGAACCTGAAGAACTCCCTGCTGGGGACGGCGGTGATTTTGCTGGGGATTCCGCTGCACTTTATCTGGCGGCCGCGTCACCCCGACGCGGCTTCGTAGACGAGGCGGGCGGCGGCGAGGTCTTCGGCGGCGATGCCCAGGCCTTTGTAGACGATGCGACGGTCTTGTGGAGGAGGCGGAATCTTTCCGGCGAGTATTTCTCCCAATTCGGCGTAGATGGGCGTGCCGGTGTCGATGATATCGCCGGACTCGCGGAGTGCCGACTCGCGCGATTCAACGATGATGCTGGCCTGCATCGCTTCGTTGTCGAGCTCGCGCTTGCTCGCTCCTACAGCTGCGATGGCGGCGACGAAAGCTGTTGGCGAGAGATACCTACCGAGTATCAATGGTTCGGAGACGTTGGCTACGCCGATGACGATGTCGGCTCGGCGAATGGCTTCTTCGAGAGGCAGCGAGATAGCTCCGGTTTCGCGGACAAAGGCGTCGGCGTGCTCGGGAGTGCGGCTCCAGACGCGGATTTCCTTGATCTCGCGCACCAGACGAAGCGCGTGGAGGTGCGCGCGTGCCTGCACTCCTGAGCCGAGGATGGCGAGGGTCAGCGGCTTCTGCGAGGTAAAGAGGCGCGCGGCGATGGCGGTGACAGCCGCGGTGCGCATCTCGGTTATAAGGCGGCCGTCGAGGTTCGCCAGTGGCTTTCCGGTGGAAGCGCTGAAGAGCTGGATAACGGCCTGGTGGGTAGGCAGTGTGGTGTTGTCGTGGTAGAAGGTGACGAGCTTCACGCCCATGAGGTCACCGTCTATTGCGGGCATGAGTCCGAAGTCGCCGTGGTACTCGGGGACGGGCAGCATGGTGCGGACAGGCTGCGTGATCTCGCCAGTAGAGAAGCGGATAAGCGCCTGCTCAAGTGCAGGGATCAGGGTTTCATAGGTGAGGTGTTGACGGACCTGGGCTTCGTCGAAGGTGAGCATGCGAATGGGACCATGATAGCGGGTGGCTTTGGATACGGCTGTTAGACTCGGCAAAGGAATTTCTTTCTTCGAGGAGAGTTTTGTGGCTGAGAACGAGGCGCTGGGAAGTGAAGTCAAGATCACGGTGCGGCCGAATGGTCCGTACCGCGTTGAGGGTTCGATCAAGCTGCTGGATGCTAACGGTGGCCAGTGGGATTTGACGGGCAAGCCGGCGGTTTCGCTGTGCCGCTGTGGAGCGTCGGCAAACAAGCCGTTCTGCGATGGCTCGCACGCAAAGATCGGCTTCCAGTCAGCGCCGACCGCGCCTCCGCCGGTGGAGGCTTCGCAGGTTTAGATGAAACCGAATGGTGGGAGGGCGAGGCGCGCTTTGCTTTGCCCTTCTCTCCAGTCCACCGATTCCGGGAATCTTCGCGGCACCGCCTGCATCATAGATGTGGGAGATGTTTTGCCACAGAATCCTTTGCCTCCAAGCCCACGACAACCTTCCGGCCCGGGCTTGAGATTTGTTCTTGATCTCATCCGGCGCTCGGCCTTCCAAGCCCAACAAGGCACTCAGCAAAAACCGATGCTGGTAGCTCCGGGCGAGCTGGCGATCACGTTCATCGGCCATGCTTCGTTTCTGCTGCAGGTTGGCGGACTGAATTTTCTGATCGATCCGGTCTTCGCAAACTGGCTGGTATTGATTCATCGGCTGCGCAAGCCGGGCGTGCGGATTGAGGATCTTCCCGCGATCGACGCCGTGCTGCTGACGCATGCGCACATGGATCACCTGAACCTCCCTTCCCTTCGCAAGATCATTCGTCATACGCGCCGACTGCGCGGGAAGGCGCCGGTGGCGATCGTTCCGGGCGGAGTGGAAGATCTTGTGAACAAACTGGGCTTTGCGAGCGTACTGCCGATGAGGTGGTGGGAATCGGTGAGCATTGGCGGAGTTGAGATCACGATGACTCCGGCGCAGCACTGGGGCGCGCGGATGCTTCGCGACACGCATCGCGGCTTCGGCGGCTACGTGCTGCGGTACGGCACTCAGACGGTGTATCACTCGGGCGATTCAGGCTATTTCGCGGGCTTCAGGGAGATTGGCGCGCGGCTGGCTCCGGAGATCGCGCTGCTGCCTATCGGCGCATACCAGCCGGACGGTTTTCGCCGCGTGCATACCAGCCCGGAAGACGCTCTGCGGGCGTTTCACGATCTCGGCGCGCGGCAGATGGTTCCGATGCATTACGGGACATTTCGCCTGTCACAGGAGCCGATGGACGAGCCCCTGCCGCGACTGATGGAAGCAGCGGAACGAGCAGGCGTGGCGGACAAAGTCTGCGCGCTGGGCGAGGGCGAGACGAAAATCTTCGCCGTGTCGACCGAACTCGCCGGCCAAGCGAGTTGGTGAAATCGTTTTCCCTGGCGTTTCTTTGCTGTATATTTCTTAGGATAACGATAACAGTGTAGCGGCGATCCTTACCCCGCAAGAGAGATTCGCTCCTTGTTCTCGATTCGATCTGCATCGCTCGGTGAATCGCTTTTTATGGCAATCGATCAGTCGCAAAGCTACAGCATTGGAGTAGACCTGGGTGGAACGAACCTGCGCATCGCAGCCTATACGCGTACCGCGGGATTGCTGGAAACGATTCTTTTGCCGACGCGTCTGGCAGCAGGTCGAATCGCTGTTATCGAAGATCTGTGCGGCGCCGTCTTCGATCTGGAGAATCGCTTTTCTCCGCGATATAGGCTGACCGGCATCGGTGTGGGAACTCCTGGGCCGCTGGAATTACCCGCAGGGCGTTTGCACAATCCTCCAAACCTGACAGGGTGGGATGGATTCGAATTGCTCAAAGAACTGGAAACGCGGTTGAACCAGAGCGTCATTCTGGAGTCGGACGCAAACCTGGCAGCACTGGCGGAATGCGTACTGGGGTGCGGTCTGACGATGGGCATCGACTCGCTTTGCATGCTCACCCTGGGCACGGGCGTTGGTAACGGTATCATTCTGAATGGAAAAATCTGGGACGGCGCAGCAGGCATGGGAGGCGAGGCAGGACACGCGACGATCTATCCCGATGGAGCAAAATGCCCCTGCGGAAACGATGGCTGTCTGGAGATGTACGCCTCAGCGACTGCGGTGGTGCGCACGGCGAACCAGCGGATTGCCGCCGGTGCGGCTCCTCTACTCGCCGGGCAGAAGTGGTCGGCGCGCACGCTGGCGGAAGCCGCTTTCGCCGGCAATGCTGATGCGAAACAAATCTATACGGACGCGGGACGGGCGCTGGGGATCGGCCTGGCGGCGCTCGTGAATACGTTGAACCTGCCGCTGTATGTGGTGGGCGGCGGCCTGGTACAGGCCTGGGAGCTGCTGAAGCCTGCGATTTTCGAAGAGCTGAACCATCGCAGCTATGTGTACCGGCTGACCGCGCCGGGCAGCCCGGTGGCGAACAACAATCCCCGGGGAGCAACCCACGTGTTGCCGGCCGAGCTGGGCAAAGACGCGGGATTGCTCGGAGCGTGTATTCTTCCCTTCACGGCGGACGAGCGAAGTCTGGTCCCCGTCGAGGGGTAACACCTACATGCGGCTGAACTACTATCTGGCAAAAGGCTCCCTTGTGGGCGCGCTGGGCGGGCTGCTATTCGGCTTCGACACCGCCGTCATTTCAGGCACGACGCACCAACTTACGCAGGTCTTTCATCTGACCCCCGGCGGGCTCGGGACCACTGTTTCGATTGCTCTGCTGGGCACGATTATCGGCGCGATGTCGGCGGGCGAGCTGGGGCAGATACTCGGAGGACGCGAAGCGCTGCGCATCATGGCGGTGCTGTATGTCGTCTCGGCCGTGGGGACTGCACTGTCGTGGAACTGGTCTTCGCTGCTCGTCTTTCGATTCATCGGCGGACTCGGCATCGGGGGGTCTTCGGTGCTGGGACCCGTGTATATCGCCGAGCTTGCGCCGGCCAAGTGGCGAGGACGCCTGGTCGGCCTCTTTCAGATCAATATCGTCATTGGCATTCTGCTGGCGTATGCGTCGAACTACGTGGTTGCGAGCCTGAACCTGGGCGATCTCCAGTGGCGCTGGCAGCTGGGAGTGGCTGCGGCGCCGGCCATTTTGTTTCTCCTTTTGCTCTATGCCATTCCGCGCAGCTCGCGGTGGCTGGTGACGCAGAGCCGCATCGATGAAGCGCGGGAAGTTCTTCGCATGATGGGTTCGCCGGACTCCGAGGCAGAGTTGAAGGAGATCATCGACTCGATTCATCTGGAGAGGTCGGCAAAACATGAGCCGCTCTTCCAGCGCAAATACCTGCGCCCTATTTTTCTGGCCGTCAGTATCGGCCTGTTCAATCAGCTGTCGGGCATCAACGCGATTCTTTACTACGTGAATGACATCTTCTCCTCCGGTGGATTCAGCGGCCTATCCGCGGACAAGCAGGCGGTGATCATCGGGGCGATGAACCTGGTGGCGACGCTGCTCGCAATGTCGGTCATTGACAAGCTGGGTCGCAGAACGCTGCTGCTTATCGGGTCAGTGGGTACGGCGGTGTGCCTTGCAGGCGTGGCTGCGATCTTCCTGTCGAACAGCCACCAGAGCGACCTGGTTTGGCTGCTAGTTGGCTTCATCTTCTTCTTCGCCATCTCGCAGGGCGCGGTGATCTGGGTGTACATCAGCGAGGTCTTCCCCACACGGGTTCGGTCCAAGGGCCAGAGCCTTGGCAGTTCTTCTCACTGGATCATGAATGCGATTATCACCAAGGCCTTTCCATCGATCGCAGCTGTGTCCGCAGGAGCGCCGTTCATCTTCTTCTCAGCGATGATGGCCTTGCAATTCTTCGTCGTGATTGCGTTCTATCCGGAAACCAAGGGCGTGACGCTGGAAGCGATGCAGCGAAAACTGGGAATCGAATAGCGGCGGACGCAAAAAGACCAGGGGGTTCCGGACGGAATCCCCTGACGGTCGCTTTATCAGCAATCCAGCTAGAACTGGACGCTAAGACCCATGGTGATCGCGCGCGGACCGCCGATGGTGCCGACAACAGAACCGAAGTTCGCGCCATTATTGGGGCAGCCGTTAGAGATGGTGGCCTTGGTGCACGACAGCGTTCCAACCGGAAGAGTGGTCGGAATCGTTGTCGATTTACCGGAGCCGTTGTGATATGGCAACTGGTCGAGATCGACCAAAGCCGACTGCTGATCGACCGGATTGTTGGCGGTGACGACCTCTCCATACACGTATCCGTGCTCGCAGTTGTAGGAGCTCGCCGCCGTGGCCGAGCACGCATAGGACTGCCGGATCTGGGTCTGATCCTGCGGTATATCCAGGCTGGTGGTGTTCGTGACATTAAAAATGTTGAACTGGTATTCGAGATTGAACCTTTCCTTCACCATGAGATTCTTTCGCATGGAGATATTCAAACTCTTCTGAGGAGCCTGGCGGAAGAGGTTGCGCTGGCCAGGAGCGAAGTCGGTCTCGTAGATGTCCTGGGGATCAGTGCCGGTCGAAATGGGAATGCCTTTCTCGCCGGGCGCGAGATAGTGGATGTCAAGCTGGCTGGGATCGATGGTCGGGATGAAGCTGCCACCCAGACCGCGGTATTTTCCCGAGTTCCCGGTTAAGGCGCTGTAGGGGCGCTTCGGGTCCTTGATTCCCAGCACGGGGTTCATCAATGTGGGGAAATTGCCGAAATAGACGCTGCCGACTGCGCCGTAAAACTCATAGAGCGAATATGGCTGGCCGCTCTGCAGGATAGCGATTCCACTCAGGTGCCAGTCGTTGGCGAGATAGCCAAGGAACGAGTGCGGGTTGGCGGTGTTCGGGACGTTGACCAGAAAACTGGCGCTGAATACGTGGGTGCGGTCAAAGTCAGACGGGGCATAGGAGGTGCGCAAGTCGCTGGGATTGTCGCCGGTGAAGAACAGTCCGATGTCGCTCTGCTCGTCATAGGTGTGGCTGAAGGTGTAGCTGACGCCGACCTGATAGTTGTGCGATAGGCGCTTCTCCAGATGCGTCTCAAGGGCATCGTAGGCGGACGTGCCGACTGTCTCAAATGACGCTGCGTTGGGACTAAAGCCGACGTAGGGGGCGCGGAAGTCGACGTTGCCGCCGTCGTAGGTGCTCCAGGGCTCGTTGGCGATGGGAGCGAAGTCTTCGCAATAGGGGCCGCCGCAGGCATTCTGATTCAAGACCCCAAAACCGTAGCTGTACTGCTCGCCATGGATGGGATTCATGGTCGTTGCAATTACCGGCTCGTTGAGAGGTATGGGAATAACAGCATGGCGACCACGGTTGCCAACGTAACCGATGGTGACAGCAAGATCGTTCGCCGGTTGCCATTGCATGTTGAAAGCGAAATTCATGGTGTAGGGCAGGACGTTGTTCTTGTTGTAGGCACCGAAGTTCAGAGGTGACGGGCAATCGCCGACCTCCTGATTCGCGATGGCGCCGCAGGTTGGTCCAGTGCTTCCGTCAAAGAAGGTCGTCTCGCCTGTCATGACATTCAAGGTCGACTGCAAAGCCTGAGTAAGGACGGCGGGGTTTGCGCTGGGCGGAGTGTAAGGGTTCACCTTCGCCAGCGGGGTGCCAAGCGAGCCCCTGCCTGCGGTGACATAAGCTGCAAGAGGAGACGATTCCGTCGCGCCAAATGGGCCTCCGATACCGCTGCCCGCAGGCTGCGAAAGATAGTCAAAGTACTCGCCGCGGTCAAAATAGAGGCCGAAACCTCCACGGAAGACAACCGTTCCGTGGTTCTGCTTCGGTGACCAGGCAAAACCGACGCGTGGAGAGAGGCCCCACTGGCGGCCAGTGAGCGTCGAATCACTCACTCCCGGTGTTGGAAAGTACTTGTTGTTGCCCGCGACCACGAAACCGGCGTTGCTTACATTGAAACCGCTGGTGCTGGTGCCGGTGACGTTATAGGCTTTGGGATCGAAGTTGAATATGTTCCCGTATTTTTCCGTCATGCCGCCGTGGTAGTCATATCGGAGACCGGCGGTGATGGTAAGGTTCGATAACAGCTGCCATTTGTCCTGGCCATAGGTAGAAATCTCATTTGTGCGGTAATAACGATCAGCCAGGTTCCTTCCGTCTCCGATCGTATCCAGCACATTCGCGCTCTTGGTCTGCCCTTCGAGAAAGTCCTCAAAGTTCGTAGCCGTCACCAGTGCGATGCCGGTACGATTGTTAGTTATGTTCAGCTGCGTGTAGCTGTAGCCGCCGCCCAGCGAAAGCGTATGGTTGCCCAGCACCAGAATCAGGTTGGTCCGGGGATTGACGCGGTTCTGGTAATAGCCCATGTTTGTAAACGCGCTGTAGGGACCTACTTTGAGCGAGGGCGATGCGGTTGTGTCCGCGGCAAATTGTTCTAGCAGCAGGCCGGGCAGGAAATTGAATGTCTGGCCGGCTGGCGCTCCAGGGTAGGCGGCATTGATGCCGCAGGTCGGATCGCTGCTACAGCTCATCTGTTGCGTGTAATAGGTATAGGAGCCCATTCGCGAAAAGCCAAGGGTCTGCTCCCAGTTGATGTGCGGACCAAAGGTGATCGTATTATCAAGCGACGCAACCTGCGAGCCATTGTTTTGTGACTGCGGAAAACCCGCGGTACTGGAAGTGTTGAACGGCTTGTTCACCGGAATGTTCTGGTAGTAGTACTTCACCGTCAGATGGTCGGTGTTACTCACGTTGAAGTCGACCGCAGCGGTCGCCTGGTTCCCGGTCATCAAGGAGGTTCCCTGCAGGGTGACGTTGGGAACGCCATATTGGAACGGTCCGGCCACCTGAGGCGACGGAATCAGGTATTGCCCATTGGGCAGCTTGGCACTCATCAGGGTTTGTGCCACGGAGCTGACGGTACCGGTGAACGGCGCTCCAAGCCACGCAGATGCGGCGGCCGTCAGGCCGGTAACGGAACGGTCGTCGGTAAGGCCCGGCGGCACGTTGAACTGCGAGAGGCCCGTAGACTGGTCGGAATCGTAAAGGTGCTGGTATGCGATAAAGACAAACGCCTTATTCTTCTTAATGGGGCCGCCCAGCGTGGCTCCGGTTGTCCAGCGGTGCAGGGGAGGCACTACGAGGGATCGCGGGAATGCGCCGACTCCCTGCTGTGACAGTTGGTATGCCTGGTTAAAGAAGAAGGGCGAGGCATTCATGGAGTTGTTGGCAAAGGTGCCGTAGGTCTGACCGTGCCAGTTGTTGCTGCCGGTTGCGGTGTTCACGTCAATCTGAGCGCCGCTGGTTGCTCCCTGCAGCGCGTCATACATTGAAGTGTTGACGCGAAGTTCGGCGATGAACTCGGGCGGTGGAGAAGGCAGATTGTTGCCGTTTGAACCGAAGACGGAGGTGCCGGTCGGATTTGCACCGCCGATAGTGGCTGCGCCCGCGGAAGACGAGCTTGATGTGCTGCCGGCGCCGATGTTGAAGTTGTAGCGCTGCGAGGTGGTGCCGCTGGAACTTTTGCCGTTGAAAATATTGGAGACGTCGACGCCGTTCACCTGAAAGGTATTGGAGGTGTCGCGCTGGCCGTTGGCCCAGATGGGCTGGTTGCCCAGTCCGGCGTTGGTGTCGAGACCGCTGAGAAGCTCGGTATTCACGCCTGGCGCGAGCACGGCAAGCTGCGTGAAGCTTCCGGTGGCCAGAGGCGTCATGGCAATCTGCTGCGAATCCAGCGTATAGCCGTTGGTCGTGTCGGTGGCGTTGAGCAAAGGATTGGCATTCACGGTGACAGATTCTGAGACCTTGCCCACCTTAAGCGTGGCATTGACGGTTGCCGCGCGCGCCTCCTGCACGGCGATCGCCGGCAGCCTGGTTGTATCAAAGCCTTCATGCGTGATGGTGATCGTGTAACGGCCGACGGGCAGATTCAGGATTTCAAAATAGCCGCTTTTCTGTGTCTTCGTCGCGCGCGTTAAACCCGTCGCGTCTGCGGTAGCGGACACAGTCGCGTCGGCTACACCGGCGTCCGACGTATCGGTGACTGTGCCATTGATCGCTCCTAGAGTTTGTTGCGCTCTGGCGAGGCTTCCGAAGAGGCTAATCGCACAGAGCAAAACCAGAATGGAAGGGACGGAACACGTACCTGGGTAGATCTTCATTGAGCGGCCTCAAGTCTTCTAGAGATAGGAAATTCAGGACCACACAGCGATGAATCTTAGGTGTTGGAATGCTTCCACCAAGGCGATACGGGCCTCAGGATTGGAGTGATTAAAGCACAATGAAAGGGGGAAATCCCAGATTTTTGTGGCGATCAATATTTCTATGGCGCGGACTTTTCGATCTTCGTTCTAAAGAAAGAGGCGATTTCCTGAGGAAATCGCCCTGTCTATCTATCGATCATGGACTAGAGCCAATACCGCTATTTAACTGTGCGGCCCAAGGTGAAACGCAGGCCTGTGCGGATGTTTGCGGGCAGCGAGGTGTAGCCGATGGGGGTGACGTGCTGCTGGCTGAGATAATTGTCGAGTTGTACGTAGTAGCTTAGCCAGGAAGTGATGGGGAGTGTGACTCCAAGATCGAGCTTGGCGTAGGCGTGATCGAGATTGCGATTGGGAAGAAGCAGCGTATTGCCGCCGTTCACATCCTCTCCACCGAGAAAGGTGGAATCGTCGCTGCGGCTGGAAAACGCGCCGGTCGCCACAACAGTCAAATGCTTGGCGCTATAGGTGACTCCGGCAAAACCGATGTGCGGAGGCCTGCGGAAGGGACGCGCGCCCACGAGCGGCGAGTCGTTGCCGATGGGAATGGTCGGATAAAGAGGATTGTAGCTCGGCCCTACGGCATCGGAAGTAAACGACCGCTGAACGACGGCATCAAGATAGGTGTAGCCACCACGAAGAAAGATGTTGCGGCCGATGCCATATTCGATTTCGCTTTCGATCCCCTGCGCGCGAAAGGCTCCGGAGTTGATGGTGAGTGAGTAGGCTCCCTCCTGCTGCAGGAATTGCTCAAGCTGCTGCTGTTGCTCGGGCGTGAGGTTGGGAAGCAGCGTGGGGATGAGGTTCGCTCCGACATATTCGATCTGGTTGCCGAATTCGTTGTGGAAGTAGGTCGCGCGCAACAGTACCTTTTCACTGAAGAAGCTCTGCTCAGCGCCCCCGTCGTAGGAGCGGGAGAGCTCGGCTCCTATGGGCCGGATGCCATATTGGTTGACGGCGGCCTGGCCTCCGTTGGCCAGGAGAAATGCGTAGAGCGAGCCGAACTGGTCGTCGATGGTGGGCTCTTTCACGCCCTTGGAGAAGTTGAAGTTGATCTTCGTTCCGTGAAACTTGCCTTTGCCGGGGCGGACCGCATAGTAGGAGACACCAATGCGCGGCGTGCCTTGTGTTCCGTAGAGCTGGTTTTTCTGGATACCTCCGCCGAGCGAGTAAAAGACGCGCTGCTTGAAGTCGCCATTCACCTGCAGCATGTAATCGTAGTTGGCGCGCTCGATGTTTTCGCTGAAATCGTAGGCCCACTCGTTTTCGGCTCCACGCTCGTCTTCGAAGCGGAAGCCTCCGATGACGGTGAGGTGAGGCGTGATGCTGTAGTCGGTCTGCGCATAGAGGTTGTCGCGGTTCGATACCAGGTCGATGGTGTAGGGATAGACGCCGCCGTAGTTCATGAGGGCCCGGCCGGCAGCGTCATAGCTATTTGCACCTTTGATGGTTACAAAATTGCCGTAGTAGTTGCCGTCGATGAGATCGCCGGCAGGGTACCACTGTTCGGACTCTTCCCTTTTACGCGCCAGGCCGTAGCGAACGAGCGCGTGCCAAGAGTCGCTGAAAGTGTGGTCAACGGCTGCGGAGAGGAAGATGTCCTGGTCGGACTGCTTGCCATCGTTGGACATGCCGTAGAAGGTATATGTGCCGGGCAGGCCAGTGGCGATGTCGGCATTGCGCGCGGTCACGCGAATGGACGTTGCGCTGCCGAAGGAATAGCCGAGATTCGCGGCCGATGTGATGTTGTGGTACTCGTCCATCGGGACGGAGTTACTCGTTTGGAGGTCGCCGAAGGCTCCGTAGTAATCGAATTTGCGCCATGTTCCGCCGAGCTGAACTTCATTTCGGTAGGTACCAAAGGAGCCGGCATCGCCCTCGTAGAGCAGCGAGGGAAAAGGCGTGGTTCCATGCGGCGTGAAAAAGGCGAGCGTACCGGCCGCGGCGTCTGACCCCCAGAGCACGCTGTTGGGCCCGCGATAAGCTTCCACGTGCGACACACCGGTGCTGGAGACGGTGGAAAGATCGAAGCGTCCGCCGATGTCTTCCATGGAAATGTTGTCGAAGAGAACCTTGTTCGAGTCGGAGTTGCCTCCACGAACAAAGACTGAGGTGAGGCCGCCGCGCTGGCCGGTCTGTACCACGTCGAATCCGGGAACCTGACGCAGCGGATCGACCATGACAGCACGATTCTGGAAGTCGGGTTTGGTAATGACGGAGACCGACGCGCTCAACTGGGCTTGCGGCTCGGGCGTGCCGGTCGCGGTGACGACGATGGACTGGTGCACCCACTCCGGCTCAAGCACGACGCTCTGCTCGACGGCATCGAACTGACCGCCATAGAAGCTGCTGGTTGCGAGCTGCCGGAAGGATGTGCCTCCGGCGAGGATATAAAACTGTCCGGCTGCCGACGATGTGATCTGGTAGGTTCCGTCGTAGGCGGTGTGCTGACTCACAATGACCTTGCCGTTCTGGATAAGAGCGACGGTGGCATTGGGGATGGGCAACCCGAGCGAGTCGGTGACGGTGCCATGGACGGTCACGGCTTGCAGCATTGGGGTGGAAAGCAGCAGGCTGGCGAAAAGCAGGGCGCAGCAATT
Source organism: Acidobacteriota bacterium (assembly GCA_013289875.1). Classification (GTDB taxonomy): domain Bacteria; phylum Acidobacteriota; class Terriglobia; order Terriglobales; family Acidobacteriaceae; genus Silvibacterium. The sequence goes on along the minus strand of JABCZC010000037.1, from coordinate 15,170 downwards.
GCGCCACAAAGAAAGAAACATTCGTTCCTCCGTTCCCCTCGGAACGCGGTTTGAAGCACAAGGGACCGGTCTCCTGACTTGCGCTGATCTGGATTACCTTCCCGGAGCGGCGGCTCCAGTGGTTGCTGCCATCCAGACCTTCTGCAGGTGTCCCCCAAAAGGAACGACGTGCAGGCGCGCTTACAGTTGCGGGGCAGTGGCGGATTTTCACCGCCTTCCCGAGCATCCCTCTGCATTATCGACAATGTTTACTACGAACTACCACGGTTTTTCATCCTGGCAGCTCGCAGCGAGGACCACAGAAAACAAGTGCGGACTAGTTTCTTATATGGCCAAGGGTGTGGCGATGTCAAAAAAAATGGCCGACGGCCTTCGATAGTATGAGCAGGGTTTAGGTGGTGACCCCGGGCTGATTCGAACAGCCGACCTGCGGTTTAGGAAACCGTTGCTCTATCCATCTGAGCTACGGGGCCACTCGTCGTACGGCGAGTTACCTGTTAAGTTTACCGTAGGCGCGAGCCCGGCAGCATCCGGGCTGCGCGACAGCCCGTGCCAATTAGCATGCGATTCGGGGTACGCTCAAGCCCCTTCCTCGTTGTCTCGTACCCGAAGCTGCAGGCCCAACACCAGAGGCATAGAATCCAGGGAAATGGAACGGCGCAAACTCAGGCAGATCGCCCAGGCTTACCTGTTATCGATTGGCATCTGGTCGGCTCTTTCTCTGCTGACCGGCTGGAATTATCTTATTTTCGATCAGTCGGCGAATCTTCGTTCAACCCTTTCTGAAATGCTGCTCCTGGCGGAGGCACGCGGGTTGACCTATGCGTTTCTTACGCCTCCCATTTTCTATCTTGTTCGCCACTTTGCCTCTAGCGCACGGCGGCGGGTGCGCTATTTGCTCGGCTACTGTATTGGAGCGGTTCCATTCATGGTTGTTTACGCCTGCGTTCGCTGGATCATTTTCCCGTCATGGAGTCCTGATTTGCAGCGATTTGTCAGCCGCGGCAACAGTAGCCCATGGGCGCTCATTCATCATGGATTTGCGGACATGATCACAATTTACTTCGCCACCGTGCTGGCCGCTCATGCCTTTGACTACTTCGAGCGAGTCCGCAAACAGGAGTTGGAGCGGTCTGAATACCAGCAAGCGCTGGCGGCGAGCGAACTGCAGGCGCTCAAGATGCAGCTACACCCTCACTTTCTCTTTAATACTCTGCATGGAATTTCAACCTTGATCGATACCGACGGGAAAAGCGCGAAGACAATGATAGTCAAACTCTCCAGTCTATTGCGCAAGGCTTTGCAGCACAGCGGCTCCGATCTGATTCCTCTTCAGGAGGAACTGAGGTTCATTGGCGAATATCTCGATCTTGAAACCATGCGCTTCGGGGCGAGGCTTAGAGTGATCTGGTCCATCGATCCGAACGCACGGCGGACGCTGGTGCCGCAGTTAATTCTTCAGCCCCTGGTGGAAAATGCAATCCGGCACGGAATCGCGTGTTCGCGAGAGAAGGGCTGGATTGAAATCGTGTCGCAGCTGGGCGAGCGCGGACTCGAACTCCAAATTCGCAACAGCATTACTGGTGAAAGGCCAAAAGGAACAGGATTGGGCCTGCAAAATACCGAAGCTCGCCTGAGGTATCTTTATTCCGATGAAGCCACTTTTTGCTTCGTCACGAGCGAGGAGGGGACAGCCACGGCAACGCTTGTTCTGCCCGCGCTTGGCTCGTCTCCGCAACCCGCGAAGGATTCTCCCGTGTCGAGAAGAATCGAGGACGAGGCTGGAAATCATGCGCATATTGATTATCGATGACGAGCCGCTTGCGCAAACCGCTCTGGCGAATATCCTGGCCAAAAGGCGCGACGTCGAACGATTCGATTCGGCCGACGATGCTGTGGAAGCACTCGACAAGCTGTCGAAGGAAACCTATGACGTACTTCTCCTCGATATCAACATGCCGGAGATCTCTGGCATTGAACTCCTGGACCGGATAAACAGACATGACCGGCCAGTGCCATCCGTCGTATTTGTAACGGCGCACGAAGAATACGCGCTCACTGCTTTCGAGAAGCACGCGGTCGATTATGTGCTGAAGCCCTTCTCGGCCGAACGGATTGATGAAGCGCTGGATGTGGCTTTTCGGCGTTCGGTAGGCGAGAGGGCGGCGAAATTGGTCGAAGCAATGCCGCAGCTGCAGAAGCTTTCTCAGCGACCAACGGTGAGAATTGCAATCAGGGCTAAGGGACGAATCCTGTTCATTGAACCGGGCGACGTCATCGCAGTCCAGGCTGAGGGCAACTATGTGCTTCTACAGAGGGCGGGCGGTTCCTATCTTCTGCGAGAGTCGATCTCGGTCATGGCGGAGAAACTGAAGCCTTACGGATTCATACGCATTCATCGCTCGGTGCTAGTAAACGCCTCATTCGTGGAGGAGATTCAGCCGTGGCCCACCGGAGAATACGGACTCCGCGTTAAAGGCGGCAAGGAATACACGGTTACGCGGACCTACAAGAAGAATTTGAAAGACATTGCGACAGCCTGGATCGGTATGGAGGGCTTCGGTGAACGCTAGCCGTCCCTGCGCTGCGCCCCTATCAGGCGCTTTCCGAGAGGCCAATGGTTTCGCCCTGCCGTGCAGAATAACCTTGTTATATTCCCATTAGCAGGCGAAACCGCGCCGTTCGTCACAAATCCTACGTTTTTTGGAAATAGCTTTGAACACCTTACGCCTAGGGTTGAGCCTTCAGCTTTCCTTGACGAATGACCAGTATTTGTGGTTGAGCTGGCATTTCTCAGTGACGAAACGCTCCAAATGCCCTTCCAGAAAACATAATCGCCACTTTAAGGCGGCCCCGTAAATATCAGTAAACGCTGAAGATATCACTTGGCATTTGCATTGCAGTGCCCTGCCTAAGAAGTAGAACCTTCGATGTCGTCTTGCTGAGAGGAGAGTCACACCATGGGCCACCGCAAAGCATTAACCCAGTGGATGAATGGATTTGAGTTTGCGTTAGCGATGGTAGTTGTCCTGTTTTTGACTGGCGCCACCCTGGCATTCGGGCAAGGCATTATCACCGGATCTATCGGCGGCACGGTCGTTGACCAGACAGACGCTGTTATCCCGAACGCCACAATCACGGCTGTGAGTGACAGTACGAAGACCACTCTGCAGGGCAAGACAAATGCTGAGGGAACGTTCCTGATTTCGAATGTACCCGTGGGGACATACACGATCACCATCGACGCAAGCGGCTTTGGCAAGGCTACGATCGACAGCGTCCTGGTCGTAACAGGCAACACCACATCCATCGGCAAACGGCCGCTATCAGCAGGAGCTACCGCCCAAACTGTTCAGGTCGCGGCCGGCGCCGCAGAGTTGTTGAACACAGAGACGGCACAGGGCGAGACGGTTTTCGACACGAAACAGCTCGAAAACCTGCCTGTAAACGGCGCCTTTGATGATACGGCACTGCTCGTGCCAGGAGTCGTGGCAACCCACATGGACAACTTCTCCAACACCAATGGAGCCGGTTTCTCTGCGAATGGTCAGCGTGGCCGCTCAAATAATTTTGAGATCGACGGACAATCGAATAACGATAATTCGGTCACGGGACCGCAGGTCTTCTTCTCCAATCAGGATGCGATCCAGGAAATTTCGGTAATCTCGAACAATTTCAGCGCTCAATATGGCCGCAACATGGGTGCGGTGGTCAACTACGTAACCAAGAGCGGCGCAAATCAGTTCCATGGATCCGGGTTTGAGTTCTATACCGGCTCATGGCTGTCGTCTCTCACGCAAGGTCAGAAAGATCCTCAATTTGGCTTTTGTTCACCCGGCGAGAGCCCGTCGGATGGCTGCTCCATTCCCGTCGTTCCGCGCTTTGTGCAAAACAATTTCGGTGGAACTCTCGGCGGTCCGATCCTGAAAGACAAACTCTTTTTCTTCGGCAGCACATTCTGGGGTAAAAGCTATCAGGGGGGACTTCGCTTTACCTCTCAAGGGAACGTCTTTCCCGATCCTACCGGATTAATGCAGTTGCAGGCTGCCTTTCCAAATAACCCCGGCGTGGCGGCGCTCGTTCTGAATGGACCCTACGCTTATCCCACAGGCAATCCAACACCCTTCGGCGCCACGTCTTTGCTCCCCGTAACGGATGGCGCCACCACCGCGAATATTGAGGTTTCACAATATCAGCGCAGCCTGCCGAACTTCACGCTCGACCAGGAGGATCTGGGGCGCGTCGACTACCAACTGGGCCGAAACGACCGCTTCTACGTCAGGTATCTGTATCAGAACAACCCGACGGTGCCGGGCGCGGGCAATTTCGCCAGCGGCGGTTTTGTGAATGTTGTCGGCACAACGCATTCCATTGGCGCGGACTGGACCCATACATTCACGCCCAGCGTAGTGAACCAGCTGCGCTACTCCTTCCAGCAGGCCAAGATTGAATTTGATGGCGGCGGCGTGCCCAACTGCACCATATCGAGTTTTGCCTCATGCCCCTCGGAGGTATTGTTGGGCTCGGGCCTCGAGACGTTCGGTTACGCCAACAATTTTCCTCAGGGCCGCGTCGTCAAGGTAACGCAGATCCAGGACAATGCGAGCTGGAACCACGGCCGACACGCGATCCTGTTTGGCGGAGAGTTTGACTATCAGAATTCGCCGAATGTCTATCTGCCGAATGCCATCGGCTCATTTAACTTCGCACCGGGAGCCGCGGGCATTCCACTCCGGAATGTGCCTGGCACCAGCAGTCCTCTCAATAACGGACTGACAGGACTCCTTGAGGGGATCACGCAGACAGGGCTTACGGCGGGAAACTTAACGACTCATTTTACGGAACCGGACTTTGCTCTCTATTTTCAGGACGACTGGAAGATCACACCCAGCCTCACCCTGAATCTTGGCCTGCGCTACGAGTTCTTTTCTCAGAGCATCAATCTTCTGCACAACGAAAGCGTGAAGCAGCAGACAGGGCCAGACCCGTTCTGGAATACCAGCTTGCCTCTGTCCGTGACGACCTTCCCCAAAATCAGCTCCTACTACAAAAACATTGAGCCGCGCCTTGGCTTCGCATGGAATCCTAACCTTGCCAAGCAGATGGTTGTGCATGGCGGCTTTGCCATTAATGTTGACCCCGCCTTCTACAACATTTTCATCAACATCGCCAGTGGCACTCCAGTCACGAACGCGGGGTCGTTTGCCTGTGATGGTGTGACCGTGCAATGCGTACCGGGCGGCGGCCTCACCTTTGCGACCGTCCAGGCGCACGATGCCCAGTTCATTCCAACGGGAATTGATCCCCGTGTGAATCCATACCAGAATGTCCCCACCAACTTCCGTAATCCAATGGCGGAGAGCTACACGCTCGGGGTCCAGTATCAGGTAGGCAGAGCCGGGGTCGCCGAAGTACGCTACGTCGGCAATCACACTTTCCGCCAGTTCCAGTCCCTGAATACGAATCCGGATATCGGTGACGTTCAGACAGCTTTCCCCAGCTACGGCGCGGGGCAAACTGTCTGCACCGATCCGACGGCTCTCGGATATCAACGGACGAATTGCGGCTATTCGCTAGTGGAAACCACCGCCAACACCGCATTTTCAATCTACAACGCGCTGCAAACGTCCTTCACAGCACGCAATTTTCACAACTGGACGGGCACCGTCTCCTACACTTACAGCCGGACGATTGACAATATCAGTGAAATTTTCAGCACTGGAGGCGGAGGAACGACCATTGCCTTCGCACAGAACCCACTTGATCCTAATGTGGCGGAACGAGGCGTGAGTGGCAACTCTTATCCGAATGTCATCGGCCTGCAAATGAATTACACCGAACCCTGGTACAGGGACCAGCAGGGATGGCTCGGCCGCCTGCTCGGGGGCTACTCTTTCAATACCTTCTACAGCTATAACACCGGTCAACCCTTCAATCCGTATCAGGCGATCACGGCGCAGTCTCCCTTTGTCAATTCGTCTGATGCGAGTGCGTCAACAAGCTTCTGCGACTCTACGTTCGCGGCGGCATTCATTGGCCAGAGTCAATGCCGTCCCATCCTGTCCAATCCGCGCGCGCCACTGGGCACAGTGGGCGTCAACACCGGCGCGGGAGGCTACATCAACTACGCCACCGGCCAGTCGATATCCCCGTCCTCCGTTCATTGGCTGTGGAACAACCAGTATGAAGCCATCGCCCGTAACAATCCGTTCCCCGGCTCTCCCCGCAATACGCTTCGCGGCGACAGCTTCAATGATGTAGACATCACCGTTGTCAAGAATGTCAGGCTAACAGAGCGTTTGAACATGCAGCTCCACGTCAGCGCGTTCAATGCGCTCAACCGCGGCTATTACGGCACCCCTGACCCCAATATTGAAGACTCCCTGTTTCCGGCTTTTTATGGAATTCCCCCCGGGTTTCTTAACAACTACTACGCCCCAGGCGGAGGCGCGACCTACGCAGCAGGCGGCGCATTTGGACAGGGTCCGGGCAACCGCAGCATCCAGCTCGGAGGCAAAATCGTCTTTTAGCTCGCCTTCAACCAGCTCTTTCTGGAAATACGCTCGACTGGAAAATCCAGCATGCGTGGCGTTGACGATGCGCTTGCGCGCCGGGAATATCTTGACAGCGTCTGGTTGGCCGTCCCGTCCGGAATGGGCGGAAGGCCCTATACTCATTGCATGAGCGCGGTTGAGATCGAGGTGAAGTTCCGCGTCGTCGATCCGGCGGCGCTGGAGGCGAAGCTGGGCAAGATCGGCTTCCAGTGTGTCACGCCGCGCACGTTTGAGCGCAATGTGCTGTACGACACCGGGGACCGGCGGCTGCGCGCGCAGCAGTCGATTCTGCGCATCCGTAAATATGGCGAGCGGTGGGTGCTTACGCATAAGTGCCTCACGCCGGACAACGATCCCGGCGCCCGTCACAAACGTCGTGTGGAAACGGAAACAGAAGTTGACGACGGCGAGGCGCTGGGCACCGTTTTCACTCAACTGGGATACGCTCCCGCGTTCACCTACGAGAAATGGCGCACGGAATACGCCGATGCGTCCGGCCATTGTGTGCTGGATGAGACGCCCATCGGCATTTTTGCAGAACTCGAAGGTCCCGAAGATTGGATCGACTCGACCAGCGCGCAGCTGGGCCTCGACTCTTCTCAGCTGATCACGCTGAGCTATGGACGGCTGTTCGATGAGTGGCGCGAGCGTACCGGAAGCTCGGCATCCGACCTTACTTTCGCAGCCATTCCGGACCAGTCGCACCGCAAGTAGCCGGCCCGTCGCGCAGCCTTCCTCAAGCCCCATTGCATTCCCGCCGATAGGCACCTTATCCGGACCCTTGTCCCTTGAATCTGGTCCCGATGATTTTCTGCTGCCGTGAGGTACGCCCATGACGCCCCGGTTTTCTAAATGCCTTTCTGCGAAGCGCGGACGAGCCTTTCTGTTGATGCTCTCTACGCTGATCTGCCTCAGCCTGCCCTGCTCGGCGGAGGAGCGCAAAGTGCAGAAGCGTATTCAGCCTGTTTATCCCGAGCTCGCCAGGCGCATGCACCTTGGGGGTGTTGTCCGGATTTCGGCCACGGTTGCTGCGGACGGCAGCGTCACGGAAGTGAAGACCATCAGCGGCAACAAAATGCTGTCGCTTGCTGCCGAGGAAGCCGTAAAGAAATGGAAATTCGTCGCCGGGGAATCGCAATCGACGGTAAATATCGATGTCAATTTTGACGTAACCAACTAGTGCCGCAAACGCCCGAGGACGAAGACGGTCATGGCCCTGATGAAATCGCGACTTTCGAACAAACTACGTCTAAGCACCCTGGTGCTGCTGACCTTTGTCCTGCTGGGCTCGCTCGTTGCCTACATGAAAATGCGGCAGGTCAGCCGGCTCTCGGAAGCGGTGGCCGGCACGCGCATCCCGGCTCTGAGCGCAGTGCGGGATCTGCACGTCGCGGAGCTGGGCGAATCGTCGGCGCTGCAGTCGTATGTGCTTTTTGGTTCTGACCCCGCCATGGCGCAGAGGTACAGTGCCGAAATTCAGGTCTACCGCACGAACTCATTGTCGACCCTTCGGCGGATCGCCCAGCTGCGGTCAACGTATGACAGCCTCGTGGGCGCAGACAAGATCGACGCCCTAGTGGACCAATACCGGGTGGTCGACGAAATTGACAGGCAGGTGCAGAATCTCGCAGTGGGCCAGGGCAGCGACAATACCAGCCGAGCCTTCGATCTGTTGCAAGGGCCGGCCGCCAAAGCGAACGCGGATTTCCTGAAGAGCGTGACCGAAGTTGTAGACACGCTGGTGGAAGCCACCAATCAGGATTTGAACCGCGTGGTCGAGATTAATCGGCGGGAGGCGATTCATCTCTGGCTGTTCATCTTTCTGGGCGGCCTGGTGGGCGTGTGTATGTCGGAGTTGACGATGCGCCGCGTGGTGCGCTCGATCTACCTTGTCGTGAGCCGCGCCCAGAGCATCGCCGAAGGCGACCTGACCGGCGAGCCGATGCATATGGACTCGAACGATGAGGTCACCAGCCTGGCCGGCTCGGTCAATCGCATGCAGGACAATCTGCGCGAGATGATTCGCACGATGATGGAGATTTCCGGCATTGTGAGCGAGGACTCGGCCAAACTGAGCCGCTCAGCGAATGAATCCTTCCGGCGCACCAAGGAACAAAGCCTGCAGACGCAGCAGGCCGCGGCCGCCATGCAGGAGATGTCGATTTCCATCGCCGAAGTATCGCGCCACGCGCAGAATGCGGCCACTAACTCGAAGCAGGCTGCGGAGACGGCGCGCGATGGCGGCTCAATCGTCGAGCAGATGCTGGCGAGCATGCAATCGATTGCCGAATCGGTTCGCAACACGGCGGCGACCGTTCAACGGCTGGGCAAGGAAAGCGAGCAGATCATCCGCATCGTGAACGTGATCGAAGAGATTGCGCAGAAGACGAATCTGCTGGCGTTGAATGCCGCCATTGAGGCGGCGCGCGCCGGAGACCAGGGGCGCGGCTTCGCGGTGGTCGCGGGCGAGGTTCGCCGTCTGGCCGAGTCGACACGCAATGCCACCAGCGAGATCGGTAAGATGGTCGAAGACTTTCAGGTGCATACGCGCGGCGCCGTTGAGGCCATGGACGCCGGCACGCAGACGGTGAATAAGGGCGTGGAAACCACCAATCGCGCGGGAGAAGCGCTCAAGCGCATTATCGAGATGGCCGATCAGGTCGATTCAATGATCGCGCAGATCGCAGCCGCCTCCATGCAGCAGGCGGAAGCCGCGCGCCAGTCGAGCGAAAGCGTGGACGCGATCAACCAGCTTGGCGAGGAAAGCGCCGCATCCATCCCCGCCACGAACAGCATCGTCGAGTCAGTGGAACACGGCTCAAAACGGCTCCAGGAGCACATCGGGAAATTCCGCCTCGAGGAGACGGGCTCGGTGATTCTCTCTCCTGTCTCGTCTCCCGGTTTTCGCAAAGCTGCGACCGCTTACGGCGATTGAGTGAATCTGATATTCGCAAAACAAAGGGCAGAGCTAACCGGCTCTGCCCTTCTATTTTGCTGAACAAGTGCGACGGCTTTACGCTTCGTCTGCGCCGTGGCACTTCTTATACTTTTTGCCTGAGCCGCAGGGACAAGGATCATTGCGCCCGACTTTGTCTCCGGTACGGCGTTGCGCAACCTGGCGAGCCTCTTCGCCGCCACCGGCCATGCGGGCATGCTCCAGTTCGCGCTGCTTCTTGCGCTGGAACTCGCGCTCGATGGCGTCGATGGTGGTCGTGGGGGCGGCCGAAACGTCGCGCGCGGGCAGTGCGGGAGGCGGCGTCCGATGGCCATTCGTCGGTGCGTGGCCGTCGGCCGACGCGACCGGCGGCGCATGCGGGATTTCCGGGCGCGGCCGCGTTGGAATCGCAACCGGCTGCCCGTCGGGGCCGACGATCTGCATCAGGAAGAGGTAGCGAACCGTGTCTTCCTGGAAGCGGGCCATCATGGCTTCGAACATGTCGAAGGACTCCCTCTTATAGGCCACCAGAGGATCCTGCTGCGCATAGCCGCGCAGGCCGATGCCCTCTTTGAGGTGGTCCATGTTGAGCAGGTGATCTTTCCAGAGGCCGTCGAGCACGCTCAGCATGATCATGCGCTCGTGGTAGCGCATCTGGCCCTCGCCGATGAACTGTTCTTTGGCGGCGTAACGCTCCTTGAGCTTTTCGAAGAGCGTCTCACCCAGTTCGTGCCGGGTGAGCTCGCGCATGTCGATGCCTTCGGCGCCAAGATCGATGCCGAACTGCTCAACGAGCTTCGTCTTCAGGCCGTCCAGATCCCACTGGTCAGGATGCGCTTTCTCCGGCGCGTGCTCGTCGAGAAGATTGCTCAGGATGTTGGCGACGTAGTCCTCGACGATCAGCTCTTTCTGGTCGAGGCCTTCGAGCAGTTGGCGGCGCAATCCGTAGACCGCCTCGCGCTGCTTGTTCATGACGTCGTCGTATTCGAGCAGGTGCTTGCGGGCTTCGAAGTTCTGCGACTCGACGGCCTTTTGCGCGGCCTCGATGCGGCTGGAGATCATGCGCGATTCGATCGGCACTCCCTCTTCCATGCCCATCTTCTGCAGGAGCGTGGATACCCACTCCTTGGCGAAGATGCGCATTAGGTCATCTTCGAGCGAGAGATAGAAACGCGATGCACCGGGATCGCCCTGGCGTCCGGCGCGCCCGCGAAGCTGGTTGTCAATGCGGCGTGACTCATGCCGCTCGGTGCCCAGAATGTGCAGTCCGCCGGCTTCGATCACCGCCTCGTGCTCTTTCGCGGCGTTGGCGGCATGGGCGGCGTAGGTGCGATCCCACTCCGCCTGCGTGGTCTCAAACTCCTGCCCCTGATAATAGAAGCGCAGCATGCCGGGAGCAGCCATTGGATTGATGGCTCCCTCGGCAACGCTGATCGAACGGGCCACGCTCTTCTTCACCAGGTCTTGCTTGGCTACGAATTCCGCATTGCCGCCGAGCAGAATGTCGGTTCCTCGACCGGCCATGTTGGTGGCGATGGTGACCGTGCCGAGGCGCCCGGCCTGCGCGACAATCTCCGCTTCGCGCTCATGAAACTTTGCGTTCAAAACGACGTGGCGAACACCCTTGCGCTGGAGAATTGTCGAGAGCAGTTCCGATTTCTCGATCGAAGTGGTGCCGACGAGCACCGGCTGCTGCTTCTCATGCAGCGTAGCGATCTCGTCGGCGACGGCGAAGTACTTTTCCTTCGCGGTCCGGTAGACGACATCCGCGTTTTCAATGCGGCGCATCGGTTTGTTCGTCGGAATGACGACAATTTCAAGCTTGTAAATCTTGTCGAATTCGGCGGCTTCGGTTTCGGCCGTACCGGTCATGCCAGCGAGTTTTTTGTAGAGGCGGAAGTAATTCTGGAAGGTGATGGTGGCCAGCGTCTGATCCTCGCGGCGGATGTTCACGCCTTCTTTGGCTTCGACTGCCTGATGCAGACCATCCGACCAGCGGCGGCCCGGCATGAGGCGGCCGGTGAACTCGTCCACGATGATGACTTCGCCATCCTTGACTACATATTGCACATCGCGCCGGTAGAGATTGTGCGCCTTGATAGCGACTTCGACGTGGTGCTTCAGGTCCCAGTTCTCCACGTCGGCAATGTTGCCGATGCCGAGCAGCCCTTCGATCTTCTCCCAGCCCTCGTCGGTGACACTGATCGTCTTGTGCTTTTCGTCGACGACGTAGTCGCCGGTCAGGATTTTCGCCTCGCCCTGCCCCTGCTCGATCTCCTCGCCTTGCTCAAGTCCAGGAATGATCCGGTCCACGCGGACATACTTATCCGTGGTCTGATCGGTCGGGCCGGAGATGATGAGCGGCGTACGCGCTTCGTCGATCAGGATTGAATCGACTTCGTCGACGATCGCGAAGTAGTGGCCGCGCTGCACGCAGTCGGCGATCTCGAACTTCATATTGTCGCGCAGGTAGTCGAAGCCGAATTCGTTGTTGGTGCCGTAAGTGATGTCGGCGGCATAGGCTTGGCGGCGCTGGTTGTCGTCGAGATCGTGCACGATCACGCCGACGGTGAGGCCGAGGAACTCGTAGATCTTGCCCATCCACTCGGCATCGCGCTTGGCCAGATAGTCGTTCACCGTGACCACGTGCACACCGTGCCCGGCAAGCGCATTCAGATAGCAGGCCAGCGTGGCGACAAGAGTTTTGCCCTCGCCGGTCTTCATTTCGGAGATCTTACCCTGGTGCAGCACCATGCCGCCGATAAGCTGCACGTCGAAGTGGCGCATGGCCACGGCGCGGCGTCCGGCTTCGCGGACGATGGCGAAGGCTTCCGGCAAAATCTCGTCGAGGAGCTGCTTTTCCGCGGCGGCGCGATCGTCGGCGTCTTCAATGCCTTCCAGAGCTGCGGCAATCCGGGCGCGGAACTCCACGGTCTTCGCCCGCAACTGTTCATCGGAGAGCTGCTGCGTTGCGGCCTCGAAGGCGTTGATCGTATGCACACGGGGCAGCAGGCGCTTCACAACGCGCTCGTTGTTGGTACCAAATACCTTTGTTAAAGCCTTGCCAATCAAGGGAATTCCTTCAGCGCCGGCTTCGCCCCGTTTTCTCGGCGAAACTTACGCAATGTACTCTTCTTAGTGTAGTCGACCCGGGGTGATTCTGCAGGGTGCGCAGAACGCGCTGGCGCCAAGCTGTTTGTGGGGCTAGAGATGCACGGTGGCCTTAAGCTGGCCCGCTTCAGGGACGCCGATCTTACAACTCACTTCGCTCTCGGGTGCGTCCTGTCATACACTTCCGCGACCTGTCCGACGGTGAGCTGCGTATATCGTTGCGTGGTGGAGAGGCGCTCGTGACCCAGTAACTCCTGAATTGCTCGCAGATCAGCGCCCTCTTCGAGCATGTGGGTTCCGAAGGCGTGCCGAAGGGTGTGCGGATGCACATCAGCAGCTAACCCGTGGGCCAGTGCGATCTTTTTCACGATACGGCCTACGCTGCGCGTGGTCAGGCGGCCCAATCCGCTTGCCGTTCTGCGAAGCCGCGCATTGAGCAACAGTGCATCGGAAGACTTCCCTGCCGCAGCCAGCTTTGCCTCGCGCAGAGAAAGGTATTTTCTGAGAGCTTCCGCAGCCGCGTCTCCAAGCGGGACGTATCTCTCCTTCCGCCCCTTGCCGCGCACCAGTATGGCCTCGTTGGCCCAATGAATGTCGCGCAGGTCGAGGCCGACCAGCTCCGCGTTGCGGATGCCGCAGCCGTAGAGAAGCTCGAAGATCACACGATCGCGCTCCGGCCACGTGGCAAGGTCATCGGCTGCCGCGTCGGTGACACGATTCATCTCCTCGATCGTAGGGACGCGGGGCAGATGTTTTGGCAGTTTAGGAGTGGCGACCAGGACTGCGGGATTCTGCTCCACGTATCCGCGCCGGGCGAGCCACTTGAACCACGAGCGGATGGCAGCAAGCGCTCGCGCCACCGACGCCTTCGACAATCCCCGCCCGTATAGCTCGCTTAGGTAAGCACGAATCTGCCGATGTTCAAGCGTTTCGATAGCAAAGCTGTTGCCAAGCGCGGCGATCACATAATCAGCCAATGCGTGCAGCTCTCGGCTGTAGGCACGCAGCGTGTGCGGAGAGACGCCCCGCTCGTGCGCCAGGGCCGTGAGAAATTCATCTACACGCTGGGTGATGAGCGGCCGGGCCGTCATTCGACAGCTCTTTTCGCGCGAGGATGATGCTGGCGATGGACGGCCTTGAGGCGCCCCAGCGCCAGATGTGTGTAGACCTGCGTGGTCGCGATATCCGCGTGGCCGAGCAGGGTCTGCACGGTTCGCAGATCGGCGCCGTGCTCCACCATGTGCGTTGCGCAGCTATGGCGCAGCATGTGGGGGCTGGCATGGCAGTTGGTCGACTTCACCAAGTGCCAGATCCACTGGCGCGTGAGCGGTTCGCCGCGCACGGAGAGAAAGAGTTTGCTCCCACTCAAGCCAAAAGCGGGCTTGAATGGGGCACCCGAAGTACGGCGTTTCTGCAGCGCCGGACGCCCTTGCGCGAGATACTTTTCGATGGCCTCGACGGCTGGCCGGCCCAGGGGTACGATGCGCTCCTTGTCGCCCTTGCCGCGCACCATAATGCGTCCCGCGTCGAGGGAGAGGTCGGCGACGTTCAGGCCGGTCAGCTCGGAAACGCGCAGTCCGCCGGCGTAAAGCAACTCTAGAATGGCGCAGTCACGCAGTGCAATGGCGTCGGCCTCAGAATGGTCCGCCGCGACGCCTGCGCGCTCCAGCATGTCGTTCACTTCGGAGGGAGCCAGCGACTTGGGCAGAACTTTCCATGACGCAGGCGAGTCGAGATTAATGGTCGGATCGCGCTCGATGCGTTTGTCCAAGAGCAGCCAGCGATAGAAGCCGCGCAGGCAGGAGAGCTTGCGCGCAGCCGAACGCGATTCCACGCCATGATTGCCGAGGTGGGCGAGAAATCCCGATACTTCGGCATGGCCGGCGGAAACGAGAAGCTTGTTTTCGCCTTCGACAAACTCGGCGAACTGGAGCAGGTCGCGCTTGTACGCTTCGCAACTCAGAGGACGTAGCCCTTTTTCGACGCGCAGATAGGCGATGTACTCACGCATCAGCTCGGCATTGTGTGTCTCGGGCACTCTATCGATTATCGAGGAAGGAATCTGGGAAAGGTCTTGGTAAAGCTCCACGGAAACCGCGAGGAACCAACTTCATCAGCAGCGCGAGTTCGGAACTGAGTTACAAAACGTTCACATGCCGGGTTGTGCATTTTCCTTGAGCATCGCGCACAATAGGAGCAGGAGTTTTGACGGTGACTACCACTTACAGCGCGCCTGTGCGCTACGCCCCTGCAGAATTTGAAGATGCCGTTCTCTCTCTGTCTCCTGCGATTGCTGTCTTTGACTGCGACGGCACGCTTTGGAGCGGCGATGCCGGTTACGGCTTTATGATCTGGTCGATCGAGGCCGGACTTGTTTCACGGAACGCGAGCGACTGGATCGACTCCCGCTATCGGCTGTATTTGAGCGGCGAGGTTTCCGAGACCCAGATGTGCGGCGAGATGGTGCAGATCTATGCAGGGCTGCAGGAAGAGGAGATGCGCCACGCTGCGGCCGAGTACTTTCGCTCTCACATCGAGGCGCATATTTTTCCCGAACTGCGCGAGGTGCT
>JABCZC010000036.1 GCA_013289875.1 Acidobacteriota bacterium | reverse complement strand
CGTCACCGAGAAGGGCTTCCATCCATCACGATTGCCTGGGGTCCATGGTCGGACATCGGCGCGGCGGCTCGCATGAATGATACGGGCCGCGCTGCGCGATTGGGATTGAGCCCTCTTTCTCCTGAGAAGGGAATTGAGCTTCTTGAACAGGCAATGGCCAGCGGGGTGGCTGAAGTGTCGGCTGTGGCGATCGATTGGCAGACCTATCTTGCGTTGGGTCACACATCACGAGACTGGCCATTGTTTGAGAATTTCCTGCCAGCTGAAAAGAACGAACCTTTCCCTGAGCCCACAGTTACATTGAATGCGCAGTTGGCGAACGCGCTTCCTCAGAATCGCCTGGAAATTATCAAGCAGTATTTGCGGGATCGAATTGTCAGGGCGCTCGGCCTGGGACCAGCTTTTGCTCTTCGTGACGATCAGCCGCTCGCGGAGCTTGGACTCGACTCGTTGATGGCTCTTGAACTCAAAAATGGGCTGCAGAAGGAGTCGGGCTTGACGCTGACTCCGAACTTCTTTTTCGAATTTCCGACTCTGGATTCGGCAGCAATGTATCTGAATGCACGGCTTGTGAGCGACAGTCACGGCGCTCGGCTGCAACCCGACTCCCCTGAATATGAGGAGCTGGCCATATGAAGCCTTTGGTTCAGTTCCTGTCCGACCTACGATCCCTCGGTGTGCTTTTGTCGCTCGATGGTGAGCGCTTGATCTGCAACGCACCGAAAGGAGCGATAACGGCGGAGATCAGGCGGCAACTCGCCGAACGCAAGCAGGAAATCCTGGCCTTCCTGCGTGAGCCGGCTCCTCTGGAGGCTTCGGCAAACGGACATGGCGTTTTGTCCGATCTGCCTCTTTCTCGCTCACAGCGCAGGCTCTGGTTTCTCGCGCAAATGGATCCGGCGAGTCCCGTCTATAACGTTGTAGTCGCCCTGAGGCTCATCGGAGAGTTGAATCGCGATGCGCTAGAGCGATCCCTGCAAGCGCTGGTCGAGCGGCACGAGCCGCTGCGCACCTCGTTTTATCAGCGGAACGGAGTTCCGTTCGCCCGCGTGCATGATGGAGCGGCATGGAAGAGCGCTTTCGTTAATCTGTCGTCTGTTCCTGAAGCCGTGGCTGAAAGTGAAGCGCGAAAGATGGCTGGCATCGCGGCGCGACAGCCCTTTGATCTGGGAGCCGAATCGCTCTTTAATGCTACGCTCTTCCGAATTTCCGAGGAGCGCCACTTGCTCCTGCTGGTCGTTCATCACATCGTTGCCGATGGCTGGTCGCTTGGTATTATTTCGAAAGAACTGGGAGCGCATTACGCCGCGCTGACCACCGGAGAGCAGCCCGGGGTTCCCGCCATCGATTTTCAGTACAAAGATTATGTCCGTTGGGAGCAAAGCGAGGGACAGAGGGCAGCCGAGAGGCAAACGCCATTCTGGCGCGAACGTCTCGCGGGCTCTTTACCGATTCTGGACCTGGCCGGAAACCGGCGCCGGCCGGCCGTGCAGACTTTTAACGGAAAACGAATTGCACTCGCCATTGACGCATCTGTTGGCGAGCGCATTCGCGACCTATGCCGCAATACCGGCACCACGCCGTTCATGTTGCTTCTTGCTGCGTTCAAGGCTTTGCTCTCTCGATATACCGGCCTGGAAGACATCGTCGTCGGCAGTGCGACTGCGAATCGGCAAAGGCAGGAACTCGAGTCGCTGGTCGGATTCTTCGTCAACACACTCGTCCTTCGGACGGACCTGAGCGGAGCACCGAGCTTCTATGACTTGCTCACAAGAGTGCGAGAGAGTGCGACATTCGCTTACGCCCACCAGGATGTCCCATTCGATCTGTTGGTCGAGAATCTCCAGCCTAAACGCAGCCTAAGTCACAGCCCGGTGGTGCAGGTCATGTTCACCGTGCAAAATGTGCCGATGGCGGGTCTCCTTCTCCCGGGGCTGAGGGTCGAACCGGAGCAGGTGGATCCAGGGATTGCACGCGCGGATCTCGCGGTAGAAATCTGGCCCGATGGTGATGGATACCGATGCGACTTTGAATACAACACCGATATCCTCGACGAAGAAACGATCCGCGAGATTCAATCGGACTATCTCGACTTTCTCCGCTATGTGTTAGCTGATCCTTCGCTCACCATCCAGGAAGTCCCGCTTTCCAACGAAGTGCGCCAGATGATCCTGGCCGGGGGAAAGGAGACATTGCCTGCGGGCGGGCATCCGCTTTCAAGATCACAGCGACGCCTCTGGTTCCTGAATCAACTGGACCCCGGGAATCCTGTCTACAACATTGCGATTGCGCTTACCATTGACGGACCTCTGAGACGAGATGCGCTGGAGAGATCGCTCAAAGCCCTTGTCGAAAGGCATGAATCGCTTCGCACCCGCTTTCTGCAAAAGGAGGGCGTGCCATATGCCATGGTCGAGGATGCGCGCGATTGGCAGGCGGACTTTGTCGACTATTCGTTTCTCTCGCCCGCCATGCAGCAGGCTGAGGTGCTGCGTTTTGCTCAGCAGGCAGCCCGAAAGCCATTCTCGCTTGATCAGGAGTCGCTATTTCGGGCAACGCTGCTGAGAAAGAACCCGGACCAGCACGTGCTCATCCTGGTCATGCATCACATCATTTCCGACGCCTGGTCATTAGGGGTGTTGGCCAGGGAGCTTGGAGTGTTCTATGAGTCATTCCTGAAACGCCGTGAACTCTCGCTTAGCCCGCTCCAGTTCCAGTTCCGCGATTTCGTCGCCTGGGAGCAGCAGGGGGCGGAGTCGTCCTATGCGGCCGACATGCAGTACTGGCGGCAGCAACTGGCGGGAGAACTTCCTTTGCTCGAACTTCCCACCGATTACGCGCGGCCTTCGCTCCAGACCTTTCAGGGTCAACGAGCGACTATATACATTTCCGCGGATCTCGCAGATCGACTGCAGCAGGTGAGCAGGGCACACAATGCGACATTCTTCATGGTTCTGCTCGCCGCATTCAATGTTCTGTTGCGGCATTATTCCGGGCAGGAAGACATTCTGATAGGTACGCCGACTGCGGGACGTCTGAAGAGTGAATTTGAGGGCATCGTTGGTTTCTTCATCAACAACCTGGTGCTGCGCACCGACCTTGGCGGAAATCCTTCGTTCGTCGAGTTGGTGCAACGGGTCCGAAAAACAGCGCTTGAGGCGTTCGAGCACCAGAGTGTTCCCTTCGATCAGCTTGTCGAGGAGCTGCAGCCTGAACGCAGTCTCGACCGAAGCCCGATCTTTCAGGTTCTGTTTACGCTCCAGAATGCTCCGCTGCCGCCGTTACGTCTCGACGATCTGGAGATGAAGCCGATCGATTTTCAAAGCCTTCATGCGCGTTATGATCTCGCCGTCGACATCTATCCGTTCGAGGGGAATTACCGCTGCGACTTCGAATTCAACACTGACATATATGTGGGAAAGACCGTCCAGCAGATGCAACAGCACTACCTTCGCCTGCTCGAAGCCGTGGCGTCCGACCCGGCGACGCCCATCCACAGCCTGTCACTGTTGAGCGAAGCCGAACGGCACCAGATCGTCGAAGAGTGGAATCGCACCGGCATCCCGGCGAGCTTCTACGCGACCGTACCCGAATGGTTCCAGGCGCAGGCAGCGAAGTCTCCCGATGCCCAGGCGCTCGTCTTCGGGGAGAGATCAATCACCTATGCCGAGCTCGATGCGCAATCCAATAAGTTGGCGGATGTTCTGCGCGCTCGCGGCGTTGTCCGGGAAACGGTTGTGGGAGTATTCCTGCACCGCAGTGCCGAGATGGTCGTGGCGCTCCTCGGTATTCTCAAGGCAGGCGGCGCCTATCTTCCTCTTGATCCTCAACTGCCTCCTCAGCGAATAGAATTCCTGCTCTCTGACGCTGCAGTGCCCCTGATCGTCACGCAGTCGAAACTGCGATATACCTTGCCCGATTCCGGCGCCGCTCTATTGATGATCGACCAGCCGATATCGGATCAGATAGGTGCGAGTGCTGAACAGCCTCTCAAAGACGAGCCGGCATCCGAAGACCTGGCGTATCTCATCTATACCTCCGGGTCGACGGGCAATCCGAAGGGGACTGAGATTCCTCACGGAGCCCTCGTCAATCTGCTCGCTTCCATGTTGCGCGAGCCCGGACTTGGCACTGAAGACACGCTGGTCGCGATCACCACTCTCTCGTTTGATATCGCGGGGCTCGAAATTTTTGGTCCGTTGGTCTGCGGAGCGAAGCTGGTCCTGGCCTCAAGAGAGCAGGTCCTGGACCCGGAGTTACTCGCGAGCCTTCTGGAAGAATCAGAGGCGACCGTCATGCAGGCCACGCCCTCCACCTGGAGAATGCTCGTCGAAGCCGGTTGGATGGGCAGCGCGAATTTAAGAATGTGGTGTGGAGGAGAGGCATTGCGGCCCGATCTTGCTGAAAGCCTCCTATCGCGCGGCAGGGAGTTGTGGAATCTGTATGGCCCGACGGAAACAACCATCTGGTCCGCGGCTCACCGCGTCAAGAGCGGCGAGAATCCCATCCTCATAGGCAGGCCCGTTGGGAACACCCGCATGTACATTCTCGGTCTCGACGGCCAGCCCGTGCCCAGGGGTGTTCCCGGAGAGCTGTACATCGCCGGTGCCGGAGTCGCCCGCGGTTATTGGAGACAGCCTGCATTGACCAAAGCTCGATTCCTTCCCGATCCCTTCGACGCGGATCCAGGCCGCCAAATGTACCGGACCGGAGACCTTGCTCGATACCGGGCCGACGGCCAGATTCAGCTCATCGGGCGAACCGATCATCAGGTCAAGCTGCGCGGACATCGCATCGAACTCGGTGAAATAGAAGTCGTGATTGAACGCCATCCGGAAGTGCTCCAGGCTGTCGTCGCCCTGCACGGAGAGGGCAGCGGTCAAGAGCTGATTGCTTACATAAAGCATTCGCACGGTAGCGAAGATGACGGACATCTTCGCTCATGGCTAAAAGAGCAGCTGCCGGATTACATGGTGCCGTCCGCATTTATCTCGCTCGCCGAAATCCCACTGACTCCCAACGGAAAAGTCGATCGAAAGCGGCTGCCCAAACCACAGACATCTACCCGTGCAGGTTCTACGCCCACAGCGTTGCCGCGGAACCGCCTGGAAGAGCAACTAGCGGAAGTCTGGTCGGAGATCCTGCGCGTTGATCGCGTCGGGATCCGGGACAATTTCTTCGACCTGGGAGGACACTCCCTCCTTCTTATCCGCGTCCATTCCCGGCTGCGGCAGGAACTCGACGCTGACATCGCGGTCATCGATCTTTTCCGATATCCCACCATTGAGTCCATGGCGTCCTGGCTTGACCGGCGTCGCCATTCAGTCGCCGTCGCTGCAGGAGTGAATTCCTGATGTCCGGTCGAACCGAGCAGGAAAGAGAAATCACGCCAGGCAACGAACCCATCCACTCCGCCGGCCAGTGGAGGGATGGCGTTGCGATCATCGGGATGAGCGCGCGGTTTCCGCGCTCGCGGAATGTTCAGGAATTCTGGGAGCGTCTGCTTGCCGGAGAAATTCTCATCTCCGAATTCAGCAGCGGGGAGTTGCGGAAGGCGGGAATCGACGAGGCTACGCTCTCCAACCCGGATTACGTCCGCAGAGGAAACGCGATCGACGATGCGGATTTCATGGACGCCGAGTTTTTTGGTCTTAGCAAACGTGAGGCGGAGGTAACCGATCCTCAGCAGCGAGTGTTCCTTGAATGCGCCTGGGAAGCGCTGGAGCATGCGGGATATACCGGAGATGGCGAGCGCGTAGGTGTCTTTGCTGGTGTTGGAATGAACACCTACTTCCTGCAGTTGCTGAGCAATCCGGCGGTGATCGCAAATACCGGCGGTTATCAGTTGATGCTTGCCAATGACAAGGACTTTCTGGCAACACGAGTCGCTTACAAGCTGAATCTCCGTGGACCCGCGGTGGCGGTGCAAACAGCTTGCTCTACTTCGCTCGCCGCAGTTCACCTTGCCTGTCAGAGCATCCTCTCGGGCGAGTGCGACATGGCCCTTGCCGGAGGCGTCTCGATTCCGTTTCCGCAGAGTACGGGATATCTCTACATGCCGGGCATGATTCTTTCGCCCGACGGATATTGCCGTCCCTTTGATGTGGCGGCCCGGGGAACTGTTCCCGGCCGTGGCGCTGGCATTGTCGTGCTCAAGCGATTGTCGCAGGCACATGCCGACGAAGATCTGATCTACGCGGTGATTCGCGGTTCGGCGTGGAACAACGATGGCGGCGGAAAAGTCGGTTACACCGCGCCGAGTATCGATGGTCAGGCCGCTGTCATTCGCCAGGCGCTCGCCGCCGCAGGCGTGACTGCAGATCGCCTCGGGTATGTGGAAGCCCACGGCACTGCAACCGAGCTGGGAGATCCCATCGAGGTTGCGGCGCTCACCACGGTCTTCGCAGAAAGCAATGCACTGCCTGGTTCCTGTGTGCTCGGAGCAGTCAAGGCCAACATGGGCCATGCAGACGTAGCCGCTGGTGTCGCTGGCCTTATCAAGGCCGCACTCGCCGTGAACGCCGGCATCATTCCGCCGACTCCCAATTTCGCCCACGCGAATCCATCGTTGGAACTTGATAAAGGACCATTCGTGGTGAGTTCCTCGTCGATGCCGTGGCCCAGCGGACGAGAGCGATGGGCCGGTGTCAGCTCCTTTGGAATAGGAGGAACAAATGTACACGTTGTTCTCAGCGGCGAACCCGAACGGTCTTCACGTCAGCCGGTGGAGCGTCCCAACATCTTTCCCATATCGGCACGCACTCCGACGGCCCTTGCAGCAGCTTGCGGTCGCCTCGCCGATCGGCTCGATGCCGATGCCTCGCTGATTCTGGATGATGTGGCTGCGACCTTGCAGCTGGGCCGCCGTGAGTTCGCTTTCCGGCGCGCCGTCGTAGCGAGCAACCGCATCGAGCTGGCTGGTAGCCTGCGAAACCTGCCAAAGAACCGCGAACTCGCTCCCCTTGATCTGAGGAATGACGTAGTCTTTCTCTTTCCGGGCCAGGGTCAGCAATTCGTCGGAATGGCGGAAGAACTGTACCGGACTGATGCTCTGATCCGAAACACGATCAACGATGGGGCATCCCGCCTGCGGGATGCCTTGGATCTCGATGTCGTCGAGTTGATTGCTGGTCAGAAAAAAAACCCAGAGCTGAAGTCGCGACTCACTGACACCAGCGTGGCGCAACCAGTACTCTTTCTCATCGAGTATGCTCTCGTTGCGCGCTGGCGATCCTTGGGGGTCGAGCCGTCGGCATTGCTGGGACACAGTTTGGGTGAACTCACGGCGGCGTGCATCGCCGGAGTATTTTGCTTTGACGACGCCTTGCGGCTTGCCGCGGCTCGTGGTCGACTGATGGCGCAGACGCCACCCGGCATCATGCTCGCTGTCTCCTTGCCGCCCGACAGACTCGCGAACTATATCGAGAAGGATTTGTGGCTGGCCGCCGAGAACGGCCCGAAGATGTCCGTTGCTTCCGGTTTGACAGAGGCGATCGTGAATCTTGAACGCAGGCTTTCAGCCGAGAGGATTGCTTGCGTGCGCCTCGCTTCGCGCAATGCCTTCCATACCCCGCTGATGGCCGACGCAGCAAAGGCGTTCCGCCAGGAGGTGGAGTCGGTTGAGCGCCATGCTCCAACGATTCCGTGGCTTTC
This sequence comes from Acidobacteriota bacterium, assembly GCA_013289875.1. Lineage (GTDB taxonomy): Bacteria > Acidobacteriota > Terriglobia > Terriglobales > Acidobacteriaceae > Silvibacterium. The sequence continues at coordinate 40,485 of JABCZC010000036.1, read as the reverse complement.
AAACGTAACCGGAACATGGATCGAGCCAGCCGAGGCGCAAAGCGCACGATACTGGGGATCGCAAATTCTTTCGAGAGTTCGCTTCACTCAGAATCTTTCCGCGCTCGCCGACCGATACCGGTTCCTCTTGGAAGTCGGTCCAGGCGATGCACTCATCGGAATCGCGCGCCACCAGTTGCCGAAGAGCATTACTGCGCCATCGCTCGGCGCTGAGAATCGCCGTAGTTCTGACGAGATCATCTTTCTCGAAGCAGCTGCCAGAGCCTGCGAATGTGGTATTTCCCTCTCATGGCAGGGTTTACGACCCGGCGCCGGAAAACGCCGGATTCCACTCCCCACCTATCCTTTCGAGCGCCAGCGCTACTGGATCGAGCCTGCAGCCCCAGCCGAACCCAAGGTACTTCAAGCAGCGCCGTCAAGCGAACTGCGCGGGGTTCTTCCGGAGACTGCAGACGGCATGAAGCGCAAAGATATCTCCTCATGGTTCTACGTGCCATCCTGGCAGAGTACACCGAGCCCCTCCATCGCATCGCGGCCCGAAACTGCTTCCGTTGACTGCTGGCTCGTTCTGCTTGATCGCTCCGATCTGGGCGAAGCACTCGCAGCAGGATTAAGCCAAAAAGGCGCGACGATCATCACCGTGGCCGCCGCCGACGGGTTCAAGCAGGTTGATGCGCAATTCACGATCAATCCCGCGCAACCCGGCCACTACGAGCGACTGTGGCAGGAGATCGGAAACCTCGGCCTGCGCCCGGCTGGGCTTATCATTCTTTGGACGATGCGCGGTATGCAAGTACAGACCTACGACAGTCTTGTGCTTCTGTTACAGGCTGCAAGTAAGTATCGCCAACGCTTCCACCAGATCGAGATAGTGTCGGATGACCTAGAAAACGTCTATGACGAGGTGGTTGAGGAAGTGCAGCGGGCCGAGATCCTGGGCCTCATCCGCGTCTTGCCGTCAGAATATCGAGGGCTTCATTGCCGTTCCATCGATGTATCGATGTCTGCAGGCAAGATCGATCAGATTGTCCTTCAAATTCTGGATGAGATTGCTGTCACGGGCGGGGGATTGACGGTCGCGTACCGGCGCGGAATCCGATGGCAGAAGAACTGGATGTCGGCACCGTTGCGCGAGTCATCAGATACGTCCTTTCGCAACCGCGGTGTTTATCTCATTACCGGTGGAGTCGGCGGGATTGGATATAGCGTCGCCCGCTATCTCCTACAGACTCACCAGGCGCGCGTCATCCTCACCGGTCGAACCTCGCTTCCGGAACGAGGGGGGTGGGATGCGTGGGTGGCTGCGCACAGCGAAGATGACCCTGTCACTCGTCGAATCTTGCGCATGCGGGAACTCGAGCGGGCTGGAGGAGAGGTTCAGTTTGTTTCGGCGGATGTCTGTGATAAAGAAGCTATGGCCGGAGTTTTTGACTCGGCCCGCAAGCAGTTTGGCAAGATCGATGGTGTACTGCACGCAGCAGGCTTACCAGGTGGCGCCACGGTGGCGTCCCAGGATCTGGAGGAAGCTGCAGGAGTTCGGAATCCTAAGGTGCAGGGAAGTCTTGTTCTCGCGGAACTGCTACGAGAGCAGAACCCGGATTTCTTTCTCCTCTTTTCTTCAATCAGTTCGGTTTTTCCGGCCGCAGCGCAAGGCGCGTATGCTGCAGCGAACGCGTTCCAGAACTATTTTGCGGATTATTGCCGGAATATCCTGAAGCTTCCAGCTGTCGCAATCGATTTCGGCCCGTGGCAGGAGGTTGGTATGGCGGCCGAGATGGTGCTGCCAGAGGGCTTTGAGGCGCTAAAGGAAGAGAATCTGCGAGCCGCAATGACGGTCCCTGAAGGAATCGAAGTGGTCCGGCGCGTCCTTCTCGGTTGGCAGGGCCCGCAGATTCTGGCTTCGCCGGTGGCGATTGACGCAATCCTGTCGACGCAAACGGTCCCCGAGCTTGCCACGGGAGAGCGCGAGAGAACTCTTCCGTTGGCTGCGGATACCGAACTTGCTGCCGTGTTGGAGATATGGAAAGAGCTGCTGGCCGTTGATGACATCGCGCCTTCGGATAACTTCTTCGAATTAGGCGGTCATTCTTTGATGGGAACGATGGTAATTTCCCGCATTCAAGACCGGTTCGGTGCGGTGCTTACACTCCGAACATTATTTGAATCGCCAACCGCCCTGGCGCTTGCCGAAGCTCTCCGCCGAATGCGCCAAACTGTGCCGGCCGCCCCGGTAGCAATCATGGTGCCGGACGAGAGTCGGGAAGAATTTGAGATCTGAGTTCTTACCGTGATTGCAGCCTTCGATCAGTCCATTTACTCGCAGTAGCGTAAGGCTGATGTGACGGCCATCTGAGGCGGGACAGGCTAGTCGGGTTCCATTTCCTTCTACATCGATTTCAGTCGCTTGTTGCAGGTCTCAACCAGTCCGAGGAGTGTTTTTCAATAGCAATTCTGACCAATTGGCTCCGTGTTCTTACTCCCGCCTTGTTAAAGAGTTCCTGGATCACAGCTTTGACCGAACTCTCCGAGACCTTGAGGTTCCAGGCTATCTCTTTGTTTGTTAGCCCGTCGAGAATGCCCCTCAAAACTTCGCTTTGGCGGGATGTGAGTGGCTGTGTTCGTTCGAAAGGTTCTCTTCGTATAGTTCGACCTCCGAAGAGAGAATGAGCGGTCCCGGTGTCTAACCACATCCCGCCCTTCGCTACCTGATGGATCGCGGTCACCAGCTGGTCGAGGCTACTGTGCTTCAGAAAGACTCCCGAGGCTCCGGCTTCCATAGCTTGGAGTGTCGTCTCGTCGGACATGCCCGCCGTAACCATGAGAACCCGCGCGTCCCCGAGATGGCTCTTCAGTTCCGGTACCATGCGGGATCCTTGCTCTTCGCCTAGATCGTAATCCAGCAAAACTACATCGGTTGGTATCTCAGAATACTCAGCAATCGCCTCACCAACAGTCCTGCACTGACCCACCACGTGGAATCCGGCATTGGCGTCAAGAAGCCTGCTCAGACTCTCCCGAAAGAGGCTATGGTCATCCACCATCAATATGCGAATTGGGTTCATAGCTAGTCCTGCCCCGATTGTGACGCCGGTGTCAGGTTAACAACAAAGCAGGCGCCATCGGGAATTGGCAGGTAGCGCAATTCTCCTCCAAAGGAACGCACGAACGCGCGTGACAGGTAGAGGCCTAGACCGGTTGCTTCCGCGCCAGCCTGAAATGGGCGAAAGAGTTGTTCCGGATGGGCAACCCCGCCGCCATTGTCGATGCACTCTACGAGGATCTGTTTGCCGTCGCTTCTCGCGGTGATCGAAAGAACGCGAGCACTTTTTTTTGAAAGAGCTCTGATACTGTTGGTGGTCAAGTTCAACAGCGCTTGCATAAGACTTGGCCGGTCGGCCCACACTAGCGGCAAATCGGGCTCTATGGTCCACTGCGCCGCGATATTCTCTTCGAGCAGAGAGGGTGCGATCACAATTCTCAGTTCATCAAGGAGAGCTGCCAGGTCGATCTCGGTCGCATGATTGCCGGATTGGCGAAGATTAAGGCTGGCGATGCGTTCGAGAGCGACGATCAGATTGCCCAGCGCTTCAAAATCCTTGTTCCCGGCGAGCAGTCCGCTGTGTGCAAGATTCTGGTGAACGGCGGCAATGGCTGCGCATACGTTGCGAATTTCGTGGGAAACAGCTCCGATCGCGATCCGGGATCCGGCAAGTAACTGATGCAGGCCGGATACCTCGTGTGTTCGAAGCTCCTCGGAAGCATCCAGCACCATTGCGGTGAGGCGGGACCCGACATTCGTGCGATAGGTAGAGAAGCAGATGTCAGCGAGGAATGCCTCTCCATCATCACGCTGCCCGCGGGCCTGCATGACGGTACGAAAGAATTGTTGGGAGGTGTCGTACCTCAGAACATTCGTCAACGAAGGCAGATATTGATGAATCACTCTGCCGAAAAGACTCCCCTGGGGAACACCAAGCATGCGGTGCGCAGCCTCATTTGCCATCAACACGCGGCCATCAGAGTCAGCCGTTACGATGGCTGCAGGGCTGCTCTCGATCAGGATTCTCAATTGCTCTTCCGCTTCGAGGCGCGCGGCGCTCTGATGCTCTATTTCATGAAGGTGCTCCAAAGCAATCCTGCGGTTTCGATTGACCTCGCGGACGAATAACCCCGTCCCGATAAAGGCCGCAAAGTAGAGCACATCGCGGGAGATGCCTGTCCGCAGGTTCCAGGCGAGATCATCAAAGATTTCTGCCAGGAACGTACAGACAGCTGCGATCGCCGCGATCTGCCAGGGAGCGAGAAACCCTCCAACTATCAGCATGGGAGCCAGGTAGAGGAAGCCAAGCGGAATCTCGCCGACTACCCGCCAATCCACAAGCGCGATGGCTGCGATCATCCCTCCTGCCTTGAGCAGAGCTGATCGCCGGTCATCTTTGAAGAATGCTGCGTACATATTCACCTGCGCTGCCGCGCTGATGCGCAAAGCAACCTAAGTCCATTGTAGATATGGGGAATGCTTTAGCTTCACGAAGGATTCATCGCGAAAGCAGATTGGCCAAAAGATAGGGCCGGCGAGCGCAAAGATAAGGCAGCGATGGCTGAAAGATAGAGCGGTTTTCGCCATTCCGAGCCCTATGCTGAAGGTGACCATCGCCCATCTTCTGCGGCATGAAGGCACGGCAGAGCGCGCTTATCGTCGGCGGAACCTGGATATCTCACATGCGAATTCTGAAATCACTGTTTAGCACTGTCTGCGGACCTGCCGCCATGGGAATTCTGTTGGCTCTGGGCCAGCCTGCGGCTGCACAGCAGCGGGCCCTTACGTGGGACGAGGTGAAGGCCAGATTCGAAGCTGCAAACCCAGCGCTTAAGGCAGATGCACTGAATGTGGACGAGATGCACGCCGAGGAGATCACTGCCTTTCTGCGGCCCAACCCGCAGTTCAACTTCGGGGTGGACGGAACCCAGTTCCCGCCCCATAAGGGAGGTTGGAGCCCTCTCGTTAGCGATCAGTATCAAAGCACCGTCAGCTATCTCCACGAACGCCAGCATAAGCGCGAGCTTCGCCTGGAGAGCGCAGTGGAGGGCACGCGCATCACTCAGTCTCAGCATGAAGATCTGGAGCGAAACATGATCTTCAATCTACGCGATGCATTTGTGCAGACGCTGCAGGCGAAGGCTGTCTTGGAGTTGGCAAAGGCCGATCTTGAGTATTACGACAAGATCATCGACATCAGCCGAAACCGCCTTCGCGCGGGCGACATCGCGCAAATCGACTTCGATCGCATCGAACTGCTGCGCGTGCAGTATGAATCAGAGATTGAGACGGCGATCGTTAACCTGCGCACTGCTAAGATCCAACTGCTGCAATTGCTCAACGAGCGCACACCTGTAGATCAATTCGACGTGAACGGTCCTTTTGACTTTTCCGATGCGCTCAAACCCTTGGAAGACTTTCGCCAGATTGCGCTTGATGCGCGTCCAGATCTTCGCGCAGCACTTCAGACCGTCGAGCAATCGAAGACGAACCACAAGCTGGCGATATCCAACGGTTCGACCGACCCCACCTACAGTGTCTGGTGGACGCACAATCCATCGTTTAACAACATCGGTGTAGACGACAATACCCTCGGCCTCGGCTTCAACATACCGTTGCGGATATTCGATCGCAACCAGGGCGAGAAGAAGCGGACGCTGATCGATATTGATCGCAGCCAACAGTTGACCGATGCCGCGCGGGCGCAGGTTTTCAGCGATGTCGATTCTGCCTATGAACAGATGCGAAGCAACATTGCGCTGCTTAAGCCATACAAGGAGAAGTACAGGGATCAGGCGACGCGCGTACGGGACACGGTGACCTACGCCTACCTCCATGGCGGAGCTTCCTTGATGGACTTTCTCAATGCACAAAGCGACTATCGCGTCGTTCAGTTGGCCTATGTCCAACTGATCGGCTCCTATCTGACAGCCGCGAGCCAGTTAAATCTCGCCGTGGGGCGCGAGGTGATCCAATGACAAGTAATTCTGTTTTGAAATCCGTCTGCTGCCTCGCCGCATGCCTTCTGCCAGCGGCATGCGAAAAGAAGTTCAACCCGGCAGAAGGTGCGGCGCCACCATCCCAGGTGCTTGAAAACGGCAACGGGAGTACTGTGACCGTCGACAACGCCGAACAATTTCCGGTAGTCGCTGCGGATCAGATAGAAGCTGCCGCGCAGTTGAATGTAACCGGCAACGTCAATCCTGACATTGCCCGTGAAGTCCCGGTTATCTCGCTCGCCAGCGGCCGCGTTGTCGACATCAAGGCACGCCTTGACGACCACGTCAAGAAAGGCGATTTGCTACTCAAGGTGCAGAGCCCCGATATCACCAATGCCTTTGACACTTATCTGAAAGCCGTCAACGATGAGCAACTGGCCAACAAGGCCTATGAGCGCGCGAAAGACCTTTACGCGCACGGAGCAATCTCGCAAGGCATGCTCGAACAGGCCGAGGACACCGAAAAAGATGCGAAAGCCGACTTGACGGCGGCGGAGCAGCAGCTGAATACGCTCGGCGTCAGCAAAGATCATCCCTCAAGCATAGTTCCCCTCTACTCGCCCATTTCCGGCGTCATCGTCGCGCAGAATGTAACAAACGCGGCGGCAGCGGGTGTAACTTACTCCGGATCCTCCACTGTCTTCACCGTCGCTGATCTATCCGTCGTCTGGATAATTTGCGACGTCTATGAAAACGACCTCCCGAACGTTCGTCTTGGCCAGTTTGCGCAAATCAAGGTCAACGGCTATCCGGACAAGTTGCTGGGAGGACGTATCAGCGACATCGGTCCCGTACTAGATCCCACAATTCGGACTGCGAAGGTCCGTATCGAGGTACCAAATCCCGGCATTCTCAAGCTGGGCATGTTCGTCACGGCGACCCTCGAGAGCCGAACCGTGCACGAGTACGCCGTCGTGCCCGCTTCGGCCATCCTGCACCTGCATGACCGCGACTGGGTGTTTGTCCCGGCGGGCGGCAAACAATTCAAGCGCGTTGAAGTGAACGCCGGCAACATCCTGCCTGGGAACAAACAGCAGATTCTCTCCGGCATCGTTCCAGGGCAGCAGGTGGTAGCAGATGTTCTTCAATTGGAAAACCAGCTGGAGACGCAATGATTCGCCGCCTCGTCGATTTTGCGCTGCGGAACCGCTTTCTCGTGCTGGCAGGAACGATTCTCTTGTTCGCCTGGGGTGTGGTTTCGTTTAAGCGTCTGCCCGTTGAGGCCTATCCCGACGTTGCCAACAACTACGTCGACGTCATCGCGCAGTGGCCCGGAATCTCCGCTGAGCAGATCGAGCAACAAGTTACCATCCCGCTGGAAACGGTGATGAATGGCATTCCGGGGGTCGCCCACGTCCGTTCCTGGTCCATCTTCGGGCTGTCAACCGTAGAAATGGTCTTCGGCGAGGAAACGACAAATTTCGAGAATCGCGAACGAGTTCTCGAGCGCCTTTCCCAGGTAACTCTGCCGCCGGGAGTCACCCCGCAGATGGGGACGGACTGGAGCCCGGTCGGACAGATCTATTTCTATACGCTGCACAGCAAGAACCCTGAGTACGACGCGATGAATTTGAAGACCGTCGAGACCTGGGTGATTGAAAAGAATCTGAAGTCCGTACCGGGTGTTCCGGATACCAACCCATTCGGTGGGCCCACACGCGAATACCAGGTTCGCCTCGACCCGGACAAACTGGTTTCTTATGGTCTCAGCATCGCCCAGGTAGAGCAGCAGCTCACGAATAACAATGCCAACGGGGGTGGCAGCTTCATCCAGGCCGGACTGCAGCAGATCAATGTCCGCGAGGTCGGCCTTGTCAGAAACCTCCAGGACATCGAAAACACAGTCATTATCACCAAGACCGGCACACCGCTTCGCGTGAGGGACCTTGCCGTAGTCGAACAAGGCCCGGAAATCCGGCTTGGCCAGTTTGGCCAGACCTACCGCCGTGAAGACGGAAAACTCCTCGATAACGACGACGTAGTTTCCGGAATCGCTGTGCTACAGAAAGGCGCAGATGCCGAGCCTGTACTCGCTGGCATCCACAAGAAAGTGGAAGAGCTGAACGATCAGATTTTGCCGAAAGGGGTAACGATCGTCCCTTTCATCGACAGAAGCGACCTGCTGCGCTTTACCACCCACACCGTCATGCACAATCTGACCGAGGGAATCATCCTCGTTGTCATTGTTCTTTTTCTCTTCCTGGGTAACGTACGCGGAGCGCTCATTGTTGCGCTCACTATCCCGTTCTCGTTATTGTTCGCTGCCATTTGTCTTGACCTGAAGCAGATTCCAGCTAATCTCCTTTCCCTGGGCGCGCTGGACTTCGGCATGGTCGTGGATGGCGCGGTGGTGATGGTCGAAAACATCGTCCGTCACCTGAACCGCAAAACTAATGGGACACTGACGCCGGATGAAAAGATCCGCGACGCAGCTCACGAAGTTCAGCGGCCGGTTTTCTACGCGATCTTTATCATCATTACCGCGTATTTACCCATCTTCACGCTGCAGGCTGTAGAAGGGCGACTCTTCAGGCCGATGGCATGGACAGTGGCATTCGCCTTGCTTGGGGCACTGATCTTCTCCATGATCATCGCTCCGGTCCTCTCCAGCTTCCTGTTTCACAGAGGCGCGAAGGAGTGGGAGAACCCGGTCATGGAGCGGACTCGGGCGCGCTATCGCAAGAGCGTCACCTGGGCCATTCACCACCGCGCGCTTACGGTTGGCGTCGCCGCCGTGGGCCTCGCTCTTGCCATCTATCTCGCGGTTGGCGGTGTTATCGGGTCTGAATTCTTGCCGCATCTGGATGAGGGCGCATTCTGGGTGCGTGGCACGCTTGCCCAGAGCGCTGGACCCGATGAAGGCGTAAGAGTCGCTAACCTGGCCAGACTCACCCTTTGCTCTTTTCCTGAAGTGACCGATTGCACCAGCCAGGTGGGCAGACCCGATGACGGGACCGACCATACCGGATTCTTCAATACAGAGTATTACGTGGGTTTGAAGCCTAAGGAACAATGGCGTCCCGTCTTTCACGAAGATAAAGACAATCTGATTGCGGCCATGACCGACCAGCTCCAAAAGAAACTCCCCGGCATAGTCTGGGGATTTTCGCAGCCGATCGAAGACAACATGGAAGAGGCGGTCAGTGGCGTTAAAGGCGAGCTCGCCACTAAGGTTTACGGCAGCGACCTGCACACGCTTGAAGATAAAGCCGCGCAGGTGGCCCAGATTATGAGTCACGTGAACGGAATCACTGACCTGGGTGTCTTTCAGGTTACGGGCCAGCCTGACCTGGTCTACGAGGTGGATCGTCAGAAGGCCGCACGATTTCAGATCAATGTGGCAGATGTGCAGGACGCCATCTTTACTGCAGTCGGCGGAAACCCTGTCACACAGGTTCTGAGGGGAGAGGAAGTTTATAACCTCACGATCCGCTATCTGCCTCAGTACAGGAACAGCAGCGAGGCAATCAGAAATATCCGCTTATTATCGCCCTCCGGGGAACGCGTTTCTCTCGCTCAGCTATGTAAGGTCCGGGAGGCCGACGAGGGCTCTGAGATCTATCGCGAAAACAACGAGCGCTATGTCGCCATTAAATATAGCGTGCGCGGGCGCGCTCTCGGCGATGCGGTTGAGGAAGCCATCGATAAGGTAAACAAACAGCTCAAACTCCAGCGCGGCTATCACATTGGATGGGAAGGCGAATATCAAAGCGAAAAGCGCGCAGAAGCACGACTGCTGGTGATCGTGCCGCTCACCGTTCTGCTGATCTTCATTATCCTCTACACGATGTTCAAGTCTTTCAAGTGGGCTCTGCTGATCATGTTGAACGTCGCCATGGCGCGCATCGGCGGATTACTGGCGCTCCTGATCACTGGCACAAATTTCAGTGTCTCGTCAGGGGTAGGCTTCCTTGCCCTCTTCGGTGTTTCTGTGCAGACGGGCGTTATCATGCTCGAGTACATCAATCAACTGCGCGTGCGCGGCCACACCATTGAAGAATCAGCGGTGGAAGGGGCTGTGCTGCGACTACGCCCCATCATGATGACCATGCTGGTGGCTACTCTTGGTCTGTTGCCGGCAGCCATGTCTCACGGAATCGGCTCGGATTCGCAAAGGCCCTTCGCGATTGTCATCGTCGGTGGACTCATTGCTGATCTGGTCATGAGCATCTTTCTGCTGCCGACGCTCTATGTCTGGATTGCACGCGACGACGATATTCTGCCAACGCCAGAATCCGAGTTCGAGAACTGATTCAAGATCGAGCTGAATTACGAAGACATATGAATCGTCGCAGCTATAGGAGGAAATTAAATCGGCATTCGACAGGCTTTGGTGATTCTGGCTCGCCATAACGGCTGCTTTCATTCTCTGGAGTGCAGCCAACGGTCAAATGCCTTTGTAAGAGCTACGACCCAAATGCTGACCCTCGGAAATTCATCAAGGACCTTAGAAATGGCTCACGTGGCGGGTCCCGGGTTCTTCCGTGTGTCTACTGCCATCCTGTTCCAGGGAACGGCTGACAATTTCCTTGGATCCGAGGCCGATCGCAAGCGACAGCGCCAGGACAATTCCGCCGAAGAGGATGCCGAAGGCCAATTCGACAATAGCTCCCCCGATTCCGAGATGGTCCAGCACCATGGCTACGGTCAACACAAGCACCAGCCATTTAATGCCCTGGCTGAGCAATCGAGCGTACTGCAGATTCATGTTCACGGCGCCGATGAGAACGCTTCGTGCCAGGAAGCGCGCGACCACCGTGCCCGCCAGCAGGAGCAGAATCGCGCTTACGATACGCGTTAGATACGGAAAGAGCTGGGATGTAATCTCCTCCGAGGGGCTATACGCCGCGCCGAACGCTGCAATCCCCAGCACCAGGCCCAGAAAGATACCGCCCCAAAAGACCAGCCGCGAGAGAATGAGCGAAGGGGCCTGAACAGGCGACCAAGGCAATAATCCAGTGGGAGAATTTGCCTTTACGCGTTCGTCAAAGCGAAACGCAACCAATATTTTCCGCACAACATACGCGAGAAGCAGCCCCAGCAGGCCGCAGACCAACACGGCCAACACCAGCGACAATACTGCCGGCAGCAAGATGGCCACCTTGGTGAGGACCCGCTCGAGAGAGGCGTGCAGCGCAAACCTGATTTGTTCCCACATGGCTTTCTCCTTCAATCGTGATGCGGTTACGGATTAAATCGATCCGGCCAGCGCCACCTGGCCACGAGGTAAGGTTTGTCCGCCTCGAATACGCTGGCAAGCGCTGCAATTCGCTGTTCTGCCGCCGCTTCTCCCTGGCTGCCGACTTCCAGAACATGGGACGCTGCCCAACCAAGGTACAACGGCATAAGGGCACCGACCAGGTGACTCCGGTTAACCTTCCGTTCGCGGTAGGCGACCAGAAAGTCATACACAATCCTGACCCACAGCAGATCCGGCATGGAGTGTTTGCTTTCGCGCAATTCTGCGAGTCGCTTCACCGACAGCAGCGTGCGGGGTGGCATGACTTGTGCCCACACCTCCTGTAAATTCGTTCCGGCGAGCCGGAAGGACTCCATCATCCGGGTAACGTCGGCCGGAGGAGTGTCATCAGCCGAGGTGGAAGCGATAGGAATCTGCCTTCCTATTTCTCTTACCACAGACAGCGGGCGAGGCATTTGCCACTCAAGCGCGCGCGTCTCAATATCAGAGAAAAGGGAACCCACGATGCGCGTCAATAGAGCCGTGACATCGACACTCTCCGGTTGAGCAAAGCGCCGTCGTCCTACCTGCACCTGCGCCACGACATGTTTCTTGAGGACAGCCTCGGTTGCCGGCCAGACGATTCTGTCTTCTGATCCCGGTGCAGCGCGTCCGGTCGCGCCACCGACATCCTGGCAGAATCCGGTCGAGAAGGCGAGGTCTCCGCCCAACGGATAGCGAACCGCGCTGCCGTAAAGTGCCCGGGTGAGAGGGAAGAGGATGGCGCCGTTGAGCAATCCTTCATACGGACTGAGTGTGTAGCGGGGCATCGCAAGATCGACACCCTCATGAAGCACGGCCTGCAAGAGAAGAGGTAACGCCTGCCGGTCCAGGGAGCCCACCTCGTTGCTCAGTAGCATGGTGGCGCGCGCCTCGTGTTCGGTGGCAAGACGGCGCGCGTCGAAGTACGTTTGTTCGGTGTGCGGCCATGCGAATGGCAACCAGCCTCCGTTGGGAACGAAGGACGTCAACCGGAGCCAGGGTGTTTCGCCTAAGGTTTGGGGCTGTTCCGAATTGGAGTTGGGAAGGGCGGCGCCGTTCTCGTCCTGTCGGGGATAAGCGAGCACTGTCCGAACCGGCCTGGCTTCGCTGGAGAGACGCGCCGAAATCGCTGCGATGGTCTTGTCGATGTCTTCGCGGCTGGCCGGCTCGATCACGATGAGCAGCTCCGTCTGCGATTCCCGAACTTCTACGTCCTGCGCTTTTGCGGGCGGGGTGGAAGTGCTCAGCGTAAGGTCGAGCGGGGCCTCCTCAATGTCGCGGACCAATGCGGGTGAAGTGTCCAAAGTTTCTATTTCGGAGGTATCGGAAAGCGCGGACGATAAGTCTTCGGCAGCGGAACTGAGTTGCAGCTCAAACCAGAGAAAAGCGTAGGGAGAGAGACTCAGGACATACGGTTGATCGGTGATTTTCGGAAACGGAACATAACCCAGCATCTCTACCGGGGTGCGACCTTCGTACTCGTTGAGGTCGAGCAGCACCGGCTGGGCAGATCGAGAAATGTTCGCGACGCAGAGAACGGTCTGGCTCCGGTACTGGCGCAGATAGGCAAGCACCTTGCGATTCGTCGTGTTCAGGATACGAAAGGTTCCGCGCCCAAAGACGGGAAAGAGCTTCCGCAAGCCGACCATATTGCGTGTCCATTGCAACAAGGAGGACGGATTCTCCAACTGCTCCTCGACATTGACAGCCATGTAGCCATAGACCGGATCTGAGATCACAGGGCTGTATAACTGGTCCGGATTGACTGACGAGAACCCGGCGTTATGACCAGCGTTCCATTGCATCGGTGTGCGTACTCCGTTGCGGTCGCCGAGCTCGATGTTGTCTCCCATTCCGATTTCGTCACCGTAATAAAGGATGGGCGTCCCCGGGAAAGAGAAGAGCAGGCTGTTCAACAGCTCGATGCGCTGGCGATTATTGTCGAGCAGTGGTGCGAGTCGACGCCGGATGCCAAGGTTGATCCGCATGCGGGGATTCGCGCTGTACGCGAGGTACATGTAGTCGCGCTCATCCTCCGTCACCATCTCCAACGTTAGCTCGTCATGGTTGCGCAGAAACAGTCCCCATTGGCAATTGGAGGGGATATCGGGGGTCTGCGCCATGATCTCCGTGATCGGCAGGCAGTCTTCCTGGCGTATGGCGACGTAAATTCTCGGCATGAGTGGAAAATGGAATGCCATCTGGCACTCATCGCCATCACCGAAGTACGGACGCACGTCCGTCGGCCACTGATTGGCCTCCGCCAGCACAAAGCGGTTCGTGTATTCCGCGTCGATGGCCGCACGAAACTTCTTAATGATTGCGTGTGTCTCGGGCAAGTTCTCGCAATTGGTGCCGTCGCGTTCCACCAGGTAAGGAATAGCGTCCATACGGAGCCCGTCTGCACCCATATCGAGCCAGAAGCGCATGGCGGCAAGTGTTTCTTCCAAGACGAGGGGATTGTCGAAATTCAGGTCGGGTTGATGAGAGAAGAATCGATGCCAGTAATATGCTTTCGCGACCGGGTCCCATGTCCAGTTGGAGGTTTCCGTATCTGAGAAGATGATCCGGACGCCCGGAAACTTATCGTTGGTGTCGCTCCACACATAGAAATCGCGCTCAGGCGATCCAGGAGGCGCATGACGCGCCCGCTGAAACCATTGATGCTGATCAGAAGTGTGGTTGAGCACCAGCTCAATCAGCACCTGCATGCCGCGCTGATGGGCGGCGTCTAAAAACTGCCTGAAATCGTCGAGACTTCCGTAGTTTGGATGGACATTCGTATAATCAGATATGTCGTAACCGTCGTCACGTAACGGCGAAGGGTAGAATGGCAGTAGCCACAGGCAGGTAACGCCGAGGCCTTGAAGATAATCAAGCTTGCCGATCAGGCCGGCAAAATCGCCGATGCCGTCTTTATTACTGTCGGCAAAAGCTCGCACATGGAGTTCATAGATGACGGCATCCTTGTACCAGAGCGGATCGGATGCGCTCCCTGCTTTCTTCACCTTCGAGCCTCGCTCCTTTAGGTTGTGCAAGTTAGATGCAGTCGATGCGAACACCAGTTGCGCTGAACATTCAGCTCATATGGAATCTATCGAAGATAAATGTAAGTCCACCCTCCGCCACGAGGTGACAACCAGTTCATGTGCAGTGTCTTCATACAAATAACAGACAACGGATTGCAAATCGAGATTTAGGGGGGGGAGGCATCTCTTTCCAGCATAGCCGCATCTAAGCTTCATCTCCCGGTTTCAATCCGTTCCTCTGATGATGGTCTTCTTGTTTACAACAGATAGGGTACAGGCAACACCATGCGGATTCTGAGCTGGCGATTGATTGTCGCGTTGGTTATCGGAATTACCCTGGTGTCTCTCGTGTCGTCCTGGTACGAGGTAAAGACACAGAAGGATGCTCTGCGCAGCGACCTCGAAAGCAAAGCGGGAACCCTTGGTGAGAGTCTCGCGGGCAGAGCCGAATTGTATTTGGAGACTGGTGACCGGATCGGACTCGAACAGTGGGTGCTGCGGTTCAGCAACCGTGAACATCTTCTGGGGATTGGAGTCTACGACCGGGACGGGGCCCCGCTGGTCGTGACCACTGCTCTCAACTCCCTGCTGCCAGGCACCCCGAAGCCGCTGACTGAGGCGCTCCCGGGGAATCGAAATGTAAGCAGGTATCTCCGGATCCGCTTCAAACGCGTCTACGTGTTGGCCACTCCACTGCATGCCGCTGACAAGAGCGTCGCCGGCGGAATTGTCATGGCGTACGACACGGCCTACATTCGCAACGAGATTTTCCACGCCTGGAGCGGGGTCTTCATTCGCATCGCGATTCAGGTGCTGGTGATTGTTGCCATCACCATTCTCATCGTGCGCTGGAGTCTTACCGGGCCGATCGCGCGGGTGGCGGAGTGGATGAAAGCGCTGCGGACCGGAGAGCACGCCGTTCCGCCCTTTGCAAAGGACATCGATTTCCTCGCCCCCCTGGCTCGCGAGGTCGCGCCATTGGCAAAAAGTATACAAAGTGCGCGCGGGGCGGCAGAGACCGAAGCGAGGTTGCGTAACGCTGCCGAATCCGAATGGACGGCCCAGCGGTTGGCCGACCATGTCCGAACCAGGCTGGGGGGGAGCAGCCTTTTTGTAGTTGCAAATCGCGAGCCCTACATCCACACCTGGCGTGATAACACGATTACTGTTTCGGTTCCAGCCAGCGGTCTGGTTGCGGCGATTGAGCCGATCCTTTGCGCCTGCAACGGAACCTGGGTGGCTCACGGCAGCGGCGACGCGGACACCGAAACGGTAGATTCCCATGATAGATTGTTTGTCCCCCCAGATGAGCCACGTTACACTCTCCGGCGCATATGGCTGAGTGCGGAGGAAGAAGACGGCTACTACTACGGTTTTGCCAATGAAGGCCTGTGGCCGCTTTGCCACAATGCCCACACCCGTCCCATATTTCGCGCCGGCGACTGGGAGCACTATTACAACGTAAATCAGAAGTTTGCCGACGCTCTGGTGGAGGAGATGGCAGGCGAGGAACGTCCTGTGGTTCTCATCCAGGACTACCATTTCGCCCTGTTGCCTCGAATGGTGAAAGATCGCTTGCCGCACGCCAGAATTGCGATTTTCTGGCATATCCCCTGGCCCACTCCCGAGTCCTTTGAGATCTGCCCGTGGCAACGGGAACTGCTGGATGGCCTGCTGGGCGCCGATCTGATCGGGTTCCATGTTCGGGCGCACTGCAATAACTTCCTGAATACGGTCGACCATGTGCTCGAAGCTCGGGTGAACTGGGAACACTTCTCGGTCAAACGCAACGATCACCAGTCCTCGGTTCTCCCGTTCCCCATCAGCGTTGAATTCTCCGGAGATACTCCCGATGCCCCAGGCAGTATGAGTGCGGATGAGGAACGCAGTGCGCTGCTCCAGGAACTTGGCATCGAAGCGACATTCGTCGGTGTCGGCGTCGATCGCGTGGATTACACCAAAGGCATTGTCGAGCGATTCCAGGCAGTCGAATCGTTTCTCGAGCGATATCCTAGTTACCAGGGAAAGTTTGCCTTTATCCAGCTTGGCGCACCGACGCGCAGCCATATCAAGCGGTATGCCGATTTCCAGGCAGAAGTCGATGCGGAGGCCAACCGGATCAATGCACGCTTCAAGCGTGGCAGATGGAGACCGATCGTTTTTCAGTTCCGCCAGCACAGCCGGCTGGAGGTTCAGCGCTATTACCGGGTTGCTCATCTGTGCATGGTCACGTCTCTGCATGACGGAATGAATCTGGTGGCAAAAGAATATGTTGCCGCAAAACAGGACGAACGGGGGGTGTTAATCCTTAGCCGTTTTACCGGAGCAGCGCGAGAATTGCGCGACGCGATCATTGTGAATCCCTACGACATCGAATCCACCGGCGAGGCGATTGCGCAGGCACTCAGGATGGACGTCCACGAAATGGTGCAGCGCATGCGGCACATGCGTGCGTCCGTGAGGGAGCACAATATCTACTGGTGGGCGGGCAGCCTGATTGGCGCGCTCTGCGAACTTCGTCTCGATCCCAGGGCGAGCGCGAACCACCCTGCTGCCGACAGAGTGTCGCCAGACAGAGTTTCGGTGGAGACGTAAATTGCAGAGCATCGGGAAAGAACCCCGACTTGGGGAATCCGATACGCTTCCAGAGTTTTTTGGCCGCTTGAGCGAAGCCTGGGCATCGGCGCTTCTTCTGGATTACGACGGCACGCTTGCGCCGTTCCATATCGACCGGCACCGTGCCTACCCATATCCCAGGGTCTTGCCGCTCATCGAAAGGATTCTCCAGACCGAAAAGACGCGGGTGATCATCATCACGGGGCGGCCCGCTGTCGAGGCGAAGGCCCTGCTCAATCCGTTGCATGACCTGGAAATCTGGGGAGCCCACGGCATGGAGCACATCCTGCCCGACGGGAGTTACCGGCGAATCAGCATCGATGTGCAAACAGTCGAATTACTATCGCAGGCGAAGCAGCAAGTGATCGAGAGGGGGCTGGAGCGCCTGGCGGAGTTCAAGCCGGGAGGCGTAGCCATCCACTGGCGTGGCTTGCCGGATGCGGAAGCGGGGAAGGTGGAGGCCCGCATCCGGACCGGCTGGACCGCGCTCGCCAAAAGTCCAAGGCTCAAGCTCCTGAAATTCGAATCCGGACTGGAGTTGCGTGTGGCCCATCCCGACAAGGGCGATGCCGTCGCTGCCATTATCGAGGAGTCGGATCCTGATACGCAGATCGCCTATCTCGGCGACGATCTCACCGATGAGGATTCCTTCCGCGCGCTGAACGACCGCGGGCTGACTGTTCTCGTTCGGCCTGAGCATCGTGAGACATCGGCAAAGGTGTGGCTCAAGCCGCCGCTTGAGTTGATTGGCTTCCTCGAACAATGGCTGAGCCGCATTTCAGCCTAGACTGCGCGCTGCAATGCTCGAGCGCACGATCCAACGTCTAATCGCGATGGGGCATCCATAGATGCAACACGCCAACGTGGCCTTGATTCTGGCGCTTAGTTGATCCCAACTTATGACGGATGCCAATGACCGTACGAAAGAGAAGAGCGCGTGGCTTGATCGCCTCCGTGCGCTTCGCAACATGCCGCCTGTGCTCCGCATTCTCTGGGAATCCGGACCCTCGGTGGTATCGTGGGGGCTTGGGCTGCGTGTCATAGTTGCCGTTCTGCCATTTGGAGTGGCCAAGGTAGCGCAGTACATCATTAATGACTTAGCGGACGTGTTGCACGGCCATTCTCTGCCGTCGACGTTTTGGGCCTTGGTTTCCACCGAGGTGGCGTTGAACGTGTTCATGGGGCTCCTGACACGCGCCATTGACTACTCGGATTCGCTCCTTTCCAACCGCTACACGCAGCACGCGAGCGTGAAAGTGATGGAGCAGGCCGCCAGGCTTGACCTTACGACCTACGAGAACCCTGTCTTTTACGATCGCCTGGAAAGGGCCCGGGTGCAAGCCACGGATCGCCTGGCGATGATCCAGCAGATGGGCCGCCTGGTGCAGCAAGTCATCACCACGCTCACCTTCTCCGTTGCGCTCGCATGGGAGTCGCCCTGGCTAGTGCTCTTGCTGATGGCCGGCGTAATCCCCTCCTTTGTCGGCGAGACCCATTACGCCTTTCTGGGATACGCCAAGAATTTCCGCCAGACGCCCGCGAAGCGCCAGATGGATTACCTGCGGCAAGTCGCAGGCAGCCGCGAGGGCGCAAAGGAGGTCAAGCTCTTTGGACTGAATAAATTCTTCACCGAAAGATTTCAGGCGCTGGCCCACCAGATCTACCTGGAAGACGTTATTCTTTCGAAGGCCAAGCTGGTGGTCGGCGGCCTGCTGGGAGTCATCGGAACCCTGGGCTACTACGGTGCCTATGTCTATGTGATCTGGCGCACGCTTCATGGCGCTTACAACATCGGTCAGTTTACGTTTCTTGCCGCCGCCATTCAGCAGGCCAGCTCGAATCTGCAGCAGGTATTTTCGACTGTCTCCGGCATCGCTGATCAGGCGCTGTTTCTCACCGATCTGATCGCCTTCTTCGACATGCAGCCGACCGTACAATCCCGGCCTGACGGGCTGCCTATGCCGGGGACGATCCGCCATGGCTTTGAATTTCGCAATGTTTCCTTCACATATCCGGGGACCGACCGGACAGTCTTGAGGGACTTCAATTTCACTCTCGCTCCGGGAGAACGGATCGCCCTGATCGGGGAAAACGGCCAGGGAAAAACGACTGTAGTCAAGCTGATCACGCGCCTTTACGATCCGACCGAGGGGCAAATTCTACTCGACGGAATTGATCTGCGGGAGTATTCCCTCGACGACATTCACCGCCACATCGGGGTCATCTTCCAGGATTTCATGCGCTTTGAGATGACGGCGCGGGAGAACATCGCGGTAGGCCGCGTCGACCGGCCTAATCAACAGAATGACATCGAAATCGCCGCTCACAAAAGCCTCGCCGACACCGTGGTGAGCAAGTTTGCCAACGGTTACGATCAGATGCTCGGCCGGCGCTTTGAAGGCGGCGTTGAACTCTCCGGCGGCGAGTGGCAGAAGATGGCTCTCGCCCGCGCCTATCTTCGCGACGCCCAGATGCTCATCCTCGATGAGCCAACCGCGGCTCTCGACGCGCGCAGTGAGCTTGAGGTCTTTGAGCGTTTCGCCGAACTCACCGAAGGCAAAATGGCGCTTCTCATTTCACATCGTTTTTCTACGGTGCGTATGGCCGATCGCATTGTTGTTCTTTCCGGCGGTCGTCTCATTGAGGAAGGAAATCATCAGCAGTTGATGGCCAGTGGTGGACTCTACGCGGAGATGTTCGAGATGCAGGCCGCGAGCTACAGATAACCTCCGGCAGCAAGAGAAATGAAAGAAAGGCGTCATGGCAAAGTCTTCGGCAGATCCAAACACATCTGAATTTGCTCCGCACTCGACGGCACCGGTACTAGACATGCCCACAGGTGGGCTGCCTGAAAAACCCTCCGTGTCGGAAGTGGACTTGCAGCAGCACGCCGATGTTCTCGCCCGGCACTGGGAGACGTTGCCGCGCGGCTCAAAACAAATTGGACTCTCGCCTCGGCTGGAAAGTCTCAAGTTCAGGCTGGCGGATCTACTGCGGAAGTGCCGTGCCATTGCCTCCACCCAGGAGTTGACACCGCAACTGGAACTGCTCGAAAGCACGCGCATGCTGGAGTCGGCCATAATCGCTGGAGAAAGCGCCGGCACTGCCCTTGCAACGTTGCCGCATGTTCGTCTGGACCCAGATGGCGAATTGCCTCGCACCGTGAATCTGGCTGAAGCATATCTTTCCGCCGCCGGCGGTATATGGTCGCCGGAATCTCTCGCAACCTATGTGCAGCAGGTTCAGCAGCACGATGCTCTTCTTTTCGAAGAAATCCTGGTTCTGCCGCAGGCTCTCAAACTCGCTCAGTTGGAATACATTCTGGATCGCGCCGACGAAGCGTTTGCGGCAGGCGATCTGCCGCCCATCGAGCAATCGCCATTTTCCGCAATTCTGCACAGCCTGCGACGCCTGGGCCAGCACGAATGGCGCAATGTGCTTGAGCCGCTGGTTGCGTTCGACGCCATACTTCGCAAGGATCCATGCAACGTCTTCGCGAAGATGGAAGATGAAACGCGAAACGCCTACCACATGCGCATCGCCGAGTTGGCGCGGTACGCGGATACAAGTGAGGTAGAAACGGCCCGGATCGCGCTCCAGCTTGCACGCCAGGCCAGCCAGTCAGCCGAGGCCGATCCAAGACGCGCTCGCCGGATCGCGCACATCGGTTACTATCTCTTTGCCGAGGGCTTCCCGCTGCTGAGCCAACGCATCCGGTATCACGCGCCGCCAATGGAGCGTGTGCGCGGCTTCCTCCGTCGCTGGAACGAGGATTTTTACATCCTCGGCATCTTTGCCCTTTGCCTCCTGCTGATCGTTGCGATCGTCGCGCCGCTGGTTCCTCATTACGCCTTCTGGCCGGTATTGGCCGCGCTATTGTTGGCGCTTCTGCCGGCATCCCAGGGCGGCGTCGATCTGGTAAACAACAGTGTTACCGCGCTGCTGAAGACTCAGTCGCTTCCAAAACTTGATTTCTCAAAAGGCGTTCCTGAAGACGCTACGGCCTTCGTGGTTGTGCCTACGCTGCTGCTGAACGAGAAGCAGGTTCATGAATTGTTCGACGAATTGGAAGCTCGGTATCTTTCCAATCAGGACTCGAACATTCACTTTGGCCTGCTGACCGATCTGCCGGATAGCTTGTCGCGACCTCAAGACGACGATCACCATCCGTTGGTCGCGTTGGCAGTGCAGTGCATCGATGATCTGAACGCCAAGTATCCGTCTCCAAAGGGAGGCTCATTCATCCTCTTGCATCGCCATCGCATCTTCAATTCACGCCAGGGTGTCTGGATGGGTTGGGAGCGGAAGCGCGGAAAGCTGCTCGATCTGAACAAATTCCTCCTGTACTCCTTCGACAGCTTTCCGATCAAGGCCGGACCAATCGAAGTCCTGCGACAGGTTCGATATGTCATCACCCTGGACTCGGATACGCAGCTTCCGCGCGGCACAGCAGCGCGCATGATTGGCACGATCGCGCATCCGCTGAACCACGCCATCATCGATCCTCGGTTACGCGTTGTCACTACCGGCTACGGCATTCTTCAACCGCGAGTAGGCGTCAGTGTTGCCTCTGCATCGCGCTCCCGCTTTGCATCCCTCTACTCCGGCGAGACAGGCTTCGATATCTACACTCGTGCTGTCTCCGACGTCTATCAGGACCTCTTTGGCGAAGGCATCTTCGCAGGGAAAGGGATCTACGAGGTAAGCGTTCTGCATCAGGTGCTCGATCGCCGCTTTCCGCGCGACGCCCTCCTCTCTCACGATCTCATCGAGGGTTCATATGCGCGCGCAGGACTCGTCTCCGACATCGAAGTCATCGATGACTATCCATCCCACTACTCCGCTCATACCCGCCGTCAGCATCGCTGGGTGCGCGGAGACTGGCAGGTCGCACAATGGCTTTTTAGCCGTGTGCCCGATGAATCTGGCCGGTTCGTTGCAAACCCAATCAGCACCATCTCGCGATGGAAGATTTTCGACAACTTACGCCGAAGCCTGGTGGAACCCGTCACTTTCATCATGCTTGTCCTCGGTTGGTCCATACTTCCGGGCGGAGCGCTTTACTGGACCGTTGCCACCTTGGTACTTCTGCTTCTGCCCGTCCTCGTCCAGCTGGGTTTCAACCTCGGTCGCGCCTTGCTCAAGCTGAGTGTCGTTGCGGCGCGTGAGAGCTTTTCCACATTTACTTCCGCGTTCGGCTTTACGCTTCTGAATCTGACATTCCTTCCGCATCACATGCTGCTGTCGCTCGACGCGATCGCTCGGTCTCTCGGTCGAAGACTACTCTCCGGAAAGCGCCTGTTGGAGTGGGAGACAGCCGCACAAGCGGAGTCCGGCGGCTCGCAGACCCCCCTGGACCTCTATCTTCAGCGTTCGCCTTTCGTCGCGGTGCTCATTGCTATAGTGCTCGCCGTCATGCACGTTCGATCACTGCTTGACGCTGCTCCCATCCTTATCCTGTGGGGCTTGGCGCCGCTCGTTGTGGTCTGGCTTAATTCGCCTCCACGCCGTGAGGAGGGCCCACTCTCGACGGAAGACTCGGTCTTTCTGCAGCAGCAGGCGCTGTACCTCTGGAGATACTTCCTGGAGTTCGGCGACGAGCGCAATCACTGGCTTATTCCAGACAACGTCGAAGAGAAAGACACGTTTCAGGTGCGAAAGCTATCCCCGACGAATCTCGGAATGCTCTTCAACGCGAGACAGGCAGCGTATGAGCTGGGCTTCCTTACGCTTCCAGAATTTGTGCGCGCTACCCTTGGAACACTGGTCACCTACGACCGCCTGGAGAAGCATCGCGGCCACATCTACAATTGGTACGACATCGAAACCCTGCAGCCTATTGCTCCACTCACCATCTCGGCTGTCGACAGCGGCAACCTCGCGGCTTCTTTCTACACGCTGCATACCGGCGCATTCGATCTGCTGAAGCGACCGATGCTGAGCCCCGAAGCATTTGCAGATTTACAGCAGATTTTGCCGGCTCCAAGCAAGCCGGCCGACGGCGACAAGACCCCCGACCACGATTGGATGACAGGAGAGGCTGCTCGCCGCCGCTCAGCTTTATCTGATTTTGTACAGAACTACACCCCGTGGCTGCTGCCCCAATACACCCCCCTCTTTGAACTGCCGCAGCTAGGGAACGATGACGCTCAGCAAATCCCGGAATTGCATATCGCATCTGAATACGCTGCCGAGCTGGAGCATCGGATTGCCAGCTCAGAGGCGGCGCTTCCGCCGCTCGCTGCGGAGTTGCGATCGCAGCTTAACGCTGCCGTGCCGCGGCTCGCGCAGCTGAGAGAGGACATCGCAACCATCGCTGCCAAGGCAGAGAGCAACGCCAATGCAATGGAGTACGGATTCCTGCTGGTCGACTCCCGCCAGCTCCTCTCGATCGGATACGACGGTGTCACCGGCGAGGTGCACTCGGCATGCTACGACCTGCTTGCCTCTGAGGCCCGCATCGCGTCTTTCATCGCCGTAGCCAAGGGAGATATCCCCCAACAGTCGTGGTTCCGTCTGGATCGGACTCATGTCCTGGTCGATGGCCGTCCCGCCCTGCTCTCATGGACGGGGACCATGTTCGAGTACATGATGCCGGCACTGTGGATGCGCAATTTCCCCGACACGCTGATCTCTCGCACGCTTGAATCAGTCGTCCGCATCCAGCGCAATTATGTTCGCGACATTCCGTGGGGCATCTCTGAGTCGGGATTCGCAAAGAGGGATCCTCTTGGTCGATATGGCTACCAGGCCTGGGGCATTCCAGCATTGGCTTCGAAATACGGTGCGGAAGATGGCCCCGTCATTTCGCCGTATTCCACCTTCCTCGCGCTGTCCATTCTGCGCAAGGACGCAATCGCGAATCTACGCCGTATGGCCGCGCTCGAGTGGACAGGCGCCTATGGTTTCTATGAGTCTGCCGACTGTACGCAAGGCACGCAACCACAGCTGGTCCGATCCTGGATGGCGCACCACCAGGGCATGTGTCTCCTGGCCGTGACCAATCTTCTGAAGGAAAATATCCTTCAGCGCTGGTTCCACGGCACTCCTGTTGTTCGCGCCGCCGAACTGCTCCTGCATGAGAAGCCGCTCAGCAAAGAGACACTTAAGGAACTGTCCATGCGATCCAGATTGAATGCATCCGACGCGGACCACTCGGATGCAGGCAAATAGCGGCCTTTATAAGGAGCTGAATTCAAAACCCCATAGCGCTTCAAAAATTTCGAGGAGTCCGCGCCTGGTGGCAAATCATTCTTCCGTTCCAGTTCCAGCCCGGGCGCCGTCGCCACCGATCCTGCTGACCCGGCACGCGGAGAGGCTTACGGATGGGCGGCAGGACGTTTCGCCGGTGGGGGTTGAGCGGGCGAACAGTTCAGTGAGAGCGGCGAAGTGCCCTGCCGGCTACCGTCTCATCGACTCTTCGCCGGAGTCACATTGCAATCCGCGATGAACATCACCAGGTCAAGGCTGAGATAGAAGGCCAAAGAATCATGAGCCGGCAAGAGTGAAATATAAGTCATCGCGCAATTTCAGAGACGAAATAACGGACTCGTGGACGAGGCCTGTTAGCCTTTTAGATTCTATAGCTTACATTCTAGAGAATGAGGAAAATGCAGAAAGTGACAGAATTCCCGGTTGTGCGTTTAATTTGTTTGCAAATTGTCACATCAACTGTTGCCAAACCATGCATCCTAGGGCTAAGGTGGTGTGCGACTGAAAGAACGTCTAACCAAAAATGACTCTTCCGGACTGCATGTGTGCCGGAATTAATTTGTAGTCCATATTGTTCCTAGCCTTGTAGCGATAACCAGAATTTAAGTTCAGAACAGCGTCATGGCTTCTTTGCTGGAAATTGTCAGCGAGATTGTTGCGATTGTCGACTTTAGCTCGAAGATATCGACCACGACACCACTAGATTGGAAGCTCCTTAGGAGGAACGCCAGTGGAAGACCTTCATGAAATGAAGGCAGGGATGGTGGGAAGACGTGGAGAATACGCTAAACGTATTCCATCTTGGGTTTTTCACCGGAATGTCCGCATAGTTCTGGATGCTTTTACAGCCGCCATTGCGATAATCGTTGCGTATGCGCTTAGGTTTGATTTTGAGATCCCGTCGAAGATGCAACACAGCATGTGGACGTGGCTTTGCGTTGTAGCCTTTCTAAGGCCTCTATCCCTGCAGCTAACCCGTACCGGCTACCAATCTACTTGGCGTTTCTTCAATGTATGGGATAGCCTGCATCTCGCTTTCCGCTCTGTACCTGTGACGATTTTTCTTCTGCTCGTGCGATGGCTAGTGCCTGACGCTCCGGTTGTTCCATATAGCGTGCTGATCATCGAGTTCCTCCTTTTCCTCGGTTTTGCGTCTACGTTGCGAGTAACGCGGCGCCTTGCGCACGAGGCTATTTACCAGCCCTCCCGACGTCCACGCGCCCTTCTTGTTGGCAATGAGGCAACGCTAGCTACATCTGCTGGCTATCTTCGCTCTTGCAGAGAGGCTCAAGTCATCGGCTTAGTGAGCGAAGACAAACGCATGTTGGGCTTTCACATCGCAGGCTGCCCAGTGTTGGGCCAGCCAGGGTCTTTGCCTAGTCTGCTGGCCGCCCACCAGATCGAGGTAGTCATTCTTTCAGGTGCGAACCTGAAGTGCGCCGCGCAAGTCATTCGCGACGCGACGCGCTTCGATATGCAGGTGCGCATCTTGCCTTCGGGAAGCGACCTGATGCAGGGAAATGTGCGGGTGAGCCGGACGGTCTCTATCGACCAGCTGACGCAGGCCGGTTCCGCGAGGATGAGTGAGACGCATCCCGCAGTGGTCAGTTGCTTCGATGCACGAACGGTTCTCGTTACAGGAGCGGGTGGATCAATCGGCTCCGAGATCGCGAGACAGGTCGCGGCCTTGAATGTTGACCGGCTTGTGGTGCTGGACCAGGATGAGAACTCGATCTTTGAATTGATGCACCAAATCGAGAACCAGAACGGCAAGGAAATAGTTCCAGTAGTAGGAAACATCCGTGACCATGAAACCGTCTATCGAACGTTTGACCGCTATCGCCCGCAGGTTACCCTGCATGCGGCAGCCTACAAACATGTTCCGGTGATGGAAGGGAACTGCTGCGAGGCGGTTCTGAACAATGTTTCTGCAACCCGTGAACTGGCGGATGCGGCAATCGAATTCGATTGCGAACGCCTGGTGATGATCTCGACGGACAAGGCGGTCCGGCCGTCGAGTGTAATGGGAGCCACCAAGCGCGTTGCAGAGATGCTCATTCAGCAACGCGCTGATGCGAGCAATGGTAATGGTTGCAAGACCCACTTTGCCTGCGTGCGTTTTGGAAATGTTCTTGGCAGCCGCGGAAGCGTCGTTCCTATCTTCCTCCGCCAGATTGCGGCAGGCGGTCCGGTAACGATTACGCACGAAGAGATGACCCGTTACTTCATGACGATCCCGCAGGCGGTGCAGCTAGTCCTGCAAGCCGCCACGCTCGCTTCCTGTGGCGACATCTACATGCTCGATATGGGGGACCCGGTAAGGATTATCGACTTTGCTAAGGACATCATCCGCCTGGCGGGTCTCACGCCTGGAAAGGACATCGATATCAAGGTGGTAGGCAAACGTCCGGGGGAAAAGCTCCATGAACAGCTTTGGAGAGAGGACGCGCTGGTGACTGCTACCCATTTTCGTAATGTTTTTCAAGTGAAGGCTGCCCCGGTGCCGGTAAGCTTTCCGAAGTTCTTGGCAGAGCTCGAGCACGGAGCCCGAATCCGGCAACCGGATGCTGCGATACAGGAGTTGCTGCGCAAGCTGCCGATCGACTACCGCGCGGAACCCACGGAAATGGCTCCAATGGCGATTGCGAACTAGCTGCCACTTTATGGATGAACTATTGGCCCAGCGGGGCGCAGTTGGTACGTGGAGAAGCGATCACCGGTATTCGCGGAATCAGTGTGTGGCTGGCGCCGCGTAGGGCAAGAGTCGTGGCGGGTCGTCATCCGGCTCTACGATCCAGACATGCCGGTCGTGGAAATAATTGAGCAATGGTTGAAGAGGCACACCGGGGATTTCGCGCGCCCAGACTACTTTTGCGTGGTCAATGTCTGCGGCGTTGTAGACCCACTCCTGCAACGGGTCGTGCTCGGTTGAGTAGCGCACCACGATCAATTCGTTTCCGGGCATAGAGTCAGCTAGGTCGCTAATACGCTGCCGATAATCCATACGCGGAAGAATTGCTACGAGATATGGGTGAAAGGGCGACAAAAAGAAGGCCGAAACAACGACTGCACGCGACAGGTGCGCCCCGAACCGGCGTCCGTAGAAACGCCAATGACGAAAGTGTCGTAATCCCTGCACGATCAGTGCGAAGGTCGTCGCGGTGAGCGGCGCGCCGTAGTGCGGCTGAAACCAGGCCACCAGCAGAAAGCCAGCGAAGCAAAAAACAGACTGCGCGACAGGGAATCGCATTCGGCGGTCGCGCAGAATCCAGGGTGCCGCCAGTGCTACAACAAGAAATTCGGGATAGGCGACGAAACGGATGAACGTCCAGGCGTCTAGTCCAAGCGCAAGGGCAATGTGTCCAAAGCTGTCCGGCCGGCCGTACACCCAGGCTATCTTTGGCCACCAGTGATTGTAGTAATCCTCGAATTGAGCATTCTGGAAGTGGAACGGCGCGACAGTTTTTCCCCATGCGAGTTGAGGAATCGCGAAGTGGCTGCGAACGTTGACAACATATGGGAACACCGAAGGGTGCCCAGTGATTCGGAAGTTGTAATACCCCATGAAGAGCACGCACAGCAGCATGACAGCGCTGAACGGAACGAGGATCTGGCGCGCGGCGGTTCGCCATGAGGGGCCCTGACGACGGTACACCCATGCAACGAGGACGGCGAAGACGGGAAGACAGAAGACGAAGCCTTCAAAGGGACGGCTGTTCGCGAGAATGCCGGTGCCCAGGCCCAGAATTACAGCGTCTCGGGCGCGGCACGAACGCATGATGCGTGGAAGGGCTCCGAAGACAAACGCGCCCCCGATGGCTGCGACAGCCCCACCCCAATAGCCGTTGATCCAGTAGCTGGAGATGGCGATGCGGAGCAGAACGAGTATGCCGCCGAGCAGTGCCCAACGAGACGGGAACCAGCCCTGCAAAGCCCATAAAACAGCTCCAGTCATCGCCGAGACGCTCAGGAGGACTCCGATCCACGGATGCCCCAGAAGCTCGCCCAATGCCAACGCAGCGCCCTGGGCGGGTGGGTAAATCGACATATAGGTCGGCTGCTGGTTGACGTGAAAGGTGTCGAAATAAACCGCCATCGGATGCGGAGGGTTGGTAAGCCGGCCATGCGCAAAAGTATCCGCAGCTAAGAGGTAGCTGAACTCGTCATGGATTCCCGGAGAAGGGACCGGACTGACCCAAAGCAAGCCGAGGCGGAGCACAATCGCCGTTGTGGCAAGTAAAAACACGCAGAGACGCTTTCGCTCTGCCAAACGCGAACCGAATAGCTCAACAGCTGCGAAGGCATCGGGGAAGAGTTGAGATGCAAACCAAGCGGCGGAGAAAAAGATGAGGAAAAGGATTGAGGAGTGTTGTGGAATGCGCACCAGGGCCGACAGCAAATGAGATCGCATCAGCCCAAGTGCCCTTTAAGAATGGACCCCATCATTCGAATGTCAGGCCTCGCCGAGTCTTTGAAGAGATTCGTGTCGTCCGGGTTGTCCGAAAGAGGAATATTAAAGTACCCGACATCCCAAATCACCGATATTATTTTGAATTCTCCGATTGCCACATATGCCACTGTGGCTCAGTGTTCCCCGATTCAACGAGGCCCAGAGAACACGCAGATATTGCCAAATTAATAGATTCAGGCATAAGGTGTTTGGGTCGGTGAGCATGCACAGCGATAAGAAGCGGAATTCTCACGATCTGTGGCGCCAAATGAGTTTTGTGGTCCGAGCTTCGGCCGCTCTGTTGGTCGCTCTCTGCCGCGAATGAGCGATTTGCAAGTGCAGCACAAGCGATTGCGAACCAGTCAGGTTCATACTTACGGTGTCCGAGAGAATTCATTCGGGGGATGCAGATGAGCACCCATTCTGAAAAGCTTCTGGAGCTAATGCCAACATGGTTGGACATTCCGGTCAAGGGAGATCCTATCGGCACATCATTCAGCTTGAGCGTGCTGATGCCCGTCTATAACGAGCGCTACCTGGTTGAATCCAGCTTGCGTCGATTGCTAGCGCTGAAGGACGACATCATTCACAGTATGGAAGTCATCATAGTGGATGACCGCAGCACCGATGGCAGCTGGGATATCCTGCAGCGGGTTGCTCAAGAGGACGAGCGCGTGGTGTTGCTACGGCATGAACGCAACATGGGGAAAGGGGCGGCGCTGCGCACGGCTCTGGCTCGTGCCACGGGAGATATAACCATCGTGCACGACGCCGATCTCGAATACAATCCGGCGGACATTCCCTCGCTCCTGCGGCCATTTGCCACAGAAGCCGCAGACGCGGTCTTCGGCTCGCGCTACCTTTCCTCGCATTACCGCCGCGCGTTAATGTTCAGGCATACCCTGAATAACAAAATGCTCACTTTCGTGGCGAATATCTTTACGGATCTGAACCTCAGCGACATCGAGACCTGCTACAAGGCGATACGCACGCCGCTGTTCCAGTCGATTCCGCTGCGCAACAATGATTTTCGCTTCGAGATCGAGATCGCCTTCAAACTGGCCAAGCGGCGCGCCCGGATCTTTGAAGCTCCGATCAGCTATCTGGCCCGCAGTTATCAGGAAGGGAAGAAAATTGGCGGAAAAGATGCGCTCCTGGCGCTCACTGCGGTTCTGCGTTTCTGGCTTATTGACGATATCCACAAGGAAGACGAGTACGGTTCGCACATCCTGGTGAGCCTGGAGAAAGCCCGCCGATTCAACCTATGGATGGGCCGGACGCTGGCTCCGTTTCTGGGGGACCGAGTGCTGGAGATCGGCGCCGGAATCGGCACCCTGACCAGCCAGTTCATTCCCCGCGAGTTCTACCTCGCATCGGACATCAACCCGTCGTATCTTTCTTACTTACGTGGTTACTCAATAGGGAAGCCGTACTTGAGAGTGCGGCATATTGACGCAGGTGTTTCTGGCGATTTCGCAGGCCTTGAAGAAAAATTCGATACGGCGCTGATGGTCAATGTCCTGGAGCATGTGCCGGATGAACAGGTGGCGCTCAAGAACATCCGATCGTCACTCATGCCGGGAGGACGTGCTGTAATCCTCGTGCCGCAGCATCCTGCGCTGTACGGCACGCTGGATGAGGCGTTGGAGCACCGCGAACGGTATACGCGAAAGTCGCTGCAGGAGGGTCTGGAACGAGCTGGCTTCCAGGTAGAAAAAATATTCGACTTCAACCGCTTTTCCGTCCCAGGATGGTGGCTGAACGGGAAGATACTGCGCCGCAAGACGTTCTCGCGGGTTCAACTGAAAGTGTTACAGATAACCATCCCGGTGCTGAGGCGCATGGATGGCGCACTCCCGTGGGGTGGATTGAGCCTTATTGCGGTAGCGACCAAACCGCAGGCTTAGTAATAAATTTCCGCCCGTCAATTTTTGCCTGGTCCATTTGCAGAAGCTGACTTCTCTGCGCGCATGGGAGGGAATGTAGATGACAGAGGTCGAAGCGCCATGGGTGGCCGCGCAGTCTGACTCTATCACGCACATCGACACACGCAGAATCCATTCAGGTTGCTGGGTTGCGCTAATCGCCATTGCCATTGTGAGGGCCTGGTTCACCCGCTACGAATTGATGGGTGGGGATTCGCTCGCATATCTGGATATCGCCAGGGAGGTTGCCGGAGGGCATCCGGGCGCAGCGATCCATGCGTATTGGTCTCCGGGTTACCCCGTACTCGTTTCATTTTTCCTCTGGCTATTCCATCCGAACGTCTACTGGGAGGCCCCGCTCGTCCATTTCGTCAACGTGTTGATCTTCGCCGCGACGCTCGCGTGCTTTCGGTTGTTCTGGAGCGAGGTGCGCAATTGGCATGAGAAATATGCGGAAATTCGCGACGCGGAGATACCAGAAGGCGCATTCTGGGCGCTTGGGTATGCGGTATTCGGCATTGCGACGCTTAATCTGATAAGAGTCGGCCTGATCGGGCCAGATTTACTGGTTTCGGCTTTCTGCTGTCTTGCCGGATGGAGTGCGTTGCGTCTCCGACGCTCTCCGAGCATCAACCGATCGCTCTTGCTTGGTCTGGTATTGGGTGTGGGGTACTACGTCAAAGCGCCGTTCTTTCCTATGGCGATTGTCTTCCTCGTGTGCGCCTGTCTGTGGCGGCCGTTATCACTACGAGCCAATCTCCTGGCCGGGACAGCAATTGCCATGTTCCTGCTGGTCTGTGCTCCATTCGTGACTGCGCTCTCTCTGGCGAAGGGTCGCCTGACCTTTGGAGACTCAGCCCGGGTGAATTATGCATTCTACATCGATGGCGTGCAGCATTATGAGCATTGGCAGGGCGGCCCCCCAGGCGCCGGAATGCCGGTTCACCCCACTCGTAAGCTGAGCGATCATCCGGATATCTACGAATTCGGTGTCAAGAACATGGGGACATATCCTGCATGGTTTGATCCGAGTTACTGGTACGAAGGCATTACCCCGCACCTCAATTCGAAACACCAGGTCGTTGTCCTCGTGCGGGATCTCGCTCTCGAATTTCAAATCATCCTCGAGTCAGGGGCGGAGCTGGTCTGCGTACTGATCATTTTGGCCTTGTTGAGCAATTACCGCAGACCGTGGATAAAGGGACTACGGCGGCTTTGGTTTATCTGGGTACCTGGGGCGATCGCTCTCACGATGTTCGCCTTAGTCCATGTCGAGCCGCGCTTTCTTGGGGGGTGGCTGATTCTACTTTTTTCGGGCGCAGTCTGCGCGTGCTCACTGCCGACGGATACCGGCACACGCCGGGCAGTTTGGTGTATCGGTACGGCGGCCGTTATCACGGCGGGGGCAGCGCTGATTCTGGCGGTCAGTAGAGAGGCAGTGGGGGCCGACTATGAGGCGAGCAGGAGCCCCTTTAACGCCTCCATAGCCGCCTTCCTGCTCAACAACGGCTTGCGTCCTGGCGATGGCGTCGCGCTTATTGGGAACGGCACTGAGGCCTACTGGGCGCACCTGGCCCAACTGCGTCTGGTGGCCGAAATCCCAGCTGGTATCGCATCACGTCCAGGTCACCCCGCGATGGATTTTTGGGAGTCCGGACCCGAACAACAACAAAGAGCGTTGGGCATCCTTGGACAAACCGGCGCCAAAGCGGTCATTGCAGGTTCGCAGCACTCCATTGAAGGGTCAGTGCCGTCTATTGTTCCAGCCCCGTGGAAAAAGATCGACGGAACCGGCGCATATGTCTATTTCTTTCCAGCAAATCCATAAGCCGACGACTCAG
Organism: Acidobacteriota bacterium; assembly: GCA_013289875.1. Taxonomy (GTDB): domain Bacteria; phylum Acidobacteriota; class Terriglobia; order Terriglobales; family Acidobacteriaceae; genus Silvibacterium. The sequence continues at coordinate 8,152 of JABCZC010000036.1, read as the reverse complement.
TTGGAATAGGTAGAGGGCGCGGCAGGAGGCATTGTTGACGACTGAACTGGAAACTCCATCGGCAGATACTCACCGGAACTGGATTGAGAATGCCGATGTCCGGAAACTTCAGATCGGTTGCTGGATAGGGTTCATTGCGATTGCGCTCGTAAGGGCTTGGTTCACTCGCTACGAATTGATGGGCGGGGATTCCATTTCCTATCTGGACATTGCCAGGGCATTTGCCGCGGGGCATCTGGGCGCGGTGACGAATCCGTATTGGTCGCCGGGTTACCCAGCACTCATTTCTCTTTTCTTCTGGGCATTTCATCCCAACGCCTACTGGGAGTTCCCCCTTGTCCATCTCGTCCATGTGCTGATCTTTATCGGAACGCTCGCATCCTTTCAGCTGTTCTGGAGCGAGACGCTGCAGTGGCACAGAAAATTTGCGAGGGTTCGTGGTGCCGCGATACCCGAGAGCGCATTCTGGGCCCTTGGTTATGCAGCATTTGGCATTGCGATCCTTTCTGTCATAAAAGTCAGTTTGGTCGGGGCAGACTTACTGCTTTCGGCTTTCTGCTGTCTCGCTGGATGGTGCACACTGTGCCTCAGGCGCGACATGAGTCTTAGCCTTTGTGTCTTGCTCGGCGCCGTGCTGGCTCTCGCATACTATGCCAAGGCGCCCTTCTTCCCCATCGGGATTGTCTTTATCATTTGCGCCTGCTCGTGGCGACCGGTATCGCGGCGGACGATTCTCCTGGCTGGGACTGCATTCATTACATTCCTGTTGGGATGCGCCCCCTTAATCACGGCTCTGTCTCTGGCGAAGGGTCGCCTCACCTTCGGAGACACGGCTCGTTTCAACTGGGCTGTCTTTATTGATGGCGTTCAATACCTTCATTGGCAAGGAGGGCCACCGGGGTCAGGAACGCCGGTTCATCCCACGCACAAGCTGAATGATTTTCCCGAGATTTACGAATTTGCCGCGGACAACATGGGCACGTATCCCGAATGGTTTGATCCAACTTACTGGGATGAAGGCATTACTCCCCACCTAAACTTAAAGCGACAGATGATCGTACTGGTCCTCAATCTCGCTCTCGAGTTTCAATTCATCCTGGAGTCAGGAGCGGAGCTGGTTTGCATTCTAATTGTTCTCGTCTTGATATGTGGTCATCGCAATCAATGGGCGGAAGGGCTTTGGCAGCTTTGGTTTATCTGGGTGCCCGGAGCGACGGCGATGGCAATGTTTGCTCTTGTCCACGTCGAGGCGCGCTTTGTAGGTGGCTGGCTGCTTCTGCTTTTTGCGGGTGCAGTCTGCGCCTGCTCTCTGCCGACAGATATCGGCTCGCGTCTGACGGTTTCGTGCGCTGGCGCAGCAGCCCTAATCACCGTTGGGGCGGCTCTGATATTGCAGGCCACTACGGAGGCTACCGGGGCAAATCATGCGGCAGCGGGTAGAAGTCCCCGGGATGTTTCTCTCGCGGTTTTCTTGCTCGGTAACGGTCTGCACCCCGGCGATCCCATAGCATTTATCGGAGACGGTAGTGAGGCATACTGGGCGCATCTCGCTCGACTGCATCTCATCGCTGAGATACCCGCAAGTATTCCCAGATTGCCGGTTCACCCGGCTATGGATTTTTGGGAGTCGGGACCGGAGTTACAGCAAGAGGCGCTGGCGATCCTCGAACGAACCGGAGCAAGAGCAGTAATCGCAGGCGCGATGCAGCATTCGGTTGAAAGCTCGCTTCGAGGCGGGGTGCCACTTGTTGTTCCTCCACCGTGGAAAAAGATCGACGGAACCGGTGCATACGTCTATTTCTTTCCAGCAAGGCCGTAGCGCGGCAGCTCAGCTGGAAGCAACGGAATCCGCCGGAGGTCTGGATGACTACTGAAGTGAAACTGCCATCGGCAGATGCCGAGCCGAACTCGATTGCGAACGCCGGTGTCCGGCGAATTCAGATCGGGTGCTGGGTTGCGCTCATTGCGATTGCCGCCGCGAGGGCGTGGTTCACGCGCAATGAGTTGGTACCGGATTCCATGTCTTATCTGGACATCGCCCGGGCAATTGCCGAGGGACATCCGGGTACGGCAATCCATGCGTATTGGTCACCGGGTTACCCCGTGATCGTTTCACTTTTCTTTTGGGCATTTCGCCCGCGGGCTTCTTGGGAATTTCCCCTCGTTCATCTGGTCAACCTGTTGATCTTCACCGGAACCCTGGCAGCCTTCCAGATGTTCTGGAATGAGGTCCTGGCGTGGCACCGGAAGCTTGCCGGAGTTGATGATTTGGAGATACCCGAAGACGCATTCTGGGCGCTTGGATATGCGGTGTACGGCATTGCAATTCTGAATGTCATCACCGTAGGCCTGGTGGGGCCGGATCTACTGGTTTCGGGTTTCTGCTGTCTGGCCGGATGGAGTGCGCTTCGTCTCAGGCGGCTTCCGAGTTTCAGCCGGTCGGTGCTGTTCGGTTGCGTATTGGCGCTCGCTTACTATGTCAAGGCACCTTTCTTTCCCATGGGGATCGCCTTCATCGTGTGCGCCTACTTTTGGCGGCCGGTATCGCTGCGATCGATTCTCTTGGCTGGGACAGCCGTGGTCACGTTCCTTGTGGTCTGTGCTCCATTTGTCACTGCGCTCTCCCTGGCGAAAGGTCGCCTGACCTTTGGGGATTCAGCTCGAGTAAATGAAGCTTTCTTCATAGACGGTGTTCAGGCCTACCGTCACTGGCAAGGAGGTCCCCCGGGCTCGGGGATTGCGACCCATCCCACTCACAAGCTGAATGACTTCCCTGAGATCTACGAGTTTGCGGCCGACAATATGGGGACATATCCGCCTTGGTTTGATCCAACTTACTGGAATGCGGGGATTGCGCCGCATTTCGTTTTGAAGCGCCAGGCCGTTGTTCTCGTCCGCAATCTCGCTCTTGAATTTCAAATCATCATGGAGTCGGGGGCGGAGCTGGTTTGTGTCCTGATTATTCTGGCCTTGTTATGTAGGGGTTATCCCAGACGATGGGTGCAAAGGCTTTGGCCGCTCTGGTTTATCTGGGTGCCTGGAGCGCTCGCGCAGGCAATGTTCGCCCTGGTCCATGTTGAGCCGCGCTTTCTGGGCGGTTGGCTGATTTTGCTATTTGCAGGCGGAATCTCTGCTTGCTCGCTGCCTCCGGATCATGGCACACGCCGAGCAGTGTTGTGCATTGGTGCTGCAGCGCTCATCACGACCGGGGCGGCGTTGATATTACAGACGAGCAGAGAGGCAATTGGAAGCGACCACGCGGACGGGAGGAGTTCCGAGGCGGCCTCGATTGCCATCAGCCTGCTTAACAGCGGTCTGCATCCCGGCGATCACGTGGCGCTCATTGGCGATGGCACGGGCGCATACTGGGCACACCTTGCCCGGCTGCAGATCATAGCCGAAATACCTGCAAGCAGCGCATCCCGTCCGGGCCATCCTGCGCTCGAATTTTGGGAGTCCGGATCAGAGGTTCAACAAAAGGCACTGGGAATTCTAGAACGAACCGGAGCCAGGGCAGTTATCGCTGGCACAAATCCTTCCGCGGAAGGCTCGGTGCCCTCTATGGTCCCTGCCCCGTGGAAAAGGATCGATGGAACCCCGGGGTATATCCATTTTTTTCCGGCGAAGCATTAAACCATTAGCGGTTATGCTCGGTCTTGCTTCTTATCGGATGCCAAGTACAATCCTATTTTTTAGATATTGGTAGGCAGTCGGGTGGGACCATAACTGCGATTGCCCCATGGGCGCAGGTAGCGTTTCCAGCTTGCCATTGAGCGCATCACGGACTGCTTGCTTGAGCAGTGGAATGGCATTGGCAATCTGCAGGAGAGGATAGGTAGAAAAATTATCCCTCGTTGTAGGCTTAATCAAAGCCTGCGCCGCGATGGCTCCAGTATCGATTCCCCGATCAATTTTGTGAACCGTTACTCCGCAGTGCTCCAGATCGCCCGCAACAAGGGCCCAATAACCGCCATGGACTCCTCGGTAGAGTGGGGTGATACCGACATGGGTGTTCAAAAACAGGGCGCTGGTTGCGTTCAGTACTTTCTCCTCTAAGATACTCGTTCCATTTACGACGACGACCCGCGGGGCCAACTCCTTCAAGAGCGTTACCGTACGAGTATCGTTGACCGATGGAACGTCGACCACGCATTTTGCTCGTATGGGCGCCTCATTCATACCATATTCCCGTAAGATGTCCGCTCTGCGTCCCGCCGTCTCCCGTCTGAGCAATGGGACAATACACTTTGCAAATACGATCTGTCCCAGTAGGGTGCGCCAGCCCAGTCTCTTCAGCCGCCGTTTGAGAAAAGTCGACCTGGCGACCTGGTTTTCACGGACAACCGCTTCGATACTGAACTCTTGAGCAAGTGCGTGATAGACGACTCGGGAAAGGGCGCTGTGGTCGATAAGCAGCACTAAGCCAGGCAATCTGGACGCCTCACGCTCAATAGGTTTTCCGCTACCTCGGCCATGGTCAAAGACCTCCAGCCAAGGTCACGCTTCAAATGCGCAAAGTGTTCCACGATGCGGGTCAAGACTTTCATGTTCTCATCGAGATGCGATCCGAAATTGTGCGGATGCCACCAGAGATGAAATGTCTTGCCGCTTCTGGCGGCTTCGCTCATGGATTCGCAAATCCGTCTGATGCGCATTGCCTCGAACGCTTTGAACGTCGCGTTCCAGGGACGGAGAAACCGCGACTGTGAGACTTTGACGATGTTGTATTCCGTATCCAGGGAAGGCGTTACGCATCCATCTCCGCCGATTTCGAGATAGGCATCTGCCAGCCGTCGGGCTCTACCGATTGCGCCGCTTCCCGTTTGGGTCAAAGGGTCTGCTTCAGTACTGCGATAGGCAATCAGCCCCTCCTCAGCGCAAATTCGAATATGCTGCCGCGACATCTGGTTGCGAGGGAATACGATGCTCTTGAGCACGACATCGAATTGGCTGGCGGCGAACTTTGCGCCTCTAATATCTGCCTGAAAGGATTCCATTGTGGGCCCGGGCGCCAACGCATAGAAGTGAGACAGCGTGTGCGTAGCGACTTCCTGCCCTTCAGACGCAAGAATCTTTCGAATCAGGGTCGGCGCAAAATGAAAGGGGTCTTCATCTTCGTTTCGGCCCACTTCGGCGAGCGCCGCGTAGGGATCAAGGCGGGGCTGGTGGTATTGCGGCAACTCACTGGGTATTGCGGCTTTCAGATCATCGATATTCGTGAAGAACAAAAAACCGACCGTAGCCCAGGTTGCGTGAATTCCGTATTGCTCGAACAATTGCAGCATGGCAGGAACAGCCTTGCGAACGCCCAACAGGTTCTCGCGATACCGGTTTACTGAGCAATGGTCGCGGATGCCCCAGTGCAGTTCGAAGTCGAGACTGATTACGAATCCGCCTGGATTTTGCAAATCGCTATCGTCCGTCGTGCGTGGATTACGCGATACCAGATTACACCTGTGCATTGGGCTAGACCCCGAATGACCGCTGCGATTCTATCAGTGAGCACAACCTTGCCCGACAGGCCCCAGATCGCTTGCCAACAGGTGTTTTTCTTAGTAGGGTAGGCACCTGGAAACGGGCAATTGAATTTGCGTGAGAATAATCGTACCCGCGATACGACCCGATGGTTGTGACCATGCCAGAGTCGGCAAGTCCGGATTCCCACTATGGACAGTGCTGAGGGAAAAATCAAAATCAGCGTTTTCGGTCCCACGGATCATACCTACAGCATTGACCGGTACGCGCGGGAACTCATTCGCGGCTTTCCGCCCACGGTGGAGGCAAAGTTGGTTCAATATCCAACTTTCAAGGGATTAATACGCAAACAAATAGACCGTTTTTGGGGCTATCCCCGCTTTGCAGCCGGTCAGCAAGGCGATTTCAATGTAGTGATTACTGAAGCGTACGCGTATCTACTCAAGACGCTGCCGGGAAGAAACACGATTTGTGTTTGTCACGACATGCATGGGCTGACATACGTTGGTCCGCATACCGCACAGTATCGGTTTTACTATCTTCGCTACCGCTGGGCATTGGGTTTTCTGAGGCAGGCGAAATTCATAGTAACGGTCTCACGCAACACCAAGGCTGAGTTGCTCAGGTTCTGCCCGTTTCTCCCCGAGGAGAAAATCATTCCTGTGCACAATGGTCTTGAGGATCATTGGAGGAGGGTTGTTCCATCAGAGTTGCGCGAGCGTGTACGGCTTTCCTATCGATTAGGGCAAAGACGGGTGATTCTACACATTGGAAATGACCTTTGGTACAAGAATACGGCTGGCCTGATTCGGGCATTTGCACAACTCGTTGGTCCGGATTTGATCCTGGTCCATGTCGGCAGTCTGACACCGGAGACATTGGCTGTTATCCGTGAGCTGAATGTAGGCGACAGGGTCGTACAGCTGACGGACCTGTCAGATGACGCACTGGCTGCGCTTTACCAAATCGCGGAGGTGTTTGTCTTTCCCTCATTCAGCGAAGGATTTGGCTGGCCGCCTCTGGAAGCGATGGCGTGTGGATGTCCGACGATATGTTCTACAGCCGGCAGCCTTCGAGAAATTTGCGGAGACGCCAGTATCTTCGTGAATCCGGCTGATATTGTCGACATGGCGAATGCAATCTACCGTGTCCTTCATGAGAAGGATTTGCGCGACGAACTTATTGCCAAAGGCTACGCACAGGCCGCAAAGTTCTCCTGGAAATCTACTGCCAACACCTTCCTGGAGCTCTTTCAGCGAAGTCAATGAGCTGAGACGGCCTTGTCAGCTACCCTTCAATGCTTCTCGCAAGGTAAATTTTCCGGGGGTGGTGCTCGCGTGCTGAAGGATAGCCGCTACTGATCATCGGCGCTCCTGCTGCTGTTGGCGAGAGATGTCCTCCGCGGCACCTGTTTGGAAGCATGCTGAAAAGATCTCTTGAAAATGCTGAGATTTCTGGTTATCGTGCCCAGCTACGGTCTTTTTGGCCCGCCATAGCCGCTCAGATCGCATAAAACGCAAGGCAAATGAAAAAGCACTCCCGCGGGGGCGACCGGGGAATCCGCTGGCGCAAATCACCGAAGGCAAGATGAAAGCTCCAGGTCTTGCCGAAGGCTCAATAAGGAGGAGTGATGCAAGAGCAGAGCGCGAAATTGAATGATTCAAGTCTCCCTGTCAGGAAAGGCAATGCCCCTGAGTATCCTTCGATGGGGAATCGCTTGGCGATAAGACCATCCTCTGTGCTGCTTTGGGCCGCGCTCGCCTCCTCCGCGGCTCTTGTTGGATGTGGTGGCGGCGGCAGCAGTAGCGGCGGAAGCATGTCTGATTTTTCCCTCGAAGTTGCTCCCGCGAGCATCACGGTGGTCCCAGGCGGCGCCGCGCAGACGTTGACAGTTGGAGTTTCACCGGAAAATGGCTTCAATGGAAGCGTGGCGGTTACAGTCGGTTCGCTTCCTGCGGGTGTTACCGCAACGCCGATGACTCTTTCGATTACGCCAGGCTCGCTCATGCAGATCAGCATAACCGCCTCTTCCGCGGCTGTGGCTGGCACCGCGAGCGTCGCCCTCACCGGAACCTCCGGGACACTCACACAGAACGCTTCCGCGTCCCTGTCAGTTGCTTCGCCGCTCCCGCCGACGCCTCCTGATTTTTCCCTCGAAGTTGCTCCGGCGAGCATCACGGTGGTCCCAGGCGGTGTCGCGCAGACATTGACGGTCGGAGTTTCGCCGGTAAATGGCTTCAACGAAACTGTGGCAGTTACGCTTGGCTCGCTTCCCGCCGGCGTTACGGCGACCCCGATGAGTCTTTCTGTTATGCCCAGCTCGCTCATGCAAATCAGCATAAGTGCGTCTTCCACGGCTGTGGCTGGCACCGCAAGCATTGCCCTCACCGGAACCTCCGGGACACTCACACACAAGGCTTCCTCGTCCTTGACGATTGCTCCGCCGCCCCCGCCGATGACCACTGCCTCATTGAGCGGAACCTCCTTTAATTTTGGCAGCAACCTAGTAAACCATACCCTCACCCAGACGGTTGTCGTCGTCACCAACACCGGGGCGAATACGTTATCGCTGAGTCCGACGCTGTCCGGGGACCCAAGCTACTCGATCGTTTCAAGCGGGTCCTGCGGTATCCAACTCGCGGCTACCGTCAGTTGCAATATTGTGTTGAATTACGAT
>JABCZC010000035.1 GCA_013289875.1 Acidobacteriota bacterium | reverse complement strand
GGCTCCAACCGCGATGTTGCCCGCCGCGTTTGTGCATACCTCGCGTGCGATGTCGAGCGCCGCTCGCCCCCCGATCGTGCAGTAGACGCCATCGTCCGCCGTGGGGATGGCGCCCTCCACCACGACGAGGTATTTCCCTTTTTCCTCGCGGACCACCCGGCTGAGCGCCTTCTCGGCGGCCTTGCCATAGCCTGCCATGATGGTCTCGTGATACTCCCAGGAAAAGGCTTCCAGCACAATGTCTTCGACGGAGGGGTGAGGCGATCGCAGCATCGACTCGGTGTTGCCGGCGCAATCCTGGAACTCCAGCCAGACCAGGGTCGGTTTCCTTTTCTGGCTGAGCGCGCTGGCGATGACCTGGGCGTAGCTGGAAGGCAGAGCGAGCGTTGTCGACATCGCCGCACAGAACTGCATAAACCGGCGGCGCGACACGCCGCGCATCCGGCATGTTTCGAGAATAGACCCGTCAAATCCGCTCATCCTGACCCCATACGAATTCTCCGGCGCCAGTGTTCGCGACCCAATATCAACGCACTTAGCCTCCGTGTCTGTGCAATTTTGAACACTTTTGAATATTTTCTTAGAGTGTCATTAATTTGCCCCCATCGTCTTCACTTCATGGTCGACAGTCATCTCGGTGCCGTCGGTGACTTGAGCAGGACATCCAGGCCAGGTCCAGAGTTCTTGGATTCCGAGCTCGTTCAATAGCTCTGGGTTTCGGCTTCTCGCCCCGTCCACAAGCATAAGTGCATTTCAAAGCACGATCCCCGATGGAAAATCCGATTGCCAGCCCAGACGAAGCCAGGGGACAGCGTAGCCTTGACCTGAGCCATCACATCGATGAAAGACCAAAGCCGTGATCGCAGAGCCAGAAGGCCGCCCTAGGCACATAGCGAAAGCCGCTGCTTCGGCGTTATTCGTCGGCGAGCCTTTCTATCGGCCCAAGACCGGTCATCCAGTCGATCATGGTGCGGAACGCGAGGCCCATATTCCCCACTTGAACATGATTCTGCGCTTGCTCGGCTCGCGTGAACAGGCGCGCGGTCATTGAGCGTACATGTGTCAGGGTCGCGATCTGGTCGGGCAACTGGTGTACCGGGATATAGTGATCCTCGGCGCCTGCCATCAGAAGTATGTCCTGGGTCAGCTGGGACGAGATGCTAGCGGTTTCGTATTTCTGATAGTGCTTCAACATCTCATACGTCGTCTTAGCTCCAGTGTTGTGTATCGCCAATTTCACCATCCAGTCCAGAAGCAGGCTCTTGACCATCGCATCGGCGAAGAACTTGTCGACCGCTCCCTCGTTTCCAGTGTCGATCCAGTCAAGGATCTCCTTTTGTGCCGGCGGGGGCAGAGGGCGAAGGAAGCACTCGAGCCCGTTGGTCATAATGTCGTATGCGATCACCCGGCGCACCCTTGGCTCGAAGGCGGCGGCGCGAATGGCCAACCCACCGCCGAGGGAGAAGCCCATCAACGTGATCGCGTCGAGGCGGAAGTAGTCCAGTACCGTTTTGACTGGCTTCTCCCACTCAGGGCTCATGGTCAGGCGCGCCAATTCGAGCGCCGCTCCCTGGCCGGGGCCCTCGAATAGGATCGTGTCGTAGCCCGCGTTGCGAAAGACCAGCGCTGCGGGCAGCCATTCCTCGATGTAGCTGTCGAATCCGCCGAAAACGACAAGCGTGCCCTTAGGCTGCGCCGGGGTAAGGCGATAGGCGGGAAGCCAGCCCGATTCAAAGGGAATCCTGCTGCACGCCGAGGACGGAATTTGAAAATGATCGAGAATCAGGTCGACGAAACGCTGACGTGTGGGCAGCTTGCGCGGGTCCTTGGTGAACAGGAAGAACTCGGCCAGGCGCAGATAGTAAGCGCCTTTGAGCGTCTCGTGACGGGCGAGCGCCCTGTCGCCGAGGTCGAGGAAGGCCTTGGTGAAGGTCGGATAGTCGTCCACGCCGGTCACGCCGGCCGTCGCCTCGCGCATTTCGGTCAGCATGGTGTCGTCGCCGACCCAGCCATAGAAGCGGTTCAGCTGAAAATTGATGCTGACGTCCGGGTGCAGATCGTGATATCCGACCGGGAACGAGAAAGACGGGGAAGTAGTCGGAGTTAATTCCCGCGGGTCCGTCTTGTCGATGACGGCGAGACCTGAATTCGTTTGCATTTCAGCCACGGAAGTCATTTCAGTCTTCCTCTTTTCGTTTTGAAATCCCGCTTCGTGTGGGTTCCCCTGGTTTCTCGCTTTTAGAGTTGAGACAGGAAGTTCTCAAGTGCGCTCATCTTCTCGATAGCGTGCTCCAGCAGCGCCTGTTGCTTGTTTGTGCGTCGCGGCACTCACTGGGTTCGCTTTTATGACCGATTTGTATCAAGAGGGGGTACCCCAACTGCCAGCCTTAGTCAACGGGAGAAAGACTGTCTGTGCAGAAAAGCACACAATGGGACACTAATTGCGACGTTGCGGCCATGTTTGCATGAGCAAAGCGACACAGACGACGGAACGTATTTGATAGATGCTCCTACCAGAGGTCCTCCAAATGTCTGCATCCCAGACCACCAGAATCATTATCGACACTCACCGGCATATTTTCGGTCCGAAACTGCGTCAGAAACTCGTTGAAAATATAGGGTTTGACGATTCAAAGCCGTTGCCGCAGGTCTTTGGGGACGAGATGTTTTTCTATCGTGAGTCGGTTGACGTTGATTATTCGATGGAGATTCAGCGGCAGAGTGGGGTGTCGTCCTGCGTGAACAGCTATGGCGGCGAGGTGGAGACGTTTGCCCAGCACGTCATCAAAGCAAGCACCGTCGATACGCTCAAATTCCTGAATGACGAGTCCTTCGAACTTCGAGATAGATTTCCCGATGAGATTGCCTGTATGGCCAACGCTCATGCTCTTGAAGAGAGTTCACGTGATGTCATCGATCCATTAATTTCGAATAGGGAGGCTTGCTGCATCAGCATCACAAGCAGCTACGGAGCCGGCTCAGATCAGATCTTTCTGGACTCACCCAAAGCCGAATGGCTATGGGAGTATGCGCAGGCCAAAGATGTTCTCGTTCACATTCATCCTCCTCTCGTGGCTATAGGCGCTGTAGCGATGCAGCAGTATCGGCTTAACGAGGCCGTAGGACGACCATTCGATACGGCATTGTCGGCCGCTCGCATGATCTACAGTGGCGTCTTCGACAAATATCCTAAGCTGAAGGTTCTTTTTGTTCACATGGGGGGAGCCCTCGCCCCCGTCATTTGCAGACTTGATTGGAACTGGGACTTGAACTACAAAGGTATTCAAAACCCACCAATCAACAAGGTCGATAAGAATCTTCATAAGCCCTCGGAGTATCTCAAGTCGAATATCTATGTCGATACCATGGGGCCAAGCGCGAGCGGCCTCAATGCCATGATTGAAATGTGCGGCATTGACCGCGTACTGTTTGGAACCGATTTTGGGCCGGTTCCAATGAGCCCAAAGCTGCACATCGACCTTGTAGACGACACGATCGCCGACCTTGGAGACCGCAAGAAGATTTTCTCGACCAACACACTGGCCGTGCTTCGTTTGGCTGAGAGTGCACCTCGCCTCGTGCCCAGAGCCGCTTAGTCTTTATTTGCGAGTCCCTCGGGCGAGGACCAAAACTACGGGGCATTCAGGCCCGCGAAGATTTTACGCGTTGGGTTCCGATCCACCAGCCCGGAGTAGCCCGCGTCCAAGGCTACTTCGGGTCGACTCACAGCTTGGCAGCCTGCAACCTGAGCGCATTGGCAATCACTGAAACTGAGCTGAAGCTCATGGCGGCAGCGGCGATCATCGGATTTAGAAGCAGGCCAAACGCAGGGTAGAGAACGCCTGCCGCCAACGGGATACCGAGTGCGTTGTAGAAGAAGGCAAAGAAGAGATTCTCGCGAATGTTATTCATCGTGAGGTGACTCAATCGGCGAGCCTTCACAATGCCCCGGAGGTCACCTTTTATCAGGGTGATACCGCCCGTCTTCATCGCAACGTCCGTCCCTGTACCCATCGCAAGCCCCACATGAGCCTGTGCCAGGGCTGGAGCATCGTTGACACCGTCGCCAGCCATCGCGACGGTAGCGCCGGCATCCTGCAGCTTCTTTACGATCGCCGCCTTTTTGTCGGGGAGCACGTCGGCTTCGAAGTTGATGCCAAGCTTTCGTGCGACCGCCTCCGCGGTCGCGAGGTTGTCGCCTGTGACCATGATGACCTTGATGCCTTCGCGCTTCAACTGCTCGATGGCTTCGGCTGTAGAGTCTTTGATCGGGTCGGCGACGGCGATCAGGCCGGCGAACTTTCCTCCCAGCGCGATGTACATGACCGTCCGTCCCTCTTTTTGGAGGGCTCCGGCCTTCATCCGCAATGATTCAGGAGAAGCGCCGAGATCGGTCATGAGCGCAGCGTTGCCAATGGCAACCTGTTTGCCCCCCAAAGTTCCCTTGATACCTTTCCCCGTCACAGATTGGAAGCCTTCGATTACGACCAGTTCGATGTTCTTTTCCTTGGCCGCCGTAAGGATCGCTGCGGCGAGGGGATGCTCGCTTGCCTTTTCGAGACTGGCTGCTACTTGCAGCAGCTCAGTTTCTTTCACGCCTTCGGCCGGAATCAGCTCTGTCAGCTTCGGCTTGCCCAGAGTCAGCGTGCCGGTCTTGTCGACAACGAGGGTATCGACCTTCTCCAGGACTTCGAGTGCTTCGGCGTTGCTGATGAGGACGCCTTCGCCAGCTCCCCGTCCTGCACCGACCATAATCGCCATGGGCGTTGCAAGCCCAAGGGCGCATGGGCACGCAATGATCAGCACGGCCACCGCATTGACTAAGGCATGAGCGTAGTGCGGCTGTGGACCATAGATCGCCCATACGACAAAGGTGATGACCGCGGACAGCATCACCGCCGGCACAAAGTAGGAAGCCACTACGTCCGCCAGTCTCTGGATTGGAGCTCGAGTACGCTGGGCCTCGCTTACCATCTTTACGATCTGCGCAAGCAACGTGTCTGCCCCGACGCGCTCAGTCTTCATCACGAAGCTGCCCGTCCCGTTGATAGTCCCTCCGATGACCTTGGCATCGACCGTCTTTTCTACCGGGATAGCCTCACCACTGACCATCGATTCGTCTACGGAGCTGCTGCCGTCAATCACCACTCCGTCAGTCGGAATCTTTTCGCCCGGTCGGACACGGAGTTGGTCGCCCACCTGGATAGCCTTCAAGTCCACGTCCTGCTCCCTACCGTCTCCAGAGATGCGGCGCGCTGTCTTGGGCGCTAGACCGAGGAGTGCTTTGATCGCGCTGCTGGTCTGGCTACGCGCTTTCAACTCCAGGACCTGGCCGAGGAGAACAAGCACTGTAATAACGGCGGCTGCCTCGAAGTAGAGGCCGATCTGGCCCGACTTATCCCGAAACGACGCAGGAAAGACCCGTGGCAGAAAGACTGCTACAACGCTGTAGAGGTAGGCCGAACCTGAGCCAATCGAGATCAGCGTGAACATATTCAGGTGGCGGCTTAGGATCGAAGTCCACCCACGCTGGAAGAACGGCCAGCCTCCCCAGAGGACTACCGGGGTTGCAAACGCAAACTCCACCCATCCAAGACTCCGGCCTGCGAGAAGATGCTGAATCGGATGGCTTGGCAGAAGGTCTGAGACCATGACGGCGAGAATCGGGAGGGTGAATCCGATGCCGGCCCAGAGCCGCCGCGTCATCCGGTCAAGCTCAGGATTCGTTCCCTCGACGGTGACCTTCATCGGTTCCAGGGTCATACCACAGATGGGGCAATTCCCTGGCTGGTCGCGCACGATCTGCGGGTGCATGGGGCAAGTGTATTGAGGTTGGGTGACGGGAGCGCTGACTGTTTCCGGCTCCAGTGCCATTCCACATTTCGGGCAGTTGCCATCTGCTGGCTTGTGGACGTCCGGATGCATGGGACAGGTAAACACAGTCATCTTACGAGTGTGCTCCTACGGGTCGCTTCGAGCGGTGTGATGAAAGGCGCGTGTCTTGTCACAAGACCACCGAGTTGTCGGGAAAATAGGAGTGATCCGGCCGCAGAGAGCTAATTCTATGCAGCCCACCACTTGCCTGGAACTAACGGCAGACGTTCACGTTGGCATTGGTTTGATTGCCAATATGATCGGAGACGCGGCGTTTGGGAACCTGTTCCGTCCCAATGTGATTCGGACTTCGCGAATGCGCATCTGAATTCTGATGCAGTAACTGCTCAGAACCCGACCAGCGGCATCTGTGCGTAAAACTCACTGGAAACGGGTCCTAGGCCGACAACTCGATCCGCAGCAAGCGGTCCGGGCAGATGTTGACGCCGACGATCCAACAGTAGCTCGCTGTCAGACATTCGCGCGCAGTTGGGGCAGTGGCTGCTTGTATGTAGTAAATACCTTTGCGTATCGTGCGACCGATCAACGCCAGCTAATGGCTGTTCCCGATCCAGTTGGACCAGAAAATGATCGGCACATTCTTACGATGGCGAAGCGCTCAAAAACCATTGTTGTTGCATACGGCCAGCCGCACAAGAGCTTGCGCCGGCGTGGACTCGATGTGGGACGGATGGACGGGTGGTGGCGCTTTAGACCCGCCAGCAGTGTGCCGCGTGCCCGCTGAGCGCCCCGCAAACCGCACAGCCCTTCACTCCCACACCCCGAGCACTCCGCGAATAGCGAGTCTTAGCGCTCTGCCTGCGCGTCGGATGCCATTGCCTGAGCCACACTGCCGTGATGCTGGGACCGGAGGTAATACCCTGCCTGCCCTCAGGTCATGACGTTTGCCCAACTGTTCGCCGAGTCGCGAGGAGTAAACGTTGCGGTTGTCGTCGTCATCGCGTTTCGCAGGCTCGGCTCACCCAGGCGGCTAAGAATCCTCTTCATGCTGAGAGGAAATGGGTCGGCGATCACCTTGCCTTGGAACGTGAATGAGTACGTCTCCCAACCATCGTCGATGCTGATCGTCTGACCCTGAAGGGGAATCCCGGCAGGCGGCGAGCACGCCAAATCGCTCGAACCCGCACCGCAATCGTTGTTTCCTGCTGCAAATTGGTAGACGGCATTTCCCCACGCAGCGTCCGGGTTCTCAGCGCCCAACAACACCAGCACCTTGGTTCCGAAGCTCACAGCGTTCGTGACTGCGGCGGTGACGGCTTTTATTACCTGCTGGGTTATCGCCTGAATCTGCGCTTGAGTAACTTGTTGATTCGTCGCGCCCAGTGTCGGTATCAGATTATTTAGATCTTTCTGAACTGCGTTATTGAGCGCCTCGTGTCCAGGGGGGATGTCGTCATCCGGGAGCCCATCGTTTGACATAAGGACTGCGAGGCACCCTACGACGCCCGGAGCGATTGGAGTCGTCGTTCCGTTCGAGTTCTTAAGCGGAATCGGGGTCACCAGCGTCTCAAAATCCCCGAGAACAGCAGGGATTGGGAACTGTATCGTCGCCTGATACGGCGTGTCGGTGTTTAAGGGTCCACTTGTCCAGTGGTTCGACCCCAGACCAGGGAGGTCTCCGTGATTGCCGGGGGTCACGACCACGGTTGCGGTGCCTTGCAGCTTCAAAGTTGTCGCGTCGACGAAGGCAGTGTCGCCGTCTATCTTGAAGAAGACGGTCCAGAGGTACAACGGATTGTAGTAGTGGCCCTGCCCGTTATACGTGAAGGTAATGTGGTCGAGCGTAATGTGAGTCTTAACCGGTACGATAGCCATGACTCGTCTCTACTGCAATGCGACCAGAATGGGAATCACACCTTGGCCTTCGCTGAGCGGCCTGAGCGCCTTTCCGATTACCGCACCGAACGCCCGTCTGGCATCGCTCGCCTTCATGCCGAATCCCGGGCGCGCTGAAGTCGTCAACAGATCGCCAACAGCGATTGGCGCAGGGTCAGCATCTACTTTGCAGTACACCTTGCCGACCAGCGCGACCGACACACGGCCCTCGCTTGACGCCCGCCGGTCGAGCACAATCGCAGGTTTATATTCCCCTGCGCCGGAAACCACTCCAGCCACGCGCTTGTCATACGCCTCGCGGCACTCGCGCAGTTTCCCCTCGCCATCAATCACAACGATCGTTCCTGGTTCCTGAGGGTGCATGTCACAGGTATCGAACTGCTCGGCACAATCGGCGCCAGTCAATACAACATCACCTTGCACCGTCACCGTATTCACACTAGTTATGTCGCCGCTGATCTTGAGATTGCCGGTTGTCTCGACGTCGCCGTCCACCTCAACCTTTCCGGTAAACTTGCCGGCAAGACCGTCCTTGCTAATACCCTCGATTGCAGTGCCCGTGGCGCTCGTTCCGCTCACACCTGCTCCGCTCGCGCTCTGCCCGCTCACACCGGTGCCGCCAAGGTTGACCCCGGTGACGCCCGCTCCGGTCGAATTGTTCTGCCCGAACACTCCGCTGCCCGATGCGTCGGACGTCTGACCGAACACACCATAGTTCCCGCCATCCCCCCTGACGCCACTTCCCGATTTGCTGGTGCCGTACACGCCCGGACCGCCCGCCGTGTTCGTTCCCCAGACCCCCGCGCCTATTGGCGTGGGAGCCGCGAACTCCAGTGGGGTCGTGGGATTTGGAACATCAGCAGCGGATACTCCGCGGACGCCGTTCGTACCTTCGCCAAGAACGCCATCGCTTGCAGGCTGCGTGGCCGGCGGCTTCAGCGATGAGCTTCCCGGGGGAGAAGCCGGGACCAGCCCGATGCTTTGACCCCACACACCGGGACCGGTGTTCGACTGGCCTGTTACTCCAGCTGTGCTCTGATTTGTGCCTTGAAGCGGATTTGCAGAAAGGGCATTTCCGGCATTTCCTCCAAGAAGCTCCGCCATAAGACGTCCTCCTTGCTTAGCCTGGGCCCGAAACCAGAACTATACGCCGTGCCTCCGAAATGCAGCAAGCACCATCCGAAACGCTTGATCAAAGGCTCTGTGCCAAAAACATGGCCGCGGGGCGGACCCGCAAAGCCTTCAGTCCCCGTGGCCATATTTACCGATGAATTACTAAATTCGCCCCGTACCGACTCTGGCAAGACAGTCGATTCCACCTTTTCCTGAAGCTTACGCGTCATGCTTTTCCAGGGGGATTCGACGTCAAGCTGCTCTGCTTCCAGCGCCTCCAAAAGAGCTTTGCCAAATTCTGCCCAAAGCAGCGCTACCGGCTGTGGAGATTAAAATCCCCCTCATGACGTCCGAGGAGCGGAACAAATACATTGGCGACTGCTGTGATGGATTCAAAGGCCAGTTGCTCGCTAAGGCCGATCGCATTCCGCGGGACTGGGACTGCGCCGAGATTCAGCAGTGGATCATGGATACGGCGCGGGACGCCTGGAGGTGAAGATGACGCCGACCCGAAAACATCGGTATCAGATGGCGAAGCAGATCAGAGGGCTCTAGCCTGCGAGTGGCCCAAGAAAAGAAGAGGGCGCCCAGCCAGTTAGCAAGCGCCTCGAGCTTACATCAGGCCACTCATTGCGGGAAAAAGAAGAGAACGCTTCGCGGCTACGTTGGATTTTCAGGCAAGCCATTCCAAGAGCGGTAACGGAAAGTCCTCGCAGTCGTGGGCATTGAACGCGGCTTGCCCTGCATCGTCGTGTTCGACACTATAAGTCCACCTGCAGCGGCCATCTATATACGATTCTTCCGTCGAACAGTCGAATACGGCATCGAAACCGGCGCGGTCGGTCTGGCTTTGCGGACAAAGATGGGTTGGAATCGCGTCGACGCTTCGGCATGACTCCAAAAGATGCGCAGTCGTGCCAGAGAGATGCTCACCGCGGACGGAAGCCGGTAAGCCTATGCCAAGATCAACGCGGCTGGTGAATGGATCGAGCGGCCCTCCTTGAGGAA
The DNA here is from genome assembly GCA_013289875.1 of Acidobacteriota bacterium. GTDB lineage: Bacteria > Acidobacteriota > Terriglobia > Terriglobales > Acidobacteriaceae > Silvibacterium. Next base: position 41,351 of record JABCZC010000035.1, on the reverse strand, counting down.
GAGCGGAAAGAGTCTGGATATCGCCAGGATGGACTGGTCGAGGGATGACATGTACGAGCACGTTTGTCGGATTCACTTTGCCCAGCCTGCACCCCTTGTCGGTTCCGCTGGTTGGCGATAGATCGCAAGGCTACGTTTGGAAGGTCATCGAAATCTCGCAGTTGTTGTCTTTCTGCTGGCTGTTAAGACGGTCTGGGAACACCGAGGACAAAAAACCTGAAAGTCCGGCGGCGAAAATCTGCTCCTCGACCATTCCCCGCGGCGTCCGCTGTTCTGAAGCCACAAATGGCAAGGTGCCTTTGTATCTGAGCTCGATCGTCAAGTCGAGGTCGTCGTAGCTAACGCTTGCTGTAATGGAACCATCAGCGTGTCCCCCTTCCTCGATCAGGCGCAGCAACTCGTTCGTGCTGGTTTCGGCACGCGCGGCGTCGGCTGCGCTCAACTGCCATAGCTTGGCCTGCGCGCGAAACTTGTCGTCGAAATGCGAAAGGGTTTTGCCGTCGTCGGGTTCCAATACCATGACCCTGGTGCGGCGTTCCCCGATAAGGAAAACCAGATTGAGCAGCACGCAGACCACCACGGCGATCGACAGAATCGAATCAGTGAAGGCGTGGGACCATGAGGGCAGCAGGGCGAAAAACTCGGGGTACACACGCCGGCTTAAGGCAAACAGCAGCGAGATGCCGATGATGAACGTGTTGCGCATCGTCATGGGTCGTGACATCGCGATCTGGATCCCGCCCACCAGCATCGAGGCGCCATTGAAAACCAGCGCGGCGCCGATAATGGGCACCGGCAGTGCCAGCAGTACGGCGCCGACCTTCGGCACGCATGAGAGCAGCACGAGCCAGCCCGCAATCGCATAGGCGATATATCGGCTCGTCGCGCCCGTGGCCTTTTGGATTCCGACAAGGCTTGGCGCGGCACTCAGTCCCGGTGTCGCCACGCATCCACCGAAAAAACACGCGATGCCGTCGGCGAGGACCCCGGAGCGGATACTGTCCAGGTCGGGCCGGCGCCAGGATGCGTCGTTGATCGTCTGGCAGGTCGTGATCACTCCGATAACGCGAAGGCCCGAGGCCAGGGCCGCAATCGCGAACGGCATCATCAGCGACGGTTCAAACCGGTAGGAGAGAAACCGGGGGTCAGGTAGCCCGAACCAGGGCCGCGAATCGATGATCGCGACCTCCTTGCTCGTCACCATTCCCAACGCGACTGCGATCCCCATCCCCAACACGAGACCGATCAGGCCGCAGAGCAGCCGGGGAAGGCCCTTGCCCCACACGCCCAGCCCGATCATCACTGCAAGCGTCAAGGCGGCGGCCCCTATGTGGCGGCCCAGATTCGGATCGTGCAGGTCAGAAATTCCTAGAAATCCGCGCACACCAATGAGGCCCAAGTCCACGCCCACGGCAATCACAATGAAGCCCGAAACAACCGGAGGAAAAACCCTGCGCATTCGCGGCAGCGCCCATGCGAAGATCGCCTCAATCAGGCCGGCGAACGCGATCATTCCGCACACCAGCCCCAGCCCGCCCTGATGCGCCGCGTTCAGAGCTGAGGCGAAATAAATCGCCGAAACCACCGGGGGAGCCAGATATCCTGACCCCACCGGGCCCAGGCGATGCGCTTGCAACAGCGTAGCGAGCGCGATGGCGATCATCCCCAGCCCCACCGCGTGTGACGCCACGGCGGAGGATGCTCCTGACGCTTGCGCGATCAACGCAACGAACACCAGGTAGGGGCAGATAACAGCGACATGTTGCGCCCCCAGAAGAATCAGATGCAGAAGCGGGGGACGTTCATCCAACCCGTAAATCAGATCGGGAGGCCGCTCACGCTGATCGCGCCGGGATGGCCTGGCGGCAACTTTCGGCAACGAATCAACTGGGGGCGTACTAGCAGGGGGCGCACTCATGAGATTTCTCCGCCCTTGACCTACGCTAAGCCAATTAGCTGAACGACGAAGCAATTGTATGCGATTCTTCGGACCACACACATGGCAGACGAGCAACGAGTTTCGACCTCAATTGTTAACTTTAGGCCGCCATGTTTGCCAAGATGGTGGGCCTAGGATCGCAATACGCCGCTGTGTTCACGGACAGTTCCCACCACGCGCTCGACGGCAGCAAGACTTATAGAGTGCATTTGCCGCCCAACATCCCGGCGAAAGACAACTGGTCCTTCACCCTGTATGACAACCAGACCCGCTCGAACCTGCAGACCGACCAACGCTTCCCGAGCGTCAACAGTTTCGACAAGGGGCTTGTAACTAATCCAGACGGTTCGACTGATGTCTGGTTCGGCCCGACGCTGCCACCGGGAGCCCCCGAGGCGAACTGGGCGCAGACTGTCCCTGGCAAAGGTTGGAACAGGCTCTTCCGCCTCTACGGCCCGCTCGAACCCTGGTTCGACAAGACCTGGCGCGTGGGTGAGGTTGAATTGGTGAAATAAATACCAGCTAAGAATCGGGTGCGCTGGGATCGCTAATGTGTCGGGGCCGCCGTAGTGTTGAAAGGGCTTGGGTTTCTGCGAAGAATTTCTTAGCCGCGTTCAGCTCCATGCGTATCTATGCGATGGCCTTGTGTGTACCAAACTTATACACAGGGCCGTCCACTTTTCCTCGTTGACAATTTGTTGTTGTCTCGCATGCTCGGACAAGTTTCAGCTCAGGTGCACGGCGATTGAGCTGAGGCGTTCTTTTCTTAGCGGATTAACCCACGGACTGGGGTCTTCGACCGACGACCTCATAACCCGTAGGTCGGCAGTTCGATTCTGCCCGCCGCCACCAGCGCGCAGCTCACTCCTGCTACCTCCCGAGCCAGGCGCGTCGAATGTGGAGTATTATCGATGTAACTCCGGGTGACCGGCCTTTCCGACATGTCTAAAAACTTTAAGCGCGCTATCTTCGGCATTTCTGTTGCCCTCGTTCTCGTCGTCTTTCTTGGCGGATTCGTTTCCAATGGCGTGAGCGCCGGAAGCCAGAACGACGGCGTTTATCGTCAGATGGGCGTCTACGAGGAAGTTCTGCACAAGGTACAGAGCGACTACGTGACCGATCCCAACATCAACAAAGTGACCAACGGCGCGCTGCACGGACTGCTGGAGTCGCTCGACTCCGATTCGAGCTATTTGACGCCGGAAGAGAATGCCGCCTACAAGGCTCACCAGAACGAAGGAACGGCGCAGGTTGGCCTCAACATGTCGCGCCGCTATGGCTATGCGACGGTGATCTCGGTGATGCCGGGCAGCCCGGCCGAGAAGGAACAGATCAGCGACGGCGATATTATCGAATCGATCGGCGGCCAATCGACCCGCGAACTCTCCCTGGCAATGGTGCGCCTGATGTTCGAGGGCAAGCCGGGCACCGACGTGACTTTCTCCGTTGTGCGTCCGGGCAAGGCCGAGCCGCAGAAGATCACGCTGACCCGGAAACAGATCGAAGCTCCTGCCCTGAGCGAGCAGCAGTACGAGAACTCGTCCATCCTCTATCTGAAACCGGCGGTTCTCACCCGCGAGCGGGTAGCCGAGATAGAAACCCGCCTCAAAGCCATGCCGAAGAATGGGAACAAGAAAGTGCTGCTCGATCTTCGTGACGTAGCCGAAGGGGACTATACGCAAGCCGTCAATCTGGCCAACGCGTTTCTCCAATCGGGAACCATAGCGTCGATCGAGGGCCAGAAGGTTCCCAGACAGACCTTTACCGCCGATTCATCGAAGTACATCACTGGCGCTCCTCTGGTGGTGCTGGTGAACCACGGTACGGCTGGACCCGCGGAGCTGGTTGCGGCCGCCATCCTCGATAACAAACGCGGGGACCTGGTGGGCGACCGGAGCTTTGGCGAAGGCACGGTTCAGAAGACGATCGAGCTCCCGGACGGAGCCGCTGTAATCCTCTCTGTCGCCAAGTATGAAGGCCCCTCGGGCAAGGCGATTCAGGAGCAGGCGGTCACGCCGAACATTGTCGTAACCGAGAGCATCGACCAATATCTGGCTGAGACCGATACTGATAATCCGAAGCCGGAAGACAAAGTCACGGTTCATACCGACGACCAGCTCAACAAGGCACTCGACGTCCTCAAGCAGAAGAGCGCGTAGCGCTCGCCAGGAGAGCGATTGAACCCGCGTGGTCCATGGGCCCCTCCTGAGAGCAACCCTCCCGGCCCGGGTCCGGCAACCCGTCCCGCATCACGCCCCGCTACCAATTTTCGTCCTCCGTCTGGCCGTCGCAAGGTAGCGGGCAGCGTAGCCGTCGTTCTGCTGGTGATCCTGGCCGTAGCCGTCGGCTCGCTCAGCGGGCTGATGCTGGTCTACTCGGTCAACCTGCCGCAGATCGAAGACCTGGAGCGCTATCGCCCCAATACCACCACCGAACTCTACGATATCCATGGGCGTATCTTCGGCTCCTTCGCGCTGGAGCGCCGCGTCGTGGTGGGCTACGACGGATTTGCTCCGCTGCTGCGGCAAGCCGTCATTTCCATTGAGGACAAGGACTTCGAGAGCCACTGGGGCGTCAATTTTTTCCGGGTGGCGGGAGCTGCCTGGCACGACCTGACATCGAAGGGTCGCGCGCAGGGGGCATCCACCCTCACCATGCAGCTCGCGCGAAACCTTTTCCTGTCGAACGAGAGGAACCTGGGACGCAAGCTGCAGGAGGTCTTCCTGTCGCTGCAGATCGAGCATAAATTCACCAAGCAGCAGATTTTCACCCTCTACGCCAACCAGATCTACCTGGGCCACGGGACCTACGGCTTCGAGGCTGGCGCGAATTACTACTTCTCAAAGCACGCCAAAGACCTGACGCTGCCCGAAGCGGCTCTCCTGGCGGGCCTTCCAAAAGGGCCGTCGGAGTACTCGCCGCTGCAGAATCCCGACCGCGCCATGCGCCGCCGCAACATGGTCATTAACGCCATGCTTGAAGACGGTACGATCACCGCCGCCCAGGCTGAGGTGGCGCGAACCACACCTCTCGGCCTGCATATTCAAGTGCCGCCGAACAGCGTGGCTCCCTGGTTTGTCGAGGAGGTGCGGCGGGAGCTCGAGCGCAAAGTCGGCTCCGACCAGGTGCATGAGGCCGGGCTGAAAGTCTACACCACGCTCGATCTCGACCTGCAGCAGACGGCCAGTTCCGCCGTGCTGGACGGCCTGGCGGCTTACGAACGGCGTCACGGATGGAAGGGGCATTTGCTCAACGTCATCGCCGGCGGTGTCGATCTGGAAAGCTTCAAGCATCCGGACTGGAATGGCTCGACGGCTACCGGCGCATACGTGCACGCGCTGGTGACGGGCGTATTGCCCTATCAGGCGACCGCACGAATCGGGCAGCAACAGATGATGCTCACCCCTGAGGACTGGGCATGGACGGGCTTCAAGACCGCCGAGGAGTTCCTGCATCGCGGCGACATCATCTACGTCCATCTGACCGAACAGGACGGCACCCTGCTGCGCGGCAAGCTGGAGCAGGATTCGGGCGTCGAAGGCTCGCTGCTGGCCATGGACAATGCCACGGGCGATGTTCTCGCTCTGGTCGGCGGCAGGGATTTCAACCTTTCCCAGTTCGACCGCGCCACGCAGTCGGAGCGCCAGACGGGCTCGTCGTTCAAGCCCTACGTGTACACGGCGGCTGTCGAGGCGGGCGCAACGCCGGAGGAGAGCATCGTCGACGGCCCCACGTCGTTCGGCTCCTATACGCCGCACGACTACGAGGGAACTTACCTCGGACGCATCACACTGCTGAAGGCCTTTGCCGATTCGCGGAATATCCCCGCGCTCAAGCTGGCCGAGCGAGTTGGAATTCACAAGGTCATCAGCACAGCACGCCGTTTTGGTGTCACCAGCAACATTCCCGCCTATCTGCCTGTCGCTCTCGGAGCGGTTGAGATCACGCTGCGCGAGCAGGTAGCGGCGTACTCGGTCTTCCCCAACGACGGCATCCGGATCGCGCCCCGGCTGGTCCGGCGGGTGACGACGGCCGACGGCATTCCAATGACGGAGGACCCTTCGCACGTGGAAGACGTCATCAGCGCGAAGACAGCTCGCACCATGATGATCTTTCTAAAGGAGGTCACGCGCAGCGGTACAGGCGCGGCTGCGGCCTCCCTGAACCATGCACTCGGAGGCAAGACAGGCACGACCAGCGACTTCACCGACGCATGGTTCCTCGGGTTTTCGCCGTCCGTCACCTGCGGTGTGTGGATGGGCTATGACAACCGCCAATCCCTCGGCGAAAAGGAAACGGGAGCCAAGGCCGCCCTGCCCATCTGGATCGACTTCATGAAGGTCGCTATCGCAGGCAAGCCGGGCGAGACGTTCCCAGCCGACACGAAGCATCCTCAAGGACCGGAAAGGCAGATCGCCGCCGCGTCCAGGCCCGAGCCGAAGCCGGCTTTGAAAACCGTCTCACCAGCGCAATCCGCTCGGCCCTAAATCTATCCGAACCGTCCTATTCCGAGCGCAGCGCCGTCAGCGGATCGACGCTCGCAGCGCGTCGTGCCGGAATCACGCTCGCGGCAATCGCCACGGTCGCCAGGCCCAGCGCCGCGAAGACATAGGTCGCCGCGTCGTATGGCGTCACGCCATACAGAGAGGCAGCGAGCGCCCTGCCCACCAGGAGCGCCAGCGGAATCCCCATCGCCACGCCAAGCCCCATCATCGTCAGGCTGTCGCGGAGCACCATCCACACCACCTGGCCGCGCTGCGCGCCCACGGCGATCCGCACTCCAATCTCGACCGTGCGATTGTTCACGCGATAGGCCAGCGTTCCATAGAGCCCGGTCGCGACCAGAACGACCGCCAGAAAGCCGAAGAACCCGGCAAGCCGTCCAAAGAGAATCTGCCGGGCGATCGTTAGGTCATACTGCGCGCGCTGCGTGATCGGCTGTATCAGCGGCAGGTTGGGATCCATCTGCTGCAGCACCCTCCGCGCCGAAGGCAGAATCGCCAGCGGGTCGCCATGCACGCGCATCTCGACATGCATTTTGCCCATGATCGGAATCTGCGCATACATGTACCACGCCATGGGAATCGGCTCTTCATCGATGCTGCGGTATTTGTGGTCCTTCACTACGCCGACAATCGTCATGTTCCAGTGGATGCCGGTCGGCCCAATCACATGCCCTATGGGGTTCTGTTTCGGCAGGAAGCGCTTCGCAAACTCCTCGTTGACAATGCCGGCGTGCGGTGACGACGCAGTATCCGAATCTGCAAAGTCGCGGCCCGCAAGCACAGGCACGCCCAGAGTGGTGAAGAAATCCGGACCCACGACATTGCTGCGCACCGTCCTTGAACTGCCGTTGGCTACATCCGGCAATTTGCCGTCCACCATCATGTCGCTGTTGTCTGACGACCACGAGCCAAGCCGCGCCTGCATAATGGTTACCGATTCCACGCCGGGCAGAATGCGCAGCTTCCTCATCAGCTCCTGGTAAAACGCGACACCCTCAGGTACTGACTTCACGTCCGGCTTCACGCCGAAGACGATCAGGCCCTCGACGCGCATGCCCAGCGGAGTATTTTCGAGATTCCGCAGAGTGCGGAAAAGCAGCCCTCCGCCCACCAGCAGCACCACGCACAGCGCCATCTGCAGTGTGACGATGACCTTGCCGGTGCGCGATTTGCCAAGGTCGGTATTCGATGTTGCCGTGGAGGTCTTCAGTGCTAAAGCCGGACCCGCCGAGAGCGCAACCCGCAGCGGCGCGAGCCCGAACAGCAGCGCCGCCAGCACCAGGATGCTCAGCGTGAAAAAGAGGACCGTGTGATCCGGTGCCAGGCTTGACTCGATCTGCGCCCAGGCTCCCAGCGCCTTCGTCGCCGAGGCGGCGAAGAGCCACGCCAGCATGCCTCCAGCCGACACCAGTAGCAGGCTCTCCGTCAGCAACTGCCGAAACAGCTCCCTGCGCCCCGCGCCCAGCGCCAGCCGCACCGAGAACTCGCGTTGTCGGGTCGCATTCCGCGCCATCAGCAGCATCCCCACGTTGCTCAGAGCGATCAGCAGCACAAAACCCACCATCGTCATCAGCATTCGCAGCGGCTTGCCGTACATTTCGTCGTATCCGGGAAAGCTCTTCGCATCCTGAAGGCGGAGCGTGGGTTTCTTCTCCCCAGGCTGCGGATTACCCAGCCCGACATACGCCGCCGCTTGAAATGAGGACTGCAGCTGCGCCACCGCCTGAGCCTTGCTTACACCGGGACTAAGGCGTCCGATCAGCCCGAGGCACCACCAGGTGGGATTGGTCATGTACGTCTTGCCATCCTCCAGAGCATTCCCCCACGCATTCAGTTCCGGCCGGCTCTGCAGCGGAATCCAGAAGTCGGTCGAACCGCCTTCCTCCACGCCTTCAAAGCCTTCCGCCGCGACTCCTACAATCGTCATGGCGATGCCGTTTACGTAGAGCGTTTTCCCCAGCACCTCCGGGTCCTGCGCGAAACGCCTCGTCCAGTAGCGATAGCTGAGCACGGCGAGGGGCGCATGGTCGGGCTCGTCCTGTCCGGTAAAGCCGTGGCCGCGTGCCAGCTTCACGCCCAGCCCGGAGAAGAATGTGCCGCTGACCATATCGCCTTCCGCCTCTTCCGGCTGCGCTCCAATACGGACAGCGACCTTGCCGCCCGACAGCGGTACGTAAGCCATCACTGGAGACAGCCCGCGCTTCTGCTGCCGCAGCGCGTCGTACACCGCGTAGGAAAACGTTCGGTTCGAGTCAATGGTGCCCGTCCCCTTAGGCGGGTTCGAGGTCCTCAGATACACCACGCGCATCGGATCGGCTACCGGCAGCGACCTCAGCAACACGGCGTTCATCACGCTGAAGACCGCGGTGTTCGCTCCAATACCCAGCCCCAGGGTCAATACGCAGACCAGCGTAAAGCCGGGCGTCTTCCTCAGCTGGCGAATCGCGTAGCGCAGATCATTAAACAGTGCGGGGAACAGTGCAGGCATAGCAGCCTCCGAGGCTTCATGAGAGAGTCATGACTTTTTCATGCACTTCACCGGCCAGGAATCAGCGAGTAGTACGGAATCTAAGTGATTGATTTGCAGGTGCTTTTGCTGGGAAGCCAGAGTTTCTACCTCTCAGGACCGAACACCGGCGTTCAAATCTGGACAGAGCGCGCATGCCGCAGTCTCCCAGACGCGCAGGCTTGAATCTGCGCCCAGACGAAATGATGATCGCTCTACTCTTGCCGCAGAGCCTGCAAGGGATCGATTTTCGCCGCTTTACGCGCCGGCACGTAACAGGCAAACAGGGTCACTGCGGCCAGCAGCAGCGGCGCGCCGACCAGCAGGCGCGGATCGGTCGTTCCGACCTTGAATGCATCGGCAAAGAAGCTGGTCAGGGCCGAGAGTATTTTTGCCATCGCGACCGCGCCCAGAAATCCAAGCGCCGTTCCGACAATGATCAGAGCCGTGCCTTCGCGCAGCACCAGCCGCAACACCTGAGTCTGACGGGCGCCCAGCGCCATGCGAATTCCGATCTCCCTGCGGCGTTGTGCAACCGCATAGGCGGTTACTCCGGCGAGTCCGATGGCCGACAGTATCAGGCCGAACAAGCGAATGCTAGCGTAGTTGCGCAAGGAGGATCGCATGACGTACCGGCTACGCTCCAGGTATTCGCTGAGCGTCTGGACATTGAAGAGGGTAACATGCGGATCGATGGAGGCAATCACGCCCCGAATACCGCTCAGCGCATCCGTTCTCGCATTCGAGCGCACAAGAATGGTGATGCCGCCGAATGGAGGCCGCTCGAAATCTCGTTGCGACAACGGAACGTAATAAATGGATTGGGTCATCCCGATGCCATTTTTCAAATTGTGGACCACGCCGACCACTTCATAGGATTGCTTATCGTCCCGAACACGCTTCCCGAGTGCGCTGCTATCTCCGAAAAGCCCACGTGCGAGACTCTCATTCAGGACCACTGGCAAAACAACAGCCCCCGTTCCACCAGCTCTTGCTCCGTCAGTCTGGCTGCGTTGGATCTGGCGCTGTTGATCGGGCTCCTCGAATTCCCGGCCAGTCAGCATCGGCTCGTTCAACACCGCAAAATAGCCTGCGCCCACAATTTGCCTGACCGCTAATTTCTGCACCCGCGAAGAGTCGTGCGCGCCGTCCGCGGTAAGTTGGGCGTCTCCATCATCGTCAACAACAGAAAAGGGAGGCTGTGCCGCCAGGGCGAAGCTGTGCACCATACCGGAGCTCCTGAGACGCTCCGGAAGTTTCTCGAACAGGGCTTGCCCTTTTTCGGGCGTGTAGCCATCACGCACCGGATCGATGGATAGGAGAACCATCGTCTTTGGATTAAATCTGGTTTCGATGCTGTTTACCTGAATGAATCCAAGTACCAGGAAGCCTGTGATCAGCAGCAGCATGAGCGACCCCGTAAGCTGGGTTACCATGGCCACGTTGCGCAGACCGAAACGTCGATAACCTGGCAACTGAAGCGCCAAGCCCTCTTTGAGTGCCGGGAGCAGATTGACGTTCGTCGCCTGCAGGGCCGGTGCCAGGCTGAATCCGATGCCGCACACTACGGCGACGGCAAACGCGAAAACGGCTGCGCGCCAGTCCAGGGCAATGATGGGTTGCAGCGGCTCCCCAGCAGGCTGTGGTATGTGTGAGTTCAATACAGAGAGACCATACGCGAGCGCAAATCCTGCTATGCCGCCCAGCAGCGAAAGCAAAATGCCCTCGCTTACCATCTGCCGCACCAGACGAAAACGGCTGGCCCCGACCGAGAGGCGAATCGCGAACTCCTTCCGGCGATTGGCGCCTCGCGCGAGAAGCATGGTTCCCAGGTTCATACAGGCGATGGTCATGACAAGGCCCATCAACACAGCAAAGAATCCGGCTATAACTGGCCTCATTTTCCGGGGAATCGGAGCCCGTGTGCCCGCCGGAAGCAAGACCACACGTTTGGCTTTGTCTTCTCGCGTTGGCGCTGAAGGATCCTGCTCATCCAGACGGCGGGTGATCCCATCGAGAGCGGCTTCCGCGGCATCGATAGTGACACCGGGCGCCAGACACATCAATGCCTGGAACTCTTTCGCATTTCGTTGATGCAGCACGTCGTTCCCGAGCTCCGGAGCGAGCGTTGCCGGCACCGTGACAGGGACGAACAACTCAGCCGGGTTCATGGAAAGAGCGCCCTCGAAATTTCTCGGTGAGATTCCCACGATGGTCGCATTTTGCCCATTTAGGCGAAGCGTTTGCCCCACAACGTTGGGGTCGGAGTTAAAGTTGGTGCGCCAGAAACGATCGCTGATGACTACAACGGGTGCCTCGCCGGGCTTGTCAAGTTCGGGGCTGAGAAGTCGTCCACGCTGGGGTTCAACGCCGAGCACGGAAAAATAATCAGGTGACACAAGTTGTCCGAAGATGCGCTCCGGTTTCGCATCCATTTGGCCTTGCAATCCGACGTTGAAGGGAACGCCGTTCTGCATTGCCGCCACCCCGGCAAACAGGTTCTTTTGTGCCCGATATTGCTCGATGTAGTAATACGACACTGGCTTCTCGGGCGTGACCAACCGCTTCGCATTCGCTGCCGGCAGCTCCCGGGTCAGCAGCGTCCATGCCGACCCGTATATGTTGGTCGTCAGCCCAATTCCGAGCCCCATCGAGACAATCCCGACCAGTGCGAATCCCGGCGACTTGATCAGCGCCCGCGACGCATATCGCATATCGTGGCGCATCTCGCTCAGGTATTCGATGGGCAGGCGAATCGCAATATCTGCGATGAACCGGATCAGCCCAGGGGCACCGCCCCTTTTGGCAACGTCTTCGACGACGTCATCTCCGAGCTGCATCATGTCGTCGCCATAGGCCAGTTTGAATTCGTGCGGAAAGGCCTGCGCCAGCCGCTGGTAAATGCGTGCTGCAAGATTCATTCCGCCACCCTCGCTATTCCGTCACCATTGCCCGCTTGACATGAATTGCGCGAACCAATTCCTGGAGGCGCTCACACTCCGCGTCGAGCACCCGCCTGCCGAGCGCCGTCAGCCGATAATAGCGGCGACGGGCATCGTCCAATTCCGGCGCGGGCCGTTCGTCGGATTCCTCGATCAGTTCCGCTTCGATTAACCGCTTGATCGATCCGTAGAGCGTCGCCGGCCACAACCGCACTTTTCCACTAGTGCGCTGCAGGACTTCCTGCATGATTCCGTAGCCGTGCTGTTCTCCGCCCGCCAGTGAGAGCAGAATGTGAAACCACTGTGTCTTGAGCGGAACAAACGCATGAGGGTCGACCTCAATCATGAGCAAGATATATATACATCGATATATATATCTGTCAAGAGAAAAACAGCCCGATCGAGTCGGATGTCCCGGCCGCCGCTACTGATTTGTTTCAGGAATATCTGTTCCTTAAAAAGTTGTTACCCTAGAGATATGAAGCGTGTGCTGCTGTACAGCCAGCCCGGATGCCCGCCCTGCTTCGCAGCGAAGCAGTTTCTGAAGGCTCGCAACGTGGCCTTCGAATACAAGGACGTGCAGGCCGATCCGGTGGCGTTGCGGGAGTTGACGGCGCTTAAGAGCCGGACCACTCCGACGATCGTCGTTGGTGAAGAGGTAATGATCGGCTTCGATCCAGAGCGTCTGGAACTGATGCTCGCCGAAAAGACTTGGCCGGAAATTGCGCGGAAATAGCTATAATGGAAGTAGAGACAAATGCCCGGCAGCCATCGCTGTCGGGCATTTTAATTTGCATCGATAACCTCTTTGAAATCAACGACCCGCGGATAAAGTCTCTGATTTCAATGATCGGCTGTAACTCAGCTGTTTTCAATGAATGCCCGTAAAGCAATTTATTTTCTGCGAGTTGCCCAAGCTTGGCGACGGCAGTGTCGCGCAAGCCGTTTAGAATCAATGACTCTCAAAAACGCCCGGAAGTGAGGGGGGTGGGGGTCTGTGAGCCCGCCCGTTGCTCCTTGATTGACTTGGCGAGGCGGAAATAGCGTTGCGCATGAGTGACATCGCGCAGAATCTGCGTCTTAAGATCCTCGGGTGAAGCGAAGCGCTGCTCGGGCCGAATGCGGGCGAGGAAGCACAGCTCAAGGCGTGTGTCCTCAGTCAGGTCGATGGGACGATAGTTGAGCAGGTGCGACTCGATGGCATAGGATTCTTGGCCAAAGGTAGGACGATTCCCGGCATTCGTCACCGCGTCAAAGATCTCCGCGCCCGATCCGGAACCGACCTTGAGGCGCGTGACGTAGACGCCATTCGCCGGAACCAGCTCATCGTACCGCGCGAGATTGATGGTAGGCACGGTAAGCCGGGTGCCGATGCCGCGCCCCCGCGCGGGAGTGCACCGGATCGAAAACGGCCGGCCCAGCAGCGCCCGGGCGCTCGACATATCTCCCGCGGCAATTCGCTGACGGACCTCCGAGCTGGAAACGGGGAAGCCGCGCACGGTAAGCGCATGATGCTTGAAGACGGCGAAGCCGAGCTCGTGCCCCAGCTGCTCCAGCTCAGCGGTGCCGGCCTGCGCGCCATGGCCGAAACGGAAGGTGTCTCCTTCATGAACCTCAGCGGCGCGCAGCGTCTCATGAAGGACACGGGCGGCAAAGTCGTGTGCAGAGAGGCGCGAGAACTCCTCGGTGAAGGGGATCACCACGGTTGCGTCGATCCCGGTCTGTCCTAGCAGGTCGAGGCGCATGGGCAGAGGAGTGATGAGGCGCGGCGCCTGGGCTGGGCGGAGCAGGCGCACCGGGTGCGGGTCAAAAGTGACAGCAATCGATTGAGCGCCGAGCAGGCGGGCCCGTTCGCGAACCTTCTCGATGATCTCCTGGTGGCCGCGGTGGACGCCGTCAAAGTTGCCGATGGCGAGAACGGTTCGGGTGAAATCACCGGGGCGGGTGAGATTGGCCGGAATGGCGTCGAGCGACGTGAAGACTTGCATGGTCAGATCTCAAACGGAATGCGCAGGCCGTCGTAGGTCAGGCGCACGTGTGCGGGGAGCTCGCTCTCGGCTTCGGAGTGTTCGAGCTCGTGGGACATGTGGGTGAAGAAGGCGCGGCGCGGCTGCAGGCGCTCGATCCAACCGAGGGCCTGCTCGACGTTGGCGTGACTGGGGTGGGGCTGCGGACGCAGGGCGTCAAGGATAAGCACGTCGAGATTTGCGAGCAGGGGAAGACTCGACTCGGGGATGCTGCTCATGTCGGTGAGGTAGGCGGCAGAGCCGAAGCGGAAGGCGGCGATTGAGAGATCGCCATGAAGAATCGGCACACGCTGAAAGCGAACCCCGTCGACGTCGGCGGTCTCCAGTCCGTTCAGGCGGCGCAGGTCGACGCGGGCGCGCGTGGGGTAATTCGCGTGAGGCGAGAAGGTGTACTCGAAGATGCGCTCGAGCACCGCGATCGTGGCATCGTCCGCATAGAGCGGAAGCCCGGTGGGGTGGCGAAAGCTCAGTGGGCGCAGATCATCCAGCCCGAGGATATGGTCGGCGTGAGGGTGCGTGTAGAAGACCGCGTCCACGTGCCGGATTTTTTCGCGCAGGGCCTGAGAGCGGAAATCCGGTCCTGTGTCGACCACCACGGTCTGGTCGATATTCGAGTCGGGCCACTGAACGGCGATCGACGGCCGGCCGCGTGTATTACGAGGGTCGGTCGAGGTGCAGACATTGCAATCGCAGCCCAGCGTCGGGACGCCCATCGAGGTGCCGCTGCCGAGGATGACGATCTCTGCCTGCAAAGGCTACCTGGTCCCCTTGGGCGGCTTCTGCGCCTGTTGCGCGATGGCGTTGGTGATCTCCAAAAACATCATGCGCAGCTCAAAAAGCGCGTTTTGTAATAGGCGCTGCTCCTTTTCGGTCAGATTGCCCTTGGTTTTCTCCTGGAGGACAGCCAGCATGTCGATGCTTTGGCGCGCGCCGATGATGTCGATGCGGGGCTTCTGGCCGGGCTCGGTGGCTCCTCCCATGGCAACGACAGCAGAGATGTACATGGATTGGATGATGTGTTCCATGGTGACTGCGGCCGAGGCGCCCATGCCGGGATTCGCCTGGCGGAGCATGGTGTCGATATCCTGCGACGACTGCTGATAGGCGGCGTGCTGCTCGGCAGATTCCTGCGCCGTCGGCTCCGGGATCGGTTCTTCTTCTTCAGCCTGCACGGCTTCTTCTTCGATCGCAGAAGGCGGCGTGACCAGGCGTGGCTCCGGAGCGGGCTCCTCGCCGACAGCTGTGGGCGCCGATGTTGTTGCTTCGGATGTGGTGGACTCGTCGCGCAGGTCACCATCCTGAGTGAATTTGCGGCGGTCGGAGACGGTAAAAGAGGGTGGTTTTTCTGCCATGGAGGTTTCCTTCAATGCCTAAATCGGCGGTGCGTCGAGCGGCGTTGCCGCGCCGTCGCCGTCGCCGTATGTGATGGGGAATTTGCGCTCCAGAACCTCGGTGCGGATAAAACCGAGCGCGAGTGTTCCGGTAAATGCAGGAAGCTGATAGTGGGCAATGCTGGTGAGGTCACCCACGGGATTTCTTTCAGCTTGTTCGGCGTTCAGCGGGAGCGCCTGGCCGGGCTCGAGCACGGGCGCGGCGCCGGTGAGGGAGAACTGCTGAAGGGTGCGGTGAATGGTGGCGCGAGAGCGGATGCGCTCGACGATCTCCTGGCCAAGATAGCAGCCTTTGTCGAAGTTAAGGGCGCGTGTCTGGGCCGTTTCCTGGGCAAGATAGCGCTCGTGGATGTCGACGCCGTAAAGCGGGGTGGCGGACAGAATTCGTAACGCTTCGATGGCCGCGACGCCGCATGGGATGGCGCCCGCGCCAGACAGCGCAGCCCAGATTTCAGGCAACGATGCCGTCGGCAGCCAGATCTCAAAGCGCGGGACGATCGGGCTATGAGCATGAACCAGGGTGACTTCGACGTCGTTGAGTGTCGCCGTGACGAAGGCATTCTTCCCGGGGAGTGTGAATCCCAGACTGCCGAGAATCTCAGCCGACCGAGGTCCGGTAATGCCAATCGAGGTCGTGGATGCGTCTAACTCCTGAAGCTCCACGTCGTCCATGATGACGAAGTGGTCGAGATGGGTAGTGAGGCGCGCGATCTGTGCACGATCGGTCTGAAGGAGGATGTGGTCGGAGGAACGGTAATTGGTTGCGTCGCCGAGGATTCGCCCCTGAGCGTTGAGCAGAAAGCTGTAGTTCCAGTGGCTTTCTTCCAGCGACTGCACGGTATTCGTAACCATTCCGTTGAGCCAGCGGAGCCGGTCGCTTCCAGTGATCTTCAGAAAGGCAGAATAGCCGAGATCGTAAATGCCGGCCGATCCAGTCAGGGCAACGAGCTCCTGATCCGCACCCAGAAAGGCACTGGGAGTCAGGACGCCACGGTAGGACGCCAGCCCAAGGGCACTATCACTGGCGGCGAGGTACGCGGCCAGAGGCGTTGCAACGACTGGGGATGGGGGTACAGCAACGGTTTGGGGGACGGCGCTCATGGCAAAGGTTCTATAAAAATTATAGCCTCGCATTAGACGGAAACGTGTGAAGGGATGGGAATGACATTATTGGAAAGATTGCGCATGGCCGGCATGTTGGCTTTCGCGCTGACTGCAGCGGTACCTTTGTGGGCACAACAGACTTCGCAGGAACAGACTCAGGGGGAGGCGGAGAAAGCGGAGGCGCAGAAGCCGGAGCAACAGAAGCCGGAGAGCAGGATGACGCCGGCCCAGGCTAAGGAACTCTTCGCTTCCGTGGACACGATCCTTGAATTCGCCTCCGACGACTCGAAGCTCGCCATCAAGAGCAAGGTGAAGCGGCGACTGACGTCCCGCGATGCGGTGGAAAAATATCTGATCGACAAGATGAAAGACGACAAGGACGCCAAGCGCATGGAGCGTTCGGAGATTGTGCTGAAGAAATTCGGTCTGATCGACCAGGATTTCCACTTACAGACGTTTCTTGTGAGTCTTCTGAAAGAACAGATTGCGGGCTACTATGACAGCAAGACGAAAACCGTAAATCTGCTGGACTGGATTGAGCCCGATACACAGAAGCCTGTCCTGGCGCACGAGTTGACGCATGCGCTGCAGGACCAGAGAGTGAATCTAGAGAAATGGGAAGACCAGAGCAACGACGACATCTCGCATAATGTCATGGAAGACAACCAGCGGGTCGCCACCGACGAGCAGGATACAGCGCGTGAGGCGGTGCTCGAAGGCCAAGCGATGGCGGTCTTGGTCGATTACAGTCTGAAGCCGATGGGGCAGAGCATCCTGACCAGTCCAGACCTGGTGAAGAGCAAGGCCGACGAGCAGGGCGCGGATGCCGATTCTCCCGTGCTGCAACGGGCTCCGCTGCTGCTTCAGGAGGCTCTGCTGTTTCCGTATCGCGAAGGTTTGAAGTTCGAAGTGGACCTGCTGCAGGACAAGGGGCCAGCCGGCGCCTTTGGAGGAGTACTGGACCGTCCTCCGGCGACGAGCTTCGAGATCATGAATCCGCATGCGTACGAGGGACGGGTGAAGGTCCCGTTGATGAAGATGCCGGATGTGCATCCGCTGCTGGACGGCGAATACACGCCCTACGACATTGGCGTGATGGGTCAGCTGGATGTGCGCATTCTCGCAGAACTCTTTGGCGGACCTCAAACGGCTGCCGCGCTGACACAGTCCTGGGCCGGAGGTGTTTACTACGCCGTCCAGAAGAAGAACGCTCCGGAAAAGAACTCAACTTCTTCCATTTCCCTGCTCTATCTTTCGCAGTGGAGATCGGCGGACGCGGCCGGCGCCTTCGCGAAGATGTATGCCGACGAGCTAAGCAGGCAGTATTCTGGCGTGAAACGCGATGCGAAGGCCGAGGCTGACCAGAGCGAGCAGATTTACAACACGAATGAAGGGCCGGTGCTTATCTCGACGAACGGAAATTCCGTCTTCGTGAGCGAGAGCTTCGACTTGACGCTGGCGCGGAAGCTGGAATTTCTGATGCTGGGCGCGCAGCAGGGAAGCAGTCAAAACGTGGCCGTGGCCGCGACGCCGGTTAACCACGGTCTAACGGGCAGCATGGTAGATTTTCTTGCCGGGTGCGGCGTGATGCGAGCCGCGATTACGCGGGGCGCTGGGCATTTATACTAAAGTCTCAACTACTCCACATTACTCGCGAAATCTCAGGCGGAGCTCGGTTTGCAACAGGCAGAAATTGGAATCATCGGGGGCAGCGGCTTGTACGCCATGCCCGGACTTACCTCCTTGCGCGAAGAGCGCGTGGAAACACCATTCGGCGAGCCGAGTGATGCCTTTGTACTGGGAGAATTGGAAGGCCGCAAGGTCGTCTTCCTGGCGCGACATGGGCGCGGGCACAGGGTTCTGCCATCGGAGCTGAACTTTCGAGCCAATATCTACGCTCTCAAGAAGCTGGGCGTGGAGCGGATTCTCTCAGTTTCTGCCGTAGGGTCACTCAAGGAAGAACATAAGCCGACGGACTTCGTTATTCCCGACCAGTTCATTGACAGAACGTTTCATCGTGCCTCGACCTTCTTTGGCGATGGCGTCGTGGGCCATGTGGCGTTTGGAGATCCGGTGTGCGCGACTGTAACGCAGACCATCGCCGCTGCCTGCGATGCCGAAGGCCTGATTGGCAAGCCAGGCGGGACCTACATATGCATGGAGGGTCCGCAATTTTCGACGCGCGCGGAGTCGAATCTCTACCGCAGCTGGGGCGCGGACGTGATTGGCATGACAAATCTGCAGGAGGCCAAGCTGGCGCGCGAGGCGGAGATTTGCTACGCAACCGTGGCTATGGTGACCGATTACGACTGTTGGCACGATGGCCACGACTCGGTTACGGTCGAACAGATTGTCGCTGTCTTGAATCAGAATGCAGCTAACGCCTGCAAAGTGGTGAAGGCCGCGGTCGCAGCCATGCCGAGGGAAAGAAGCTGTCCCTGCGCATCCGCCCTCAAGTACACGATTCTCACGAATCCGGATGCGATTCCCCCAACCACGCGAGAAAAACTTGAACTGTTGATTGGCAAGTATATGAATGGGACGTCGAAAGGATAACGGATGGCGATTCTGGTTGTAGGCAGCGTAGCGTTCGACACCATCGAGACGCCCTCGGGGCGCGCAGAGCGCTGCGTAGGCGGCGCGGCGACGCATTTTGCGCTGGCAGCAAGCTACTTCACCGACGTTCGCGTGATTGCTGTGGTCGGCGAAGACTTCACGACTGAACATGAGGCTATCCTGACGCGGCGCGGCATCGACACCCGCGGCATCGAGCATATCGCGGGCAAGAGCTTTTTCTGGAGCGGGTCGTACCTTAAGAATCTGAACGAAGCGCAGACTCTGAACACGGAGCTGAATGTCTTTCAGAGCTTCACGCCGAAGATTCCCGCCGAATACCAAGACAGCGAATATCTGTTTCTGGCAAACATCGATCCTGTGCTCCAGGCGGACGTCCGAAGCAAGATGCCGAAGGCGAAGCTGGTGTGCGGCGATACCATGAATTACTGGATCAACGATCATCGTGAAAATTTGACGCGCGTTCTAAAGGTCCTGGATGGGTTACTGATCAACGACACCGAGGCAAAGTTGCTGGCAAAAGATGCCAACCTGGTGCAGGCCGCGGCAAAGGTACTGGCTATGGGTCCGAAGAGTCTGATTGTGAAACACGGCGAGTACGGCGCGACAGCGTTCTTCAGCGATCGCTCGTTTGCGGGCGACGGCAGACGGACATTTCTTCCCTTCCGCGCACCGGCGCTGCCGTTGGCGGAAGTAGTCGATCCGACAGGCGCGGGGGATTCCTTTGCCGGGGGATTCTTTGGTTATCTGGCCTCGCAAAAGGAGCTCACGCCGGCGATCTTCAAGAAGGCCATGTTCTATGGCGGAGTGATGGGCTCGTTCGCCGTGGAGCGCTTCGGCACCGAACGCCTGCAACAGCTCGACCCGAAGGAGATTGACGAACGCTTTGCGCTCTTCCGCGAACTCTCGCACCTTGACTGAGGCCGAAACGGAACGCCTCGCGCTACGGGGCGAGACTTTTGTCATTGCATGGAGCGCGTTGCTGATCTCTTTTTTCGCGCTCGCCTTCAGCTATTCGCGTGGTCTGATGCTGCTTTACGGAGACGCAGTCGCGCATCTCCATATCGCGAGACGCATCATCGATTCGATCAACCCAGGGCTTCGGCAACTCGGCTCGGTCTGGCTGCCGTTGCCTCATCTGCTGCTCGTGCCTTTCGTTGCGCGCCTGGAGTGGTGGCAGTCAGGACTGGCGGGCGCGTTTCCCTCGATGGGAGCATATGTTTTGGGAACCGCGGGAATCTACCGGCTGGCGCGTTTGTGGCTGCCCCCACGAGCCGCATTGATTGCGGTTCTGTTCTTCGGGCTGAATCCCGGCCTACTCTACATGCAGACGACGGCGATGAACGAGCCGTTGTTTCTTGCGGAGATGATTTGGGCGGTCATGCTGATCATCGAGTACGGGCGGGCGCTCGAGGCAGACGAGACAAAGCGCGCTGCGAAGCTGTTGATTTGCGCGGGTATAGTTCTTGCTGGCGCGGTATTCACACGCTATGACGGTTGGATATTCACGTGTCTGGTGTGGTTCGTGGCTCTTGGCAAGATGCTGCGGTGGAAGCGCTGGGATTCGACGGCGGGCGGGGCATTCGTCCTCTTCACCGTGATGCTGGCGGTCGCGCCGCTCGTCTGGATGGCGTACTGCTCGCGGCAATTCGGCGACCCTCTGGATTTTTTGCGCGGACCCTATTCCGCTAAGGCGATTGAGTTGCGGACGGCCACGCCGGGAGCGCCACATTATCCGGGCTGGCATAGCATGCCGGTGGCGGCCCTGTACTTTCTTAAGGCCGCGGAACTGGGAGCAGTGCCGCTGCGGTTCGCCAATCTGCTGCTGATCTTATCGGTGGCAGGCAGTGGACTGGCAGCGATCCGATGGCGTGCCAAGGATGCGATGACAGCCATGCTGCTGTGGCTTCCGCTGCCTTTTTACTCCTACTCGGTCGCGTACGGATCGGTGCCGATCTTCGTCCCGCTCTGGTGGCCGCACTCCTGGTACAACACGCGCTATGGCATGGAGATGCTGCCGGTCTTTGCTTTGTCAGCGGCATTCCTGGTGGGGCTGGTAGCCGACTGGATCGCGCGCTTCAGGCCAAGTGTGGCTCCATGGATTCCGGCGGCCGTGGCGGTGCTCATCGTTGCGAATAGCGCCTTACTGCTGCGCGCCAGACCGCTGGTGCTGGATGAAGCCATCGCGAACTCACGCACCCGGATTCAGTACGAGGTGGCGTATGCCAATGCTCTAGCGGCATTACCTCCGAACAGCATAATTCTCGCTTATACCTCCGAACACGTCGGGGCGTTTCAGCGGGCGGGAATTGCGCTCAAGAGAACCATCAACGAATCGGATTACTATGAGTGGGCACCCGCGCTCAAGAACCCGGCACAGGCCGCGGATTACGTGATCGCGACCGATAGCGATCGTGTTGCGCAGGCGGTTGCGGCAAAGCCCGACAGTCTCACCCTGATCAACATCGTGTGCTCGACTGGTCAACCGTGCGCACGCTTTTACCGTTCAGACCGGCGCGTCTCGAGTGGTAGCATCACGCAGAAATGAATTTTCAGGATAAGGGAATGAGACGGTTTGCCAAGGCTCATGCCTGCGGGAACGATTTTCTGATCGTGGAGGGCGAGTGCGATCCCGAACTGGCAATCAGACTTTGCGCACGCCGCACCAGCGTGGGCGCCGACGGGGTGGAGTTCCTGGAGTGGACGGGTGACCGCGAAGGCCGCATCCGGTTGGTAAATGCGGATGGATCGATCGCCGAGATATCTGGTAACGGCACGCGGTGCGTCGCTGCGTGGATGGCTTATCAGAAGGCGGTGCCGGCTGGAGAGACTATTGTCCTCGAGACAGACGCGGGCCGGCGGGAGTGTCGACTGATGAGCGCACGGGACAACCGGTGCGAGTTCGCCGCGGGTATGGGTGTTCCGGTAATCGCCGACAGGCAGATCACGTTGACAGACAGGACGAAGGTGGCGGGGGTGGTTGTCTCGATAGGTAATCCACACTTTGTGATCTTTGTCGAAGATGAGTCGTTTCGCATGCATGGCCTGCCTTGGCAGGCATTGGGACATGAAATTTGCTCGCATGCAGATTTTCCCGATCAGACAAACGTTGAATTTGTGCATGTGATAGATACAAATAGGATCGAGATCCGCATCTTTGAGCGCGGAGTGGGACCAACCAGATCGTCGGGAACTGGAACATGTGCGACAGCAGCGGCAACCATTGCGCGGCGTGGCGGCGGCTCTCATCTACTGGTAAGCGCTCCGGGCGGCGAACAGCAGATCGATTGGGCTGGTAATAACGCGGAGATGATTCTCACTGGGCCGGCGGAGTTGATCTGCGTAGGAGAGGCGTGGTGAAGAAACTCTTGCTAAAGCCGGCTGCTGTGTCCTTCGGAGCACGGGTAGCGGTTGTCGCGCCAGCGAGCAATGCAAAGTCTGAGCGGATTGAACTGGGTCTGGCAGCGCTGCGGAAACGGGGTTTCGACGCTGCTGCCGGAGCGCATGCTCTGGGCAAGGAGCCGCTGTTCTTTTCGGGGACCGCCGCTGAGCGCCTCGACGATTTGCATCAGGCTTTTTCTGATCCAGCGACGCACGCGATCATTTGTACTCGTGGCGGTTACGGATCGAACTACCTGCTCGAAGATCTTGACCTGGATGTGATTCGCGCCAATCCCAAGCCATTTTTTGGATACAGCGATCTGACGACAGTGCAGACCTGGCTGTTGGATCAGTTGGGACTTGTAGGTTTTCACGGGCCGATGGTGGCAGCGGACTTCTATCGCGAAGGCGGAGTACACGACCCGAGCTTCGAGGCAGCGCTGACCGGCAGCATCGTTGGGGCCGGTGCAGACGAAGGGTTGCGGATTCTCAAGCCTGGCCGTGCGCAGGGAGTGGTGTACGGAGGATGCCTGAGCATTCTCACGTTTGCTCTGGGCACACGCTTTGCGCCGCAGACCGAAGGGAAGCTGCTCTTCATGGAAGATGTTGCGGCGAAGCCGTATCAGGTCGACAGGATGCTGCGACAAATGCTGCTGGCCGGCAAATTCGACGGCGTTACGGGGCTGATCTTCGGCGAGATGCTTGAGTGCGTCTCACATGGGACCGGCGCAGATCTGGTTGAACAGGTGATTCTTCGCGTCTTCGACTGGTTTGAAGGGCCAATTGCCATCGGGCTGCGATCAGGCCATGTTTCGCGCAGTAACGTGACGCTGCCGTTGGGCATTGAAGCGGAGTTGACTCTAGAGGATGAGCCGGCACTGCGTTATCTGGAGCCGGCGGTGCAGGTCTGATGCAAGGTAGAAAGCATATTCACCTGATTGGTATTTGCGGGACCGCGATGGCGTCGCTCGCCGGGCTCTTGCAGTTGAAGGGGCATCGTATTACTGGTTCGGACCAGGCGGCCTATCCTCCGATGTCCGACTTGTTGCGCAGCCTGAATATTCCCATCACAGAGCCGTTCTCGGAGAAGAATCTTGATCCGCGTCCGGACCTGGTGGTCGTCGGCAACGCGATGTCACGGGGCAATGTCGAATTGGAGTACGTGCTCGATCACAGAATTCCATTCACGTCGCTGCCCCAGGTGATCCATGAGGAGTTCCTGCCGGAACGAGAATCGCTGGTCGTCGCCGGAACGCATGGCAAGACGACCACGACGAGCATGCTCGTGTGGATTTACGAGGTCGCGACGAAGGAGCATCCGGAACTGAAGCCCTCGTTCCTGATCGGCGGCGTCGCGGAGAATTTCGGCACGAGTTTTCAACTCGGGGGAGGACGGCCGTTCATTCTGGAAGGCGATGAGTACGATACGGCCTTTTTCGATAAGGGGCCGAAGTTCATGCATTATTTTCCGGATGCGCTGATTTTGACGCATGTGGAGTTCGATCACGCCGATATTTACAGCGACCTCGAGGCAGTGAAGACGGCGTTCAAGCGCCTGGTAAACCTGGTGCCCAGGCGGGGCAGGATTGTGGCCTTCGATGGCACTCCGAATGCGGATGAGTGCGTCAGCCACGCATTCTGCAGGGTTGAGAGGTATGGGTTCAAAGCGGATTCGCACTGGCGGGTTGAGGGTTTGGAACATGCTGGATCGGAATCGCGTTGGCGTGTTGCGCGCGAGAATGAACCATGGGCAGAATTCACGATGAAGATGGCCGGTGCGCACAACGTGCTCAATGCAACCGCGGCGGCGGCGCTGGCCGCAGGACAGGGCATCGCGATCGATGCCATCGCCGAGGCGCTGGCCACTTTCCGGAGCGTGAAGCGGCGGCTTGAAGTGCGTGCGGTAGTTGACGGCATAACGATCATCGACGACTTTGCGCACCACCCGACGGCGATCCGGGAAACGCTCAAGGCATTGCGGGCATCGCACGCCGGCGCGCGGCTCTGGGCTATTCTGGAGCCGAGGTCGAACACCCTGCGCCGAAACGTGTTTGAGCGCGAGCTGGTCGACTGCCTGTCGCTTGCCGACCGGGTGGTCATGGCCGGCGTGTTCAAGCTGGAGAGCATTCCCCAGAACGAGAGGCTGCATCCGGATGCGGTAGTGAAGGCACTGAAGGCCGAGGGCCATGACGCTGTGCTGCTGAAAGACGCTAACGAGATTGTCGAAGCTATTGTCCCTGAATTGAGGTCCGGCGACGTGGTGGCTATTCTTTCGAATGGCGGCTTCGACGGGATCTACGACAAGCTGCCGCTACGGCTGCGTGAACTCGGCGCGACGCGCGGAGGGCAGGCACGATGCTTCCAGCCCTGACCCTGCTTTTCGTTTACAACCTGCTGGGGATTCCGGCCGCCCTGATCGGTCTGCCGTGGACGATCATCTCCGGCGATATCCGCATGGTCTATCGATGGACGATGTGGATCATGCATGCCGGGCTGCGTGCCGCCGGCATTCGCATTGAGCCTGAGTGGCGGTCGCCGCTCGATCCGGAGAAGCGCTACATCTTTCTTTCAAACCACGTCTCGAATCTCGATCCGCCCTTGTTGTTGCCGCTGGTGCCGGGCAGGACAGCCGTCTTTGTGAAGAGATCGCTGACAAAGATTCCGGTGATTGGCTATGCGATGAAGCTGGGTAACTTCATCCCTGTGGATCGCGACGGCCGCGTGGAGAGCGCGAAGGAGAGCGTTGCGTTCGCAGCTCGCGTGCTTGCCTCCGGAATAAATATCACTTCATTCGTCGAGGGGACGCGATCGCGGGATGGGCGGCTCCTGCCATTCAAGAAAGGTCCGTTCTATCTGGCGATGGAAACGGGAGCGCCCGTGGTGCCGGTTTCCATCTGGGGCACAGAGGCCATGATGAAGAAAGGCAGCATGCGCATCTATCCGGACACAGCTCACGTGACCTTTCATGCGCCGCTCGATCCGAAAGACTACCCCACGCGCGAAGATCTTCTGGCTGCGGTGCGAGGCGCTATTGAATCGGGGCTTCCGGAATGGATGTGGGTCGCCTCCGCTACTTGAGGATAGCGTTGTAGCCGTCGGCGAGCAGTTTTGAGCGCATCGCCTTTGCTTCATCTCGAGTGGCAAAAGGGCCGATCTGGACGTGGAGCAGGCTGTCCCTGGATTCGTTGCGCACGATCACGTTGTATCCGCGCTTCTTCAGAGCAGCGACTAGAACATCGGCGTCTTCCTGGCGAGAGACGGCTGCGATCTGAACCATTGTCGGAGTGGACGGTTGCGCAGTCGTCGAGGGCGGAGACGCTGCTAACGCTGGAGACGCTGTTGCAGCCAACCCAGCCGCAGGATTTACACCGGCTCCAATCGCCGAAGGCCGTTTCGGTTGCGTAGACAGTGTGCTGTCCGCACTTTCAGCGGTGACGGGCTTGATGACACTGGCGGAGGGTTTAGGCGTCCGTGGAGAAGTAGCTGCCGGCTCGCGGGCGTCGGGTCCCGGAGTATAAGTTGTGGGAGGGGATGAATTATCTTCATTTGTCTTAGGCTCTCCCATCGGCAATATTGCTGGCTTTGGAGCAGCCGTTTTCGCAACGGGCCTAGAAGGCGGCGTCGACGGTTTTGAAGAACCGGAGTTGCCGCGTCCCAGCGAATATCCAAAGCCGAAGAACACTCCGCAGATGAGCACCAGGCCGAAGAAAACGCCCAGCAATGACCTCATTCCGAGCGTGATCTCGGTGTCGGTATGCTCCTGCTCTTCCGGCTCCTGAATGGATCTCATCATCTCGTCTAACCCATCAGAGCGGTTCTTGTGGCGGTGCCGACGACACTGGAGGCATCGGGGTCACTGGTGGAGCAAATCTTCCCAGCAGAGACATCAATTCCAATGGCAACGGGAAGACCACGGTGGTGTTTTTCTCCGTGCCGATATCGGTAAGTGTCTGCAGATATTTCAGTTGCAAGGTGATCGGTTGCTGGGCCAGTAGATTGGCGGCTTCCACCAGGCGTTGGGCGGCGGCGAATTCGCCCTCAGCGTTGATGATCTTGGACCGTTTCTCGCGCTCTGCCTCGGCCTGCTTGGCCATAGCGCGGGTCATCGATTCGGGCAGATCGACCTGCTTCACTTCGACGCTGACCACCTTCACTCCCCACGGCTCGGTGCGCTGGTCGATGATGCTCTGGATGCGCTGGTTCAGTGCGTCGCGGTGCGAAAGCAGACCATCAAGCTCAACCTCGCCCAAAACAGAACGCAGGGTGGTCTGCGCGAACTGGGAGGTCTGGTAGACATAGTTCGCCACTTCAATGACGGCCTTTGCCGGGTCGAGCACCCGCAATGTAATGACGGCGTTGACCTTTACGGTGACGTTGTCGCGTGTGATCACGTCCTGCGGCGGCACTTCCAGAACTTCCTGGCGCAGAGAGATGCGAACGATCTGATCGATGGGACGAAAGACTATGATCAGCCCCGGACCTTTCGGAGGCAGGAGTACACGGCCAAGACGAAAGATAACGCCGCGCTCGTACTCGCGAAGAATCTTGATGCAGTTGAAAATGTATAAAACAATGACCGCGATTACGATCAGTAACGGAATTCCGCTCATCAGCCTTCACCCGCCTGCGATTGTATCGCATTGGGCCATTGGCATTTCGGTCAATTGGAAGAGGGCGCCGTGTTGGGAATCCTGTCCACTAACAACGTCAGACCATCGACGGAGCGGACGCGGACCTGCTCTCCGGCGGCAGCCGGATCGGAGGACTCGGCCTGCCAAAGCTCTCCGTGGACAAGGATCTGGCCGCGTGGGGCGAGCGGCTGTTGGGCGATGCCAATGTTTCCGATGAGCGCGAGCGGACCGGTGATGACTTTGTTCCGGCGTGCCCGGATGGCGATCCGGACCAGAAATACGGTGATGAGGCCGAAGGCCAAGCCGCAGGCAATCGCGGTCGCCCAATGCACCTGCATTTCCGGGATCGGTCCCTCCACCAGGGTGAGCGTTCCGAAAACAAGCGCGAGGATACCGGCGGACGCCAGCACGCCATGGCTGGGAAATTTGGCTTCGAGCAGCAGCAGGGTAAAGGCTGCTACGAGCAGCATCAGAGCCGTATAACGGACGGGCAGCATGTTCAGAGCGAAGAGCGCGGTGAGCACCAGCAGAGTTCCGAGCGCGCCGGGAATGATGGTTCCGGGCGAATTGAACTCGAGATAAATCAACAAGCCCCCCAGGACGAGGATCAGCACGGCAAGGTTGGGGTCCATCAGACGATCGAGAAGCTCTTCGCGCAGGGTTGGGTCAAGAGTCAGTAACTCGGCGTCGCGAGTATGCAGTGTGACCGTCCTGCCGTCGAAGCGCTTGATATTGCGGCCATCGAGCGAGTCCAGAAGATCGCGGTCGTTCGGTGAAACGATATCGATGAGATGAAGCTGTTCGGCCTCCTGCGCAGTATAGGACTTGGAATTGAGGACGGCATCCTGGGCGGCGTTTGTATCGCGACCGCGCCGTGAGACATAGGACCGGAGGAACGCGGTCGTATCGTTCTCTAGCTTCTGTTTCATCACGGCGTCGAGTTGAGCGCCTTCAACTACGGGATGCGCGGCGCCGGCATTGGTGCCGGGAGCCATGGCGGCGATGTCGGCTGCTTCCAGCAGAAAGAAGCCGGCAGAACCGGCACGGCTTCCGGATGGGGCCACATAGACGATCACAGGCACTGGCGAGGCAAGGATTTTTCCCACCATGGAACGGGTGGAGTCCAGCAACCCGCCTGGAGTGTCCAGTTGAACGAGGAGAGCGGCGGAGTGACTTGTGGCAGCGAGGTTCAGGCCGCGCGTCAGATATTCCTCGCTGATCGGCTGAATTGTGTCGCTCAAGTGGAGCACGACAACCTGTGGCTTCGTTGCGGAGCTTTGCGGGAACGCATGGATCGCGGTCAGCAATGCGACCCCGGCCACCAGCGAAACTACAGATTGACGAGCGAATCTCATGGAACCTGCTGTCCTCGCGATTCTAGCGCTTGTTTCACGCCCCGCGCACTCGCATTTGCGGGATCGAGCTTGAGCGCCTGGCTTACTTCGGTGGCCGCGGCACCGAGCTGGTTCGAAGCCAGGTCGAGCCTCGCCAATACCAAATGCGCGGGCACATTCGGCGACAGAGCCAGGGACTTTTGCGCTTCCTGGCGAGCGGCCTCGGCGTCGCCACTGTGCTCGCGAACCTGAGCCAGGCCGGCATGGGCGAGGGCGGATGAGGGATTGGACTGAAGCGCCGATTGAAATTGACGTTCGGCTTCGAGAGTAAGGCCGCCGCTCATGAACTGATCGCCCTCTTTCACCAGGGCTGCGGCTCGTTCCGCCGCAGGCAGTGATGCCAGCCGCATCGACTCCACCTGCTCCATTTCGAACGCTGCCTGGCGAAAACCCGTTTCGTTGTAGGAACGCTTGATGCGCTCGAGGGGAAGGGTGTCGTCCGGGATAGCCTTGCCGCGATCGGGGTTCACTTTCACCGATCCTGGATCCTTAAGGGTATTCGCGAAGGTCTGCGCTTCGGTGTCCTGCGGCCGAAGCTTTAGCTCCTGGTCGATCTCTCGAATGGCACCCTGCACATCGTTGCGGCGGCGCAGAGCGACAGCCAGGTTGAAGTGGTAATCGGGGTCCTTGGGATCGGCGGTTACGGCCTGCTGGAACAGGGGCACGCCGTCGTGTCCGCGCCGGCTCGCCGCTACGGCCTGATTGTTTACCACCTCGGGCAATGGCAGACGCATGCTCACGAAGGCGAAGGCGTCTTCGGCTTTCAGGTAATTTGCGGTATAGAAGAAGGCCAATCCACGATAGAAGTCTGCCTCAAGTGCTCTCGGGTCGTCTTTCGATAATCGGCCGAAAGTCGCAGCAGCTTCGTCGTAATCCTGATTTGCGAAATATGCCATGCCGAGGGCGAACCAGGCCGGGGTAAAGGTGGGATCGAGCCGGACGGCCTCCTTCAGATGAATGACGCGCTCGGCTGGGGCTTCGGCGATCGTGCCCCGGATATAGTTCTCAAAAGCATCGACGCGGAGGGGTGCATCGGCAGCAAGGAATGTCTGCTCGGCCACGGAGTAGGAGGGGTCGAGTTGGCGCGCCAAACGCCAAGAGAGGCTATTGAGGACATCAAGCAGGTTTTTGAGATCGGCCTCCTGCTGAATCGGCGCACTCAGTTTGAGCGCCTTGACGTCCAGAATTTGAGCCGTGGCTGAGAGACGGTCACTGGTGACGGTATAGGATCCGAGGATCACTGAGTCGGCGTCGAGCGTTTGCGCGATGCGAATGGTGGTGGCGCGGGACGGCTGAAACGACTGAGGAAGCCCGAGTCGATCGAGCGCGTAAAGACGGTCGCCGCGGCTGATGCTCAAAAAGCCGGCTGCTCCCATGCGGCGATTCAGAACATCGGCGGCTGCTTCCCCAATCCAATCGAGGTTGGGTTGCGAGGAGTGGTTCTCAAAAGGCAGCACTAGAAGCAGCCGTCCATGCGTTTGCGGGTCAGCGGACGGGTCTGTAGACGGGTTAGGCGAAGATAATTGGGCGTGTGCTATTCCGGAAAAGAAGACGAGGGAGACCTGGAGAAACGATAGAAATCGAGGAATGAACCGCACACCCCGGATTATAGTTGGCGCGCTTGCGAATCAGTGCTCGAGGAATCTGGCCTCCTGTGGGCGATCGAAGTGCAGCACAGCCGCCCATTGTCCTTTGCGCTGCGCCTGCCAGGTGACGGCGCCGTCCAGCAAACGGGCGATCACAGCTGGCATGAGGTCGTGGTGGAAGTCGAAGAAGCGCGTATCGATCGCTTCATTTCGGCGTCCAAGGCTGAAGGGCAGGCGCGGCGGGTCGTACTTGGTGGAGAAAATCAGGGCGGCGGTATATGGCTGGGTGAGTTGAGCGGCTCTTTGAATTTGCGCAAAGGAAAAATTATCTATGGCAACAATAGGAATGGGCTGTTCAACGTAGCCTAACTCGGGCTTGGACAGTTCATCGGTGGCGGGCCACGCCGTCAGCACCATGGAATGCGGGTAGCGCTGAAGAATTTGCGCGATGGCTGATTGATGGAGCAGGATCACGTCACGATAGGCGAGATTGTCCTCGGGCGCGAAGCGATACGGCGGGTTGACGAACAATCCTGCAATGAATCCTGCTGCGCTCAGAGCAACCAGTGTCGGCCATTGTTTCAAGCGCCTGCGGAAAGTGTTGACGCACAGCAGGATCATCAACGGATAGAGAGGCAGCAGATACCGCGTGAGCAAGGCGCCCCCAAGGATCGAGAAGAAGATCAGGTTCGCAAGGATCACGACGTAGAAGAAAGCCTGGTCGTCAAATGAAATGCGCGGCCGGGTTGCGCCGTCCTCTTCTTTGAGCGGCGGCAGCAGCATGCAGGCGAACATGAGCAGCACGGGCACAAAAAGGTTCATGTGCGCAGTGATATGAAGCAGGCGATGGGCAAAGGCGATCAACACGCGCAAGGGCGTAAGCGTCGCGGTAGCGTTGTAGCGCAGATATTCCGGATTTCCGAAAACAAAGCGGGTGCGATGCCAGTAATAGAAATACCAGAGACTGAGCGGCACAACGGGCAGGCTGAGAGCAGCAGCACGGCCGAGATGCTTTCGATCGCGGTTTCGGAAAACAAGCCACAATTCCCAGATCGCGAGTGCGAGTGGAGTGACGATCGCCGTCTCCTTTGACAGTACAGCCAGCGAAAAGCAGACCACAGGGGCCCATAAGTTGGCTCTCCCGGCGTCCAGCAGAAAGGCAATCGCCCACAGCGTTGCGGCTGCGGCGAACAGATCGGCATGCGCCAGCGAACTCTGCGCGAAAAACACAGGATAGATGGCTGTGAGGGCGACGGTGGCTGCCGCGACCGGCTGTCTACCGGTGGTGAGAAGCGCGAGCTTCCAGGTTGCTGTGAGCGCCAGCGACGCGACGCAGCACATAGCCACGCGAGTAATCGTGGGAGAAAAGCCGAAAATCTTCCAGGCAGCGGCGAGATAGATCGAAGGTAGCGGCGGGTGGGCGTTCGAAAGCGTCGAGAACGGGATCAGCGAACCGGTCCGGAAGAAGTCCAGTGCCGCGGGAATGTAATAGCCGGCTTCGTCCCAGTAGTAGGGGAGCCGCAACAGGGGCCAATGGGTCAGGAGATCCGCGAGGAAAATCGCCGGGAAGACAGCCCAAATGGAAAATGGATGGCGTTGGCGAACGGCGCTCGACTTGTCGCGATCGGACACGCGACAGTGTATCAACTCTACGAGATTGCCGGCCCCATTCGGGACTATCAGTGCTGGATCATCTGTTGTATGCCGACGCTCAGACCATTCCACATAATCTGCACGCCGATGATGAGGAGGATGAACGCAGACAGACGCATCAGGATGTCGGTGCCCGATTTGCCGAGCACGCGTATCAGGCGCTCGGCGTTTGCGTAGCAGATGTACACCGTAATGCAGATGAGCAGCATTCCTATTAGTGCAGCCAGAAGCCGGCGCGGGTAGCCATGGTCGAATCCGGGTCCTGTTTGACGCCTGAGATGGGCCCCCAATGTGACCGCGATCGAAATGCAGCCTGGGCCCACGGTGAGCGGGAGGGTCAAAGGGAAAAAGGCGTGCGCCAGGGCGTCTTCGAGTGTCGCCGGCTCCCCCTTCTCGGTAGATTCGCCGGATTGTCGATTCAATAAGTTCCATCCTGTGGCTGCCACCACAAGGCCGCCAGCGAGCTGCACTACAAACAGCTTCACGCCCAGGGCGGCGAGGATTTCGCTGCCAACCAGAAGTGAAACGACAAGGATCGCGAATCCGTAGACGGCGATCTTGCGTGCAAGAATTTCCTGAGTCGACTCTGGATAGCGTCGGGTCAGGCTGAGAAATATGGGGGCGTCACCGATCGGATTCACGATCGGAAACAACGTGATGAAAGTGACGACCAGGGTCTTGATGAAATCAACGAAATATATCACGGTTCAATCTGACCCTTTCTCCCGACCAGCCGGCGCTGTTCTTCATTCCGGCAAAGAAGCGCCCCATTGACATTAACTCCCAAGCGCTGCTTGTGCTACCCACTCGAAATCATCGCGAATCAGTTGCCACACGCGGCGATGCGCCTTTCGACGAATCGCCGCTCCATCGGATTGCGCGCGAGCTTGCGAGCGGTGTGAAAGTGTTTGCAGGCTATCTCGGGTCTTCCGCTGCGCAGCTCAAGCTCGCCGAGTGTTGCGGGATAGAACGGATAATCGGCGAGACGATGTAGATCTGCAATGGCTTGTATCGCTTCGAGTCCGCGCTCGGGACCCTGATGTTGCGCAATGGCGATGGCACGGTTAAGGGCAATCACCGGCGAAGGCCGAATCGCCAGCAGCGTATCGTAGAGGGCAACGATGCGCTCCCAGTCTGTGTCCTCTGTGCTGAGTGAGCGGGCGTGAACAGAGGCAATTGCTGCCTCAACATGATACTCGGTCAGCTCCGAGCCGCTGGCGGAGAGATCGAGCAGCCGCTGACCCTCAGCGGCGAGATTCGCATCCCATTGCGAGCGATCCTGCTCGAAGAGCGAATTTAAATCGCCCGAGGCGTTGACACGTCCGGGCAGTCGCGCTGCGTGGAGGCACATCAGCGCTCCAAGGGCCAGTGTTGCCGGAGTGGACGCAAGAGGATGCCGCCGCAAAAGCCCAGCCAGCCGCAATGCTTCCCCGCAAAGTTCGGTTCGTACAGCAGATTCGGCCGATGCGCCGTGATAGCCCTCGTTAAAGAGCAGGTAGAGCGCGCGGTGAACGGCGGAGAGACGGGCGGAGAAGTCTCCGGCGCCGTTAAGCTCGAAGAGCTTCTTTGAGCCGGCGAGCACTTTCTTCCCGCGCGTGATGCGCTTCTCGATGGCGGCTTTGCTGCTCAGGAAGGCGCTCGCAACTTCCCTTACGCTGAAGCCGCAAAGAATATGGAGAATAAGCGCGATCTGCGCCGGCTCCTGGAGCCGGGGATGGCAGCAGGAGAACATCATACGCAGCTCGTCGTCCTGAATCGCGTTCGGACCGAAGAGATCGTGAACGGCCGGCGCCAGCGTCCACTCGCTCTCGAGCATGCGGCCAAGTTCGGGGGCGAAAGTGCGCACGGTGCGTTCTCGCCGCAGGACATCGATGGCGCGATGCTTCGCGGTTGCCATGAGCCATGCGGCGGGATTCTCCGGCACTCCGCGGAACTTCCACACCTCCAGCGCGCGGCAGAAGGCGTCCTGCACGACGTCTTCCGCCAGCGCCAGGTTGTGGACTCCGAAGATGCGGGTGAGCGCGGCGACCATGCGCCCGGCTTCATGTCGGAAAAGATGCTCGTCGAGCTCGACCGCGCGGGGTTCCATCACATATTAATCTGCCTGATGGGCCGCACTTCTACAAAGCCGCCTGTTTCGAAAATAGGACAGCCCCAGGCGAGTTCTGCCGCCTGGTTGATGTCCCCGGCTTCCACTAAAGTGTAGCCGCCGACGAGGTCTTTGGCTTCCGCGTACGGGCCGTCGGTAACGGCACTTTTCTGTTTGCCTTTGACTACTTTCCCCGACGGCTCCAGCGGATTGCCTATCGCCTTCAGGTTGCCGCCGTCGCCAAGCGCCTTCATCCATGCGACCCATTTTTGCATGGTTTGTTGCATTTCCTCGGGAGAGGCGGAGCCGGACGAGTCTCCGCCACGATACAGGAACAGGAATTCGCTCATTGTGATTCTCCTGGTACAGAGTTGGTATTCGATGTTGCGACTGTTAAACGTGTGAGTAGCGCACCTCCGGACAAATTTCTATCGAGTGCTAAAAAACAATTCCTTTCGGGGATACGGATGGCTCCCGGATTAGTTCCGGGGGCGTTGAATGCTGTTGCGTATTTGGAGCGACCTGCGGCCCATCCGGCAGGCTTGGTGTTGACAGCCTGAACAGTCCAAATGGATAGAGAAATGTGATTAAGGACGACATGGCAAGGGTCTACCAATATAGCAATGCCAACCTCAACGCAATCGTCGCCCGACCAGTAGTGCCGCCCCTGCGGTAGGCACTACCACGAGCACCCCTCAGTGCGATCTTTTCCGCGCAGCCCATCACGATCTTTATTGTGCCGAAATGTAGAGAGCGAGAGCCGGGTCCTAGTGGATCGGGCCTTGCGGCATAGGGAGAGGGTGCGATTGCGGTTCGAGTGCGATAGCGCCAAAGGTCTGCTCGTACTGCCCGATGTTCTGACCGAGAATGTTCCAGAGCGCCTTGGCCTGCTGCGGACTGATGTAGATGCCCTGAGCGTTCTCGATGGTGACCTGATCAGGCGATTCCTGGTGGACGAGGCCGAACGCGAGATAAAAGTCCCACACGCTGACGCGCACCTGAACGCTGTTGGCGTAGTTCTCGCGATAGTCCTGCGACTTGACCATCTGAATTTTCGGTTGTGGATGGCTGGGATTCATACTGCCTTCAAGGGTACAGTAAATCGATAAGGGCCGGCTTCGTGCGACAGGGGACTTGAACCCACGCGATTCCCCGCAGGTCTTAAGTTCACCGGAACAAGGAATCAGTAGTTTAGCACGGCTTGCATAGATCAGACACGACAGTATTTCACGCATTTCATGCCGCTTCGAGGCACCGTTCCTCAAAACATCAGAGGTCGTTCAATGGCTCTCGGAGCCGACTGGAGAATCAAGATGGACATCAAGGTATTCTCTAATCCATTCGAAATGGCTCAGGGAGCCGCGAGTCTCGCAGCTTCTTCCATCCGATCCCGCCTCGCTGTACAAGAAACCGTTGTGCTTGTGGCGGCGACTGGTGCATCTCAGATTGCCTTTCTTGAGAACCTCACGCGTGATCGGTCCGTTGACTGGCCGCGCGTGGAACTTTTTCACCTTGATGAGTACATCGGCTTAGGAATCGAACATCCGGCCAGTTTTGCCCGGTATATCCGCGACAGGCTGATTCATCCGACCGGTATCAGCAACTATCACCTGCTGGATGGAGCACGGGATCCACGCGAGATGATTGCCGAAGCCAATGTGAAAATCAGTTTCCGTGCAGTAGATATTGCTTTCGTAGGCATTGGCGAGAACGGCCATTTGGCGTTCAATGACCCGCCAGCTGACTTCGAAGCCGAAGCCCCTTATATTGTCGTAGACCTGGACGCTCGTTGTCGCCGCCAACAGGTAAATGAGGGCTGGTTCGCAGCCCTGGATGAGGTTCCTCAACAGGCGATCTCGATGTCCGTTCAGCAAATTCTCAAATCCAAAGAAATCATTGCGGTGGTTCCCGACCAGCGAAAGAGCACGGCCGTCAAAGCCAGCATTGAAGGACCTGTCGTTCCTTCAGTCCCCGCGTCGATTCTGCAGAGACATGCAACCCTAACCATGTTTCTGGACATCGATTCAGCCTCTCTGTTGGAAAAGACGTAGCTGATTTGGATTTATTGCTGCGCAGGCTCGAGTTGCACCAGATTGATCACCCATAGCGGGTCGGTTTGTGAGGTTGCAAACTTTAAGCAGAGATCATGCGTTCCTTGCAGAGGCGGTAGTGCTGTATGAAGCCATGTGACGTTACGATGGCCGACCGCGGGTTCCAGTGGCAGGGTTGCTATGACAGCTCCACTGCAGGTATCCAAGCGCACTTGCAGTTCGCCGCTTTTGGCGGAAATCTGTGGCGGCATCGGCGGCCTGCTACGCCTGTCGTGGAATACATACGGCAATGAGTCAACCTGTGCTGCGATTCCTTTGATTCCGGTCAGATCGGCAGTGGCGTAGATCCAGCATGGGTTCTGATAGTTTGCAAGCATCACCGGTCCGCCAGGAACTGGCGGATCTGGCTCCATCTGGATCGATGGATCGTTCACGCACAAATTCAAATCCTGGCTGAATCGCTGGCGTACGCTCACCGCATCCAGTTCCCGATCGAAGGCGCTTCCGGGAATCTCACCATCGTGAAAGGTCGCTGCCCTCAGACGTGACGGGAGAGAAAGATCGAACGGCTTCTCGTAGATGGGAGACGATGCGGTTACAGCGGATCCGTCGACCGTGTATCGAATTTTGCCGAAGCCCGTTTGGTTATGGAGTTCAACCGACACCCGATTCTGTCCAGAATTCAAATGCTCTGTGCTTCTCACGCGGAATGCGCTCGGTGCATCGTGAATATTGAGAGCTTCATAGCGCTTCTTCTGCACTACAAGTCGTGCGAGAAAGTCGTTCCAGTTTCGCTTTTCTGGCGGGAGCCACGCCGCCTCCGCCAGTGCTGCCATTCGCGGGAATAACATCCATTGCACGCGATCTTCGGTGATCACATACTCAGTCCACAGGTTTGCCTGAATACCAAGGATATGCTTTCGTTCTTCCGCAGTTAGCTCCGTTGGGGCAGTGTTGAAATGATAGACATCGGAGAGTGTATTGAGCGCAAATCGCCCCGGAGCCTCGTCGGCAGCATCGCTCTGCCGATAGTTGAAGTAGAGAGGACGGGTTGGCGTCAGAACCGCATCGTGCCCCTGCTTCGCAGCGGCAATGCCGCCTTGCATGCCGCGCCAGGACATGACGGTTGCGTTGGATGCGAGGCCGCCCTCCAAAATTTCATCCCATCCCAGCGTCCGGCGTCCGTGAGCTGTAAGGAAGGCATCGATGCGCTTAATGAAATAGCTTTGCAACTGATCCTCATCCTTGATGCCGAGCGCCTTCATCTGCGCCTGAATCTGCGGTGAGGCCTTCCATTGATCCTTCTTCGCTTCGTCTCCGCCGACATGAATGTATGTGCCTGGGAAGAGCTGCATCACCTCCGTCAGAATATTTTCGAGGAAGGTAAGAGTCTCTTCGTTCACGTTGTAGAGAGTCGGGAAGATACCGTATTCACTCGCTGGTGTGGCGAGATGCACATCCGACGATCCGAATTGCGGATATGCAGCCAACGCCGCGGAGGCATGCCCGGGCATCTCGATCTCCGGCACGATGGTGATATTTCGTTGCGCTGCATAGGCCACGAGGCCGCGAACTTGTCCCTGAGTGTAGTAGCCGCCATATCGAGTGGTCGTGCCTGTG
Source organism: Acidobacteriota bacterium (assembly GCA_013289875.1). Classification (GTDB taxonomy): domain Bacteria; phylum Acidobacteriota; class Terriglobia; order Terriglobales; family Acidobacteriaceae; genus Silvibacterium. Next base: position 3,958 of record JABCZC010000035.1, on the reverse strand, counting down.
ATGGATGGCAGTTTACGCCAGGCGCCGATCTCCGTCAGCTTGGGGTATTGCTTGATCTCGAGCCTCCACCCCTGGTCGTCTGTAAGGTGCCAGTGAAGGATATTCAGCTTGTGCAGCGCCATCCAGTCGATCAACTGTCGAATGAATTCAACGGACTGCATGTGCCGTGCGGAGTCGAGCATAATGCCACGCCAAGGGAGTTCCGGAGCATCGGAAATCGTGCCGCAATTCAATTCGGCCTCACCGTTGCGAGCACCGTCCGCCGTCAGCAAGCCCCAGAGGGTTACCGCGCCATAAAGCAATCCACCGCGATCTGCCGCTGTGATTTGGATGCCTTCGTCAGAAATCTGCAGATCATAGCTGTCTCTCCTCATCGGGTGCTCAGCCGGATTGCGACGAAACACAATCAATGCAGGGTTCGGAGCCTGGCCGCTCTCGGGACGCAGCATGAGCTTGATCCCCCGTGTACGCTGCACCACGGCTGTGAGGAATTCTGCCGCAAATTGGGCGTCGGGATCGTTATTTGGGAAAGAGATGACTGCTCCATCGGACACTTTCACAGTGCCCGTTGTTGCGTTGGAGGAAATTGGTGCGGGGATAATCGGCGGTGTCTTCGATTGCGCTCGCGCAACGTTGGCTGAAAATATCACCACAACAGAGAGGGCGAACATGAAACCGATGAACTTCCGACAGATCACGCGCCACTCCTCCTCAACGCTCGAGCGAAGATTCCAGACGAACCGTAGCCTTACCTGTCCAGCCGAAAATATAGAACAGCAAGCCATTGGTGCAATTGACAATAGAAATGACGGACAGGCGACGCGAGCGGCAGAAATCATCGCAATCCGCCCTGCGCTGCGGAATTTCTTCGCCCCGCTGAGTGGATGCGCTATGTAACGATGCGCTGAAGGGGAGATTGTAGTGCCTCGAAAGCCTTGGGCACAGTGCCTGAGGGCCCATCCCTGGGAGCAGGTGTAACTTATTGGTGCGAAAGGGGGGATTTGAACCCCCACGGGTTTCCCCGCCAGATCCTAAGTTCACGGCGAACGACGAATCAATAACTTAGCGCGGCTTGCATACATTGAGTTGAGCCAGTATTCATGCGGGTTTCCAGTTTCGCGGCCCTCAGAGAAACAAGCCAGTACAAGCCGCCACTGGGCACAAAATTGGGCACAGGCACTCGGCTATATTACTAGCTACAGTGCGAGCAACAAGGAAAGTCCAGTTGTCCCCAGATATTCGAGAGTTGTCCGGGGCCCCACCGGTCGCTGCGGCACCGACGCCTTTGAGGGGTTGACGGAACCACAGTCCTGAAACAGTGGCGCAGATTTACAAAATAGAAAATAAACCTGCATTACTACGAAAAGCGCATCCCGGGCGCAGTCGGGAATTTCTAAAATATCTTTCCTGAATTTTTTGAAAGGCGCAGGCTTTGGATTTCGGCACCAGTCTATGGGCTGATTGCGGTGTACCACAACTCTATTTCTTACTCTTCAAACTTTGCTAAAACTTTGCTTTTCGGCGCAGTGTTTGATGCTCTGCGCCCCTCAAAAAAGCGCAGTGTTTCGCCCGATCATTTGAATTAGCGCGGGGAAATGCCAGCGCTCTCCCTAGCCTACTCGGCAGGTGCGGGGGTCCGGGACAACCTCGACGAGGACATGGGCAGGAGGGTGAGGCTCCCGGTACAAATAGCTCAGCGGGATGTCGGGGACTGAATGGGCCTCACCAATCCATGTTTGCCGCGTCATCAAATTGTCGACTCAAACCGTCGACAAACTCCTCCATTTCATCGGTCGATCGCATTGCGCTCAAGTAGGTACCGTCGCTCGCCATCGTCAGGAGGAGCGGGAGTCCTGACTCCTGTATGTAGATACGAGCAGGCTCGCGTTTTCCTGACCAAAGGTGGGCGATGAATTGGTCGATCACCTTGAGGGCGCTGGATTCGTCGAAGGCGATCCCACCATCAATGGTGACTCCATAGCTCCCCCTCTCTTCAGTGAGAAGGACGGGCACTGCACCAGCCCCGGAGTGGAAGTGGAATGCTTCACCGCGCTTCCCGAAAGCTCCATGTGCCATGAAATTGCGCAATTGTTCTTTTATGGCTGCGAGCTTCTCGTACAGCTGTTTTGTGTGGCCATCGCCTAAATCAAGGGCCGAGGCGAATTTCTTATACCAAGGTGAAACGGCAAGCTTCGCAACGTCCGGGCCTGTTTTTGCCTCGCCAGTCAGAATCGCAATATGGATAAACACATGCTCAGTCCAACTGAAGAAAGCGTCGATAGCTGCTTGGGCCATCCATTGCGATTGTGTCCGAAGCTCAGCAGCAGGAAACGACACGGAAGTCCACTTCGTGCCGCCACTGCCGCTGTGTTGTTCGACGATTCGTTCCTCTGACCGTCGATCCGCTTCGTTATGAATGTCGTTGTACGTCTTTAGAAAATATTGATAGCGGCTGAATAGACCTCTGCTCTCATTCACCACATTCAGCTTTGACTTGCTAACCGCCTGTTCCGCAAGCCAGACGAAGAACGGCTTTGCCGTTTTTACTCCTTCTTTGATCAGCTTGACGATCTCCTCACAAGCTGGCTCGTCGATCTCGGGGTCCTGTACGAAAATACCGACCCCGAACTTCCGATGTTCGATGAGATATGCTTTACCTCCGAAATCGATCGGGACAGACCACGCAAGCTTTTCGAACTTTCCAAGATTACGGAAACCGAGAAGTTCGACGAGCAAGAAATACACGAGGTAATACTCAGGGAGCATCCGTCCAGCCCTGCTCCTCGTTGCACTGAAAAGTGTATCTTTCCGCGCTTTGGTGTTCTCATCTGCCGGGCGAATCGGTGCAATCGCTTCGAGGGCAGCTTTTTGTATTTCTGGGAAGTCCGACGGTACTGCCGTTCCTCGATGAGGCATTCTATGACCCTCCTTAATTCAGGTCAGTGGGCGAGCCAAATCTCGAATCTGACCCCAAAAGCATCCCCGCGTTCCCCGAGCCTAATGTAGCGATCGAATCACCGGCAATCCGGAACATTCGTGGAACCGGGTCGAAACTTCCATAATGCCGACATTACGCTCAGAACCGCGACTCGCGGTCACATGCGTGTGATACTGGGGGAGCGATATGGGCAAACACAGCCGCGCAAAACGCAACAGAGTGCCCGCACCTGTGCCGCGCTTCTCGATCAGTTCTTTCTCCCTCAGCAAATCGACGGGGGTGTTTGTGGTCGGGATCGTTGTGCTTTCGTACGGAATCGCAGCCATGCAATATAGCCGCTGGAATCATGCTGAGAATGCGCGGGTCCATCCATCGCCAACTGACAGGCCTCGGGCACAAGTGCACGGTGGCCGCACCGTCGATGATCCCGCGTAGGCCCGGCGAGCGGATCAAGACTGACCGACGAGATTCTGAGAAGTTGGCTATTCTCCACCGGCACGGGGACCTAACGCCAGTGTGGGTCCCGGACACCACACACGAAGCGCTTCGCGACCTAGTGAGGGCTAGGGTCACCGCGCCTTCTGATGGGCTACCTCGGTCTCGTTCCCTCCGAGCATTCCAGCGGCGGAACGATTCGACGGGGTGGCATCACCAAGACCGGTAACCGCGAAGCCAGACGCATGCTGATAGAAGCCGCGTGGAGCTATCAGTACCCCGCACGCATCGCGAAGGAGAAGGCAGAGATCCTCGTCCGATTGCCCAAGAAAATACGCGATATCGCCTTGGAAGGCACAGACCAGATTGTGTAGTCGCTATCGCTCGATGGTCGCCCGAGGCAAGAAGCCAACGGTCGTCGTCGCGGCTATCGCAAGGGAGCTTGCTGGTTTTATCTGGGCCATCGGTCAGGAGATGCGGCTCAACATGGCGACTAGCTAGGAGGGAACTTTTGCTTGATGAGGCTGATGCTGAAAAGAACGGGATCGGAGATCGAAGGATCTTCTGCGGCCTCATATAGGGCTG
>JABCZC010000034.1 GCA_013289875.1 Acidobacteriota bacterium | reverse complement strand
CTTTGTCGATTTCGATCACGGCCTGAACAAAGCGGTTGCCAAGCTGCGTGAAGCTCTCGGCCACGCGGGAGCGCAGAGTCCGCTGATTGAGACGCTCCCGCGCCGGGGCTATCGTTTCATCGCGCCCGTGGAATGGATGAACGGAAACCATTCTGCCGCAGCTGAGAGTCTGCCGGCGGTCTCACAATCAGGTTCAAACCAAAGGACAGATGCGAGGTGGATGTTCCGTTTTCCCGGCCGCGCGATTTTGTTGTCGCTTGCGGTGATCGCTCTCCTACTCGGACTTGGGTCTACGGGTTATATCTTCCGCCGGTCGGCCGCCCGCCCTCCCATGACGACAGTTCCGTTAACCAGTCTTCCGGGAGCCGAAACTGAGGCCGCCTTCTCGTCTGATGGTGAGCAGGTGTCCTTTGTCTGGGATGGAAATTCGGGTAACCGGACCGATGTTTACGTGAAGCGCATTGGCACCGATCGGCCGTTGCAGCTCACCCAGAGCAGCGGTTTCGTGTGTTGTGACGTTTGGAGTTCGGACGACCGTTATATCGCGTTCATGCGATGCTCCGGCGAAGACCAGGGCATCTTCCTCGTGCCTTCACTCGGCGGACCTGAAAGGAGGCTCCGGAATACGGTAGGTTGCAATGGCCTGGGTTGGTCACCCGCGGCTCCCGTTCTGGTCTTCAGCGAAAAGAACTCACCAGACACTCCTTTCGCTTTGTTCCTCATGTCTATAGAAGACTTGCAACCGCACCAGCTGACATTCCCCGCAGGCAATATCGTTGGTGATTCGGATCCGGTGTTCTCACCCGATGGGAAATCGATAGCGTTCATACGAATCATCGGGGAGGGGACGCCAGACGTTTACACTGTTGCGGTATCGGGCGGCCCTGCTCGCCAGTTGACGTTCGACAAGGCCGATGTGGCCGGTCTCACCTGGAGTGCCGACGGAAAGAAAATCATCTTCTCCTCCCACCGCGATGGCGGCCTGTCGCTTTGGGCTGTTTCCCTCGCGGGTGGCGAGCCCGAAAGACTACCTGTGGGAGGTGCTATCGCCACAGGCCCAACAATTTCGCGTAAGGGTGACCGGCTTGCCTACACTCAGGGATTGATCCATCCGAACCTGTGGAGCATTGCTCTCTCTGACGTTGGCCGTAAGATCACCGGGGGCCCAAGTCAATTTCTTTTTTCCGCGGCCTACAACAATGGTCCCCAGTTCTCGCCGGACGGCAAAAGACTGGCTTTCACATCAGGGCGCTCCGGCTACAACGAGATTTGGACATGTGACGTCACCGACTGTTCGGAGCCACAACAATTGACATTTCTCAAGGTAGTCAGCGGTATGCCGCGATGGTCGCCAGACAGCAAGCAGATAGTTTTTGATTCCCGGCCAACCGGTCATAGCGAGGTGATGATGATCAGCGCCGAGGGCGGCAGCCCGGTACCGCTCACCGATGGCAAGTCCGAAGACAAGGTCCCGAGTTGGTCGTCGGATGGAAAGTTCGTTTACTTTTCATCCAACCGCAGCGACGCCGCACAGATTTGGAAGGTTCCGGCAACCGGAGGACAGCCTTCGCGAGTCACGCAGCATGGCGGCTTTGCGGCATTCGAGTCGTCAGACGGCAGATATCTTTACTACGCCAAAGATAACGAGCCCGGGATCTGGCGGATGCCAACTGGCGGCGGTGATGAAACTCGAATACTTGCGGATCTTTCTCCGGAATATTGGGGGGACTGGGCTTTGTCGAAGAGTGGAGTCTATTACGTTTCGGAGGCCGGCCCACGCCCGGCAATAGAGTTTTTCGATTTTGCGAGTAAGCGGGTGTCCAGAGTCGCGGAGTTAGCCGGTCTGCCACCCCAGGGTGACCCGGGGTTCGCCGTATCACCCGATGGCACGCGGATTATCTTCTCACAGGTCGACACATCGGCTGTTGACCTTAAGTTGGTCGAAAATTTTCGCTTTAACTAACGCCTTGCGCTAGCAATTCATCGCATATGGAAAACGAAGTGTAATCAAGCCAGAGGCGGGAAAGCGCGACCGCCCCTCCGCTAGATCCACCAGGATACCGCGCTAAAATCGGCAGGCTTGAAGCTGACCTGAATAGGATGCTCACGCGCCAACGGCGCGATAGAGTACTCACAAACGCGCCAGTCTTTAACGAACCGGGCTTATAACTAAGATGTTGGTTCACCGATCCGGAAGGAAACCGGGTGGAGTTGTGGCAGCCGCCTTCCGCCAGTTGATGGACCGCTTCCGACGAGCCGACTCTTGAGGACCTATCCGACTTCGATGAGTGACTTGGCGATTTGGCACCGACTGATGCTGGGCCGTTCCCTCCCCGCGCCCCCTCCCTGGCTTCCGATCATCGCCGAAGGCAAGCACAGCAACGATCTCGAATACCAGCTGCCCACGGAAGCGCCCTGATCCCAAACATCATTCTCGAGCGTCGCTTCCCGCCTACTTCTTAGCCGGGCGCGGCATCGGCGTCACCCCGACCTGCTCCTCCGCCGTATACGGCGCTCCATAATACGGGAAATCCTTGCGAATGCGCCGGCGGTCGGGAGCAAGTCCATCGGCAATTGGCCTGTTGGCCGCCAGCGTCAACATCACATCCAGCACATCGTCGCCGAGCGCGCGTCCATTGAAGCTGGCCACCTCAAATGCGGCGGACGTTCCAAGCTCATAAGGCAACGTGTTGGGACAAAGCCGTGCAGCGATCAGCTTCCCGTATTTACCCGGGTCCGCCGCCGAACCGGCATAGGTCGTCATCTTCTCCGCAACATCCGCGATCGACTTCGCAAACCGCTCCAGATCTTCAGACGGAACCGACGCATTGAATTGTTCTTTCACCTCCTGATCGCTCGGGTCGTTCAGGAAGAGATGCGTAACCATAGGCAGGCCCCAACGCGAAACTTGTACCTCCGGCGCATGGCCAAAGAGGGAGATCGTCGCCCATGCGTGGATTTTTCCCTTCCCAATCAGTTCGCTCGGCACTTCCAGCACAATCGCCGTAACATTCCGCCTCGCAAAGGGATTCTGCTGATGCAGAAAGGCGTCCCCATCGTAGCGGTGGTCCTGATAGAAAGCAGTCATAAATGTGCGGAATCCAGCATTGGCCGCAAATACATCCGGAGCAATCCCAACATACGCACGAAGATCCGAATCAGTCGTGACGGAACCGGTTTCACCCTCAACCAGACTCTCTCCGGCGTCACCACGAAGAGCATCCTCACCCGTCGCCTTCCGCACTACAAACGGCTGAATGTGAGTATGCTCCCTGCCATCTCCGTGTCGTGGTTCACCAAACCTGAACTTGAACGTAACCTCTTCCCTCGCATCTCCGTTCAGGTCGAACCGGAACGCGTAGAGCCCTTCTGGATGAAGCGTATCCGGAGCCGACAATCCCACATCCGGATTAACGGTCATCGCCATCACTGTCCTGCCCGGTGGGCCGTCAAAGAGATAGAAGTCGCAGAGGTTGAGGCTCGGGTCTTCCCTCGCCAGTCTGGTATCGAAGTGATGTGACATACAGAATGTCCTTTCCCTACGGTCAGCCGCGAAGAATGGCGGCTCCGAAAGGAGCGCCCGTCAGTCCGCCATCCACCATCAGCTCGATAGCGTTGATGTACGACGAATCGTCCGAGGCAAGAAAAAGTACAGCCTTGGCCAGATCTTCCGGCTCGCCCCAACGGGCAAGTGGAACCGTAGAAGAGAAGAAGTCGGAAAGTTTTGCGGATTCCTCTGCCGTGGCATTGGCGCGCGCCCCGCGCTTCCAGATGGGAGTCTTCGTCGCTCCGGGGGCCACCACGTTCACGCGAATCTTGCGCGGTGCAAGGTCTGCGGCGATGGATCGCGCCATCGAGACGAGTCCGCCTTTCGTGGCAGCGTAGGCAGCCACGCCTGGTTGACCGAGATAACTGTGCACCGATCCGTTGAAGATGATGCTGCCGTTGTCGTTCATGAGAGGAGCGGCCGCATTGACGGTAAAGAAAGCACCGTTGAGGTTGGTGTGGACTACCTTCTCGAAGATGGCTTCGTCGGTCGTGCCAGTCGGCGTCCTGCCAGAAATGCCTGCATTGGCGAAGACGATGTCAAGTTTGCCAAAGTCTTTGGCGAGTTCAGCGAAGAGCTTCTTGCGGTCCTCCGCAACCGTAACGTCAGCGCGATAGCCGTGCGCTTTCGATCCCAGCTCGGCGACCGCTTCATCCAGTGTCTGTTGATCGCGACCCGTAATTGCGACTTCCGCGCCTTCAGAGATGAAAAGGCGGGCTGTGGCCAGGCCGATGCCGCTGTTGCCTCCGGTAATGAGAGCCTTCTTGCCTGCGAGCTTCATGATTCCTCCTCGATGACCGACCGTGAACTAGGATAGTCGTCGTACATGAAGGTTGCAGAAAAAATGCGCTACCCCGCCAAGGAAACCGCCGCCAGTCGGCTGCGTTGATCGGCGGTGTCGTGCTGGCTCGCGCACTGCAAAATGAGCAGCTCTCGAAGGAGATTCTCAAGAGTGTTCGCCAGAAAGTAAGTTGATGATTGTCAATTGGCGCCCACAGGCGTGGCTGTTGAAAAACTCGCTCCGAGAAATCATGCTCCGACTCTGCAAGCGCACCCGGGTCCTTTTAGAGCGTGACTACAACTCGTCCTGGATGCTGCGGGTGCTCGGCAAGCTCATGGGCTCGAACAATCTCCGATAGAGGAATCCGCTCGCCTATCGCGAAGCCCTGCCAGTCAGCCTCCAGCGCAGCGTTTATGTCGCGTGCTGCAGCTGCCTTCGCTTCCGGCGTGAAGTCATCGCTGCCTAGAAAAAAGAGCTGGATATTCTTGAACACCAGGAGCCAGAAAGGTATTGTCGGAGTCCCAGCATTCGTGGCATAGCTTGCGACGGATCCGCCCATTTTCAGGAGTTCAACATCACGCTCGATATTCGCCGCAAATGCGACTTCGACAATATGGTCAATCCCCTCGGGAGCGAGGGCTCTTACGTGCGCTGGTAGTTCCGCGTCGTTGACCAGGACCTCGTGCGCTCCTGCCTGTCTCGCAGTTTGTTCCTCCGCTGGCGTCCGGATTGTGCCAATAACGCGGGCCCCGGCGTGACGGGCCAGTTGGACCGCACATAACCCCACGGACCCCGCAGCTCCTTGCACAAGTACCGTGCGTTCGCTGACCGGTCCAGCCACGTGCACGGCGCGATGGCCTGTTATGCCGGGGATGCCAAGGCATGCGCCCTGTTCCATGGTCGCGTTTGCGGATAGAGGAACGGTTTGCGCGGCCGGGACGAGGGTAAATTCAGCTGCAGTACCAAACGGGCGATAAGATTGCCCGCCATAGCACCACACGGATTTCCCCAACCACTCCGAAGAAACACCGTGACCAACCTGATCTACTTGCCCTGCGCCATCGCTGTGTGGAATGACGCGAGGATACGGCATCCCATAGCCAAAGTCGTCCTGACGCTTTCTGATATCGCCTGGGTTGATTCCCGAGGCGGCGATGCGAATGCGAAGTTCACCGGGGCCCGGAGCGGGGTCCGGCATATCGCCTACGGTGAGAACCTCTCGCGCGGGTCCCTGTTTTTCGTACCAGGCTGCTTTCATAGAGTCCTCCTTTTCACGAGATTCACAACAGCAAATGGTAATTCAACAGGCGGATGCGCCTTCTTAATAATCCTCCTATTGCCGATCTTGGAGGCTGAGTGCCTCGTAAGCCAGAGATAGTCTGAGGCCGTGAAGTGGGGCTTGGAAGTGAGCCGATCCGGGCGCAAGGTCGGCAATACTTCTACATCAAAACGAGTGCCGGGCGAACGATCCGGCAGGCGGGAACGGTGGGAGAAGCCGGTTATACGACCCACGCAAAAAATTTCAAGGTCACGCTATCTGGAGCTGTGCAGCGAGTTTTTTCATTGCTGCATTTTCCCGAGTAACTTCACCAGACTCTCGACTGTGCAGAGCTATCTCTGCGGCGATTGAGCGACCGAGAATTCGCTGATCAATACTGCCAAACGGGCCCGGAATGAGTCTTCCCAACCAACCGATCCAGGCCGGGGTATGAGCGTTGCCGGCAATGATGCCGGGGCGAAAGATGGCAAGGCGCGTAAAACCGATGCTACGCACGGTGTCTTCCTTCATGCCCATTACGCGGGCATAGCGAAACCGGCTGTGGGCTGTGCTTCCTATCGCAGAAAGCAGGCAAAACTGGGCGATTCCGGCGTCATGGCAGCCACGCGCAAAGGCACCGACGACGCCGAGGTCAAGTCGTTGCAATTCATCTTCGCTCCAGCGCATCGATCCGGAACCGACACCCACACAGCTCACCGCGCTGACCGGGCCTTGACTTAAAATTTCACGGGCAAGGGCAGCAGTACGCTCGGCGAAGTCAGCAGCGCCGGTATCAAGAATGACGTTGCGTACCCGCGATCGCGCCGCAATGGGTTTTCTGGTGACCATCACCACTTCCCGGCATTCCGGAATTGCCAGCAGCTCCGCGACGGCTGCACCGCCGACCTGACCGGTCCCGCCGAGGATAATTGCGGCGAAATTCTGTTTCATCATTAGCACCTTTGCCAGGGTAAGGATGCGCTTTCATCCCCTAAGATCCTGAAAATCCAGAGCAGGGGCTACCTGCGGAACGTCATTGCGAGATGTACGTTTCTGCGGAACGGACTTGCTCGGGATGAGGATGACCGCGCCTCTTTTGGACGGCGGCGGCCAGTTCGTGCAGGAGAGTGTGGGTCTCAGGCCAGTCGATGCAGGCGTCAGTGATGCTCTGTCCGTAGACAAGCGCCTTGCCGTTTACAAGAGTCTGACATCCGGCAACGAGATTGCTCTCAAGCATGACCCCCATGACGCAGCGTTCCCCGTTCGAGATCTGTTCTGACACGGCACGGCACACTGAGCCTTGTCTGCGATGGTCTTTACCGCTATTTGCATGGCTGCAGTCAATCATAATGCGCGGTTTGACACCGGTCTTTTCCATCTTGCCGATAGTCGAAGCGACGGAGGCTGCATCGTAGTTGGTGATTTCCCGACCCCCGCGGAGGATGATATGGCAGTCCGAGTTGCCGGAGGTGAGAAGGATGGCGGATTGTCCCGTTTCTGAAGTTCCCAGGAAGGTATGCGGATGGCTCGCCGAGAGAATGGCTTCAATCGCGATCTGTACGTTGCCGGAGGTGCCATTCTTGAAGCCAACCGGGCAGGAGAGTCCGGAGGCAAGCTGGCGGTGGACCTGACTCTCGGTTGTGCGCGCGCCGATGGCTCCCCAGCTTATGAGGCCGGAGAGGTATTGGGGCGAAATCATGTCGAGGAATTCGGTGCCGGCCGGTACGCCCATCTCGGCGAGATCGAGGAGGAGGCGGCGGGCGATACGCAATCCATCACTTATACGGAACGATTCATCGAAGAAAGGATCGTTGATCAAGCCCTTCCAGCCGAGCGTGGTACGCGGCTTCTCGAAGTACACCCGCATGACGATGAGCAGATCGCCGGAAAATTCCGCGATGGCATCTTTGAGAAGACCCGCGTATTCCCGGGCGGCGACCGGATCGTGGATCGAGCAGGGGCCGACGACGACGAGGAGGCGGTCGTCTTCGCCATTAAGGATGTCGATAATCTGGCGGCGCGCCTCGAAGACGGTGCGGGAAGCGCTCTCGGTGATGGGCATTTCTTCCTCGAGGAAAATCGGAGGAAGGACGATTCTGCTGGATTTGATCCTGATGTTATTTGTGGGGTACGCCATGGCTACCTGACCAGAATACTAGGTATGGCGCGACGGCCCACATCTGGCGATGAAACCGGAAGATATGGGCACCCAGCAGGTCCAGCACCCCTCCGACTCAACCAACACCGGGCTTGAATGGGCCACCCGGCCATCCCTTCACTCCGGGGTTATGAGCACCTTCCCGCGAGCATGTCCTTCCTCGACGTAAGCGATAGCTTGGCCCGTATTGCTCAGCGGGTATCGGCGATCAATTACCGGATGCATTCTGCCGGTTTGCACGAAGCTACTCAACGTCTCGAGATCTTCCGGTTTCGCTCTAGCGATGAAGAAAAGGAAATTCTGGCGGAGAATGAATGACCGGACAATCGCATCAAGTAATCCGCGGAGAATCGGGCCCCACTGCTTCGGCGCACCGACCAGCACGCAGCGGCCACGCGGGGTCAGGACACGGCGGAAATCGGAGAGTGTGCGGTTCCCGACATTGTCGAGAAGGAGATCGTATCGCTTTGTTTCCTGAGCGAAGTCCTGCTGCGTGTAGTCCACCACAAAGTCAGCGCCGAGCGATCGGACCATCTCCACGTTTCTGGTGCTGCAGACGCCGGTGACTTCTGCCCCCAGCGCCCTCGCGATCTGTACGGCGAATGTACCTACGCCTCCTGCAGCGCCGTTGATAAGCACGTTCTGCCCAGGCGCAAGTTTGCCCTTGTCGCGCAGCCCCTGGATTGCGGTGAGTCCGGCGATCGGCAGGCTCGCCGCCTGTTCGAAGGTGAGGCTGTCCGGCATCGCGGCCAGCTGGGATTCCCTTGCACGAGCGTACTCGGCGAAAGCGCCTTTGCCGAGCCCGAAGACTGCATCGCCGGGCTTGAAACGGGTCACGCGGCTGCCAATGGATACGACCTCGCCGGCGAGGTCGACGCCGGGCCGGTGCGACTTGAGCCGCCAGTCAAGAGGATTGACCGAAGCAGCCCGGACCTTGATGAGAACTTCGCCCGGCTTTGGAACAGGTGGGTCGATATCGACCAGTTCGAGAAATTTTCGAGAGTCACGTTTTGTGTAGATGGCGGCTTTCATCTGCCTCCGCCGTGACAGGCTGCTTACTCGCTGCCCCTCGCGGAAGTTTAGACCTTGTCTCCCACCCTTCGCCAACTGCGGGGTCAGGAGGGACCCCGGCGATTGCAATCGGGACCGCAGAAGGTTAGCTTTCGCGCAGCGCGACCATCGGTTCCACTGTCATCGCACGTCGCGCAGGGAAATAACACGAAGCAAGGGCTGCGAGCGCCAGGACTAATCCGACACCTGCATAGGTCGAAGGATCCCAGACGCTGACGATGACGAAGCCACTCACGGCCTTGGCTACGAGGAGAGCGACAGCCAGGCCGATGCCCAGACCGAATGCGACAATCGCGATCGACTGGCGGTAGATCATGCGGAAGACCAGACCGCGGGTGGCGCCAAGCGCCATACGTAAACCGATCTCGTGCACTCGCCTGCCCACGGTGTACGAGACAACGCCGTAGAGGCCGATGACGGCCAGTGTCAATCCGAGACCGCCCATGATTGCGGCGAGGGAAGCGCCGATCTGAAAGAGCAAAAGGCCGTTCATGGTGTAGAGGCCCTGGCGCATGGTCTGCACCTGAAACATGGGAAGCTGAGGAGCAAGCGCGTGGATAGTCTTCTCAACCGCGGGAATGAGAGTGAGCAGATCGCGCTGCGACCTGATCTGGAAAATCATCAGGCTATTCCCTTTCGAGTGCTGCGCATAGGGGATATAGAAGAATGGCTGGGCTTTGGCGCCGCCAAAGATCTGGAACTCGGTGTCGCGCGCGACGCCGACGACGCGCAGCTTGCGGTCTTTCTCGCTGGCCATACGGAAGGTGCGGCCCACGGGGTCCTGATGGGGCCAGAACTTTTTTGCCGTGCTTTCACTGACGATGGCCACATCGGCGCCGTGCTCATTGTCGGCGTCGGTGAACTCGCGGCCGCTAAGAAGGTCGATGCCCATCACCTTGAAATACTCAGGCCCAACGATGTTGTCGCCAGCGTTTGCATCGGCGGGATTGGCGGGGAGCGAGGCTCCATCAATGATCATGCGGTCGCCGCCGCTGTTGAAGTATCCGAGCGGAGTGGAACTGGCGTGGCTGGCATAGTCAACACCGGCAAGCTGATGGAGACTGGTGGTAATGCGGACGGCCAGATCGCGGGCCTCGACATCGGTCATGCCGATCTCGTTCGAATCGATTGCGACATTCAGTACGTGATCCGGTTTAAAGCCGAAGTCCATGGTCTGCATGGCGGACAGGCTGCGTACAAAGAGAGCGGCGACCACAAGCATCACGAGTGAGCCCGCGATCTGCAGGACAACAAGGCTATCGCGCAGACGATGACGCCCGCCGGTGACGCCGCGACCGCCCTCGTGGAGGACTGTATTCACGTTGCCCTTGGCGATGCGCAGGGCGGGCGCGACTCCGACGACGACGCCGGCCAGCACAGCGACGGCGAAGGAGTACAGAAAGATACGCCAATCGAAGTCGAACGTGAACTGGACGGGAAGATCGGCATGCAGGTCGAGGTGGCTGAGCGCCCCGCTGGCGAACCTGCCTAGGACGACTCCCATGACTCCGCCGATGATTGCCAGGGTGACGCTTTCGGTGATCATCTGGCGTATGAGGCGTGAGCGGCGAGCGCCCAGCGCGGTGCGGATGGCCATTTCGCGCTCGCGCACGGTAGCGCGGACCAGAACCAGATTGGCAACATTCGCGCAAGCCAGCAGCAGCACCATGACAGCCAGCGATAGAAACAGACCCGCGATGATGAACATTGTATTGGGGTCACCGGGGTTGATGCGGAGCTGTGGCTCAGGAAACGCCTGGATGGTGAGTCCCTTCTCAACATCCGGATGCAGACGCATGATACTTTGCGCGACGTGGTTCAGTTCCGCGGACGCTTGTTTGAAACTGATGCCCGGAGCGAGACGCCCGTTAACGATAAAGATCCGGTTTTGCCAGTTGTTCAGCGCGTCCGCAGGAGTGCCGGCGATGGGAAGCTCGGACAACGGCAAATAGGCAGCCATGTTCAGGAAGCTGGACATACCGTGGAAGCCCTTTGGGGCCACGCCGACGATAGTCATAGGGTGTCCATCCAGGTTGACAGGCCGACCGACGACGCTCATATCGCCGTTGAAACGTTTCATCCAGTAGTCGTAGCTGAGCACGATGACCGGGTCGTTGCCGAGGACCTCGCCTTCATTGGGCAGAAAGAGCCGGCCGGCGGCGGGTTTGAGCGCGAGGCCGTCAAAGAAGTTTCCGCTCACATACGTGGTGAGGATGCGATCGGGCTGCTGGCCTTTGACGGCGAGCCCATCGAGCGAGATGGTGTATGCGAAGAGGTCGCTGAAGGAATTCTTGCCCTCGGCGCGGACCTGCTTGTACTCGTTCCAGGAGAGAGTTTGCAGCAGGGGGCCGTTGTTGTCGCGGGGGGCGAGGGTCGCGATCTGCTCGGGATTGGTCACGGGAAGCGGCTTGAGCAGAAGCGAATTGACCAGGCTGAAGATGGCTGTATTGGCGCCAATGCCCAGGGCCAGGGTGAGTACCGCCGTGATGGCAAAGCTCGGAGACTTCCGGAGTTGGCGTAAGGCGAAATGAAGATCCTGGAACAGGGAACCCATAGAACCCTCCGCGCGAAGGGGATGAATGGCCATGTAGCTGCACGTTTGCTTCCAAAGAGTTTTGGGCCGGGGCGCAATCTATTTGCAGGGGATAGGTTTGGACGGCAGTACTCGAAGTGCGGGAGCATGTGCGGTTTTGAGAAATGATCGTCCGAATCCGGACAATGCCCCAGGAGCAAAGGCTGCGATGATGCTGCAGGCGGTCCGCGAAGGGGAGACGCTCCCAAAAGGACCAGCAACATTACGCAAATTGGTGCCGGAGATTCTGGAGGATACCGATGAGAATCCGTCACCACGCATGCGCAACCTGCTCGACGTGCCATGGTGTCTACAGCTGCGAATGGGCATGAGCGCCATGACCGTCATACACTCATCCAGAACCACAAAATACCTTCTGCCCGGGGAATAGAAGATAGATGCGACGGGGATTTCTTGTCTTTAGTCTTTTTGTTTTGGGTGGCTTTGCGGCTCTTGCGCAGAGTCAGGCTGCAAACTGGGTGGGAACGTGGGCGGCTTCGCCCGTAGGCTCTGTGGTGAATGCAGGTCAGCCCGGGCCGGGCAACACTACCTATCGCAACATTGTGCATATCAGTCTAGGCGGATCGGCCGTGCGGGTGCAGCTCACGAATGAATTTGGAACCGATCCCCTTACAGTAGGCGCGGCGCACATTGCCGTCAGCGCAGGCGGCGGGGCAATCCAGGCAAATACAGACCACGCGCTCACCTTCAACGGAAAGCCGACGGTCGAGATTCCGACGGGAGCGTTTGTGCTCAGCGATCCGGTGACAATGCAGGCGGCTCCGCTGTCAGATCTGGTGGTGAGCGTTTACGTGCCGGAACAGCGCATTCGTAACACCACCTGTCACACTTTCGCCGATTCGACCAACTACGTTTTCAAGGGCGATGCTACCGCCGTTGTTACCTTCGACAACTCCAGCCCGATCTACGCCTGGTGCTTCGTGAAGGGCATCGACGTAAAGACGGATGGGAAAGCCGCAGCCATCGTGACCTTCGGCGACTCCATCACCGACGGCGCTCAGGGCACGCGCGATGCCAACGGCCGCTGGCCCGACGTGCTGGCTGCCCGGCTGCTGGCGGACAAGAAAACCGCGGACCTGGGCGTTTTGAACGAGGGCATCGGCGGCAACCGCGTCCTGCATGACGGATACGGCCCAAGCGCGCTGGCTCGCTTTGACCGTGATGTGATCGCGCAGAGCGGCGTGAAATACCTGATTATCCTGGAAGGCATCAACGACATTGGCCGCTTGAAAGATCCGCACGAGCCCGGCGACAACATCACCGCCGACGACCTGATTTTCGGCCTCACGCAACTGGTCACGCGCGCGCACCAGCACGGCATCAAGGTCTTCGGCGCGACGCTCACTCCGTATCTGCCGACTGGCTATTCATCGCCTCAGGGCGAGCAGGTTCGGCAGGCCTATAACCAGTGGATCAGGACCAGCGGCATCTTCGATGGCGTGATTGATTTCGACAAGATCACGCAGGACCCGGAGCATCCGGAGACGTTTCTCCCGGATTACGATTCCGGGGATCATCTGCACCCGAAAGACGCGGGATACAAGGCGATGGGGGATGCCATTGATTTGTCGCTGATCCACTGAGTTCGATGAAAGCTATCTAATTGCCATACCATGAAGACCGAAGACCCTCAAGGTGAAATTTCAAGGCTGCGCGCCTACTACGCTGAATGCGCTGAGGAAGAACTCCAGCGCCTCGGTTCTCAATACGAATCATTGACGGAAGCTGCGCAGACCGCAATCCGGGAGGAGTTCGATCGTCGAGGCATGCCCGCTCCCATACTTGCGGACAGCGAAGATCTGGAGTTTCAATCCCTTGTCACCATTCAGCAATTCCGGGATTCGGCCGATGCCTGGCTCGCCAAGTCTGCACTCGAGTCGGCGGGCATTTTTGCATTCCTTCGCGACGAGAATACAGTCCGCGTGCACTGGGGATGGTCTAACGCCGTTGGCGGAATCCGGCTGCAAGTCAGGCCGGAAGACAAAACGGCAGCAGAGGAGGTACTGTCTCAACCCATCCCGTCGGCCATCGAATCCGAAAGCATCGAATATGAGCAGCCACGCTGCCCATACTGTCAATCGCTCGATATCGACTTCGAATCCGTGAACCCTAAAGTTGGACTCGCATCGATCATTCTCGCAGTTCCCATACCGTGGCCGCAAAGATTGTGGACTTGCCGGGCCTGCGAAAAGAAATGGAAGGATCAGGCGGACGTCACTGGCTGATGGCTAACCCGCAGAGGCTGCCTGTATCCTATCCAGTCGCCCATGATCACTTTTCGCAAACCCCTTGAAGGCATCGACCGCCCGCAGATGGAGGCCGATGTTGTCATCGTCGGCGGAGGGCCGGCGGGGATGGCCTGCGCGCTGCGGCTCTCGCAGCTTATTGATGAGCACAACGCGAACCATCCTGACTCGCAGCTCACGAAGGAGAACATCTACGTTCTTGAGAAGGCGCGCGAGGTGGGCCAGCATTGCCTATCGGGAGCGCTGCTCGATCCCCGTTCGATGAAGGAACTTCTGCCCGGATTCGAGAGCGAAGCGCCGATTGATGCCGAGGTCACGAAGGAGTCCGTCTACTTTCTCGGCAAAGACAAGGCGCGCAAGTTCCCGATCGTTCCGCCGCCGCTGCGCGATCACGGAAACTATGTCATTTCGATCAACAAATTCGTGAAGTGGCTGGGACAGAAGGTCGAGGAAGCGGGCATCACGGTTTTTACGGGCTTTGCCGGGTCTGAGCTACTTTTTGACGACGACAGCCGCGATGTCGAAACGGCCTTCGTCGCCGGAGTACGCACCGACGACAAGGGAGTCGACAAGCAGGGGCAGCCGAAGTCTAACTTCGAGCCCGGCTACGATCTGCGGGCAAAGGTCACGATTCTCGCCGAGGGCACGCGGGGCAACTGCGCGAAGCAGCTGATCAATCACCTGAATCTGGAAGACCCGAACCATGCGCAGACCTACGGCATCGGCATCAAGGAGCTGTGGGAGATCCCGGCGGGGCGTGTTGCCAAGGGCGAAGTGATCTATACGCTGGGCTATCCGCTGACAACCCGCGAATACGGCGGAGCGTGGATATACGGCATTTCAGATACGCTTGTGTCGATCGGCTATGTCACCGGCCTCGATTACGAAGACCCGCGCACCGATCCGCACCATGTCTTCCAGGATTTCAAGCTGCATCCGCTTGCGCGGCGCATTCTGGATGGCGGCAAGATGGTTCGGTACGGCGCAAAGAGCCTGCCGTATGGCGGATGGCTGACCATGCCGCGCATTTACGGCAATGGCTGGATGATCCTCGGCGACTCGGCCAGCTTTCTGAATTCGCAGAGGCTCAAGGGGATTCATCTGGCGATCAAGAGCGGTATGCTCGCTGCGGAGACGGCCTTCGAGGCGATGCTTTCCGGCGATAACTCCGCTGATGCGCTGAGCGAGTACAAGGCCTCTGTTGATTCGAGTTGGATCAAGGACGAGCTCTACGCCGTGCGCAACTTCCATCAGGCATTTGAGCACGGTCTGTATGACGGATTGGTTCGCGCCGGCATCCAACACTTGCTGCGCGGCGGCAATCTGGGACCCGACTCGACCAATCACGCCGGATATTTGCGCATGAAGCACGCGGACGCCTTGAGCATTTACGGCGACGGGCGCGAACACTTTCTGGGCAACGCCAAGGGAGACAGCAAGCTCACCTTCGACCGCCTGACGGACGTCTACCACTCCGGCACGCGCCACGATGACGACCAGCCGGTACATCTGGTGGTCGAGGACCTGAACATCTGCAGCACACGATGCTTGAAGGAGTTCGGCAATCCCTGCCAGTACTTCTGCCCCGCGGCCGTATACGAAATGGTCGAGACCTCATCCGAAGAGTCCGGGACCGCTCCTTCAAAAGAGCTTCACATCAACTTCGCCAACTGCGTCCACTGCAAAACGTGCGACGTCATGGATCCCTACCAGATTATCAATTGGGTTCCGCCCGAGGGCGGTGGCGGCCCTAATTATGACGGCATGTGACCAGAATGCTGAACCGCCGGGTCTGTGAATCCACCAGATGAGCCCTCTCTGGAGCGGTTACTTAAGATACTTGCAGCCAAAAGTCGTGTGAGACAGTACCTGCAGTTATTCCCGTTTATACTGCGATCAAGTCTTTTGGGGAGGCTACTCCCATGGCCGATTCGCAGCTTTCCTGCCCCTGGTGCTACGAAGAAAGGGCCCTCCGCAGGTCGCATCTTCGTACTATCGACCTTCCGCAACTGCTTTTCCGACGTCGTCCGTTTCGGTGCCTGAGCTGTAAACGGCGATTCTATAGCCATTTTCATCATTTGTTTGCACCGAAGACGTCCCCCTCCCCGCCTTCGCAATGAGGCTGTTGTCAGACGGGGTTGAAGCTGGCAGCTCACGCGCGCATCGAATACAGTAGACATCAGGCCTATGCCGCCCGTATCCGTCACATTCGGCGCTTTTGAGGAGAGTGCTTTCGTTGCTCCGTCCATCCTTAAGGACCGCTACGATCGCGCCATCACCGATCTGCGCGTCTCCATTACCGATCGCTGCAACTATCGCTGCGTCTACTGCCGGACAGGCAATGAGGGCGCGCAATACTCCGAACTGCCTATGGCTGATTACCTTCGCCTGGTACGGATTTTCGTGGACCTAGGTATTGAAAAGGTGCGGCTCACTGGCGGTGAGCCTTTGCTGCGCAGGGGCCTTGTGGACTTCGTGCGCCAGCTGGCGAAGCTCAAAACGAGAACTGGAGAGAAGCTCGACCTGGCACTTACGACGAACGGCCATCTGCTCGGAGACCTGGCCACACCCCTCAAGGACGCCGGCCTGAGCCGCATTACGGTCAGCATGGATGCAGTCGATGCCGCGACCTTTGCACGCATCACCCGCGTTCCCGGCAGCTTCGAGCGTGTCGTCAAGGGGATTCGCGCGGCACAGCAGGCCGGCCTCGATCCCGTCAAGGTAAACTGCGTACTCCTTCGCGGCTTCAACGACGACCAGATCGTTCCCTTCGCGAAATTCGCGCGGGATGAAGGCGTGATCGTGCGCTTCATCGAATTCATGCCGCTGGAAGAAGATCGCCTGTGGACTCCGAATACCGTCATCCCCATCCGCGAAGTGATCGCACAGCTGGAAAGCTTTCGGCCTGTGGTGAGGCTGGCGCCCAACACTGTCAGCGAAACCGCCGTGCGCTATACCTTCGATGACGGCATTGGGGAGATCGGCATCATCGCGCCCGTCTCTCAGGCTTTCTGCGGACAATGCAGCCGCATTCGCCTTACTTCCGATGGAAAAATCCGTACCTGCCTGTTTTCGCAGTTCGATCACGACCTTTACGGCGTGATGAAGCGCGGAGGCGGCGACGATGAGCTGGCCGCATTCATCGAGCGCACGGTGACCCTCAAAGAAGCGCGACACCACGTCGGCGAACCGGACTTCCTGAAGCCCTCGCGCAGCATGGTTCACATCGGCGGGTGACTGCGCGTCAAGCGATACGCGCTTCGCGCCATTCGTGACGGGATCTAATACGCTGCCGTTGGGGCCGTTCCCGTTGGTCGCTGAATTCCTGCTGGCAGCTAGTTCTATTATTGCTGCTGTGCCTGCTGTTGCTGAGCCTGCTGCAACTGCTGGAGCAGCGGCTCGGCTGGAGGAGGCGGCGGAGCCTGTGCCCTTTCGACCAGCATCGACCAGTCCTCAGGGATGGGTAACTCCTGGTCGAGCGCGGGAGCCTTCTCAGACGCCGTCACCTGCACAGCAACGTACAAGTCGCTCTGAGTACGGCCCAGAAAGATGCCCCTGGTCGGCGGAACATCGGCATAGTCGCGCCCCAGCGCTGTACGGATATGGCGGTCTGTTGCAATCAATGCATTCGTGGGATCGAAGCCCACCCATCCCAGGTGGGGCAGGAATGCTTCGACCCAGGCATGCGTCGCATCCGAGATCGAGCGGTCGTTATCTTCCTTGCGATGGTAGAGATATCCGCTCACATAGCGGCATGGAATCCCGAGCTGCCGGACCAGCGCGATCATGATATGGGCGAAATCCTGGCAGACACCCTGCCGTGAACGGAGCGCTTCATCGATGGGCGAATCCACACGCGTGGTGCGCGGCGAATAACTGAAGTAGTCATACAGCTTCTTGTTCAGCTCGCACAGCAGCGTCATGGGATCGTCACGGCGGTACGCGCCAAGCTCGCCCGCTAAGTCCTCCAGGGCTGGAGTAGGTAGAGCAAACTCGCTGGGCAGCAGCATTTCCCAGTAGTCTCCCTCCGACACGATCGCATCGAGCTCCCCCCACGCGTCAGGAGCCAGAAATGCAGGAATCTCAGCGAGCGGCTGATGCTCCACAAGCGCCTCCGCGATGATCACGAGCTGCTCGTGCTGTCCCGGGATATCAAAGTGATGCACATTGTTGCTCAGATGGTCACGGTAGGAAAAGACGCGGCACCGCGGGCTTACCGAGAGAGAAAACGTCAGGCAGCGCTGGTTGCTGTCGCTGCGCGGATGCATGCGCACTTCCATGACGCTCTCGCTCACAGGCTTGGAGTACACGAATTTTGTCAGGTGCCGAATCGAGTAGAACAGCATCGATGCCCTCGTTCCTATAGAGCCAGCGCGGTCTGCACGGAGTATTGAATGTAGACCTCGTAGATGAGGTCGTGAATCTGGCGACATTGCTCCAGAATTCTGCGTAGATAGCGTGCGGGGTCCTGCCCCAGAATCTCGGAAATCTGCCCGTACCCGAGAGAGGCCTGCAGCTTGCCCGAGACGCGCATCAACTCCGTCGCGTGGTGGCCGTGCGACTCCTGCTGGATGGCGTCGAGGGACCGGTGAAGGCGGTCGATGGAGTAGCGGATCGAATGCGGGAACTCCGGATCGAGCAGCAGAAACTCGAGAATGCGCTCATACGTCAGGTCGGCGGTGTAGACCTTGCAATACGCCTCGAACGCTGTGCAGGTCCTCAGTAAACCGATCCATTCCAGGTATTCGTAGGCGTCGACCGTATCGTCGACGTTCGCGAACACCTCCCTTTGATAGATGTCCAACAGCTTTGTGGTGGCGGTGGCGCGTTCGAGGAATCGTCCGACCTGGAGGAATTGCCAACCCTCGCCGTGGCTCAAGGTGGTATCGGTGACGCCTTGAAACAAATGCACCCCATCGTAGAGAGCGGGAAGAAATTCGGAGAGCTGCGTGTCAGAAGGTGAAGGCGGACGCAGTCGGGAGATCTCATGAAAGAGCCGGTTCAACCGCTGCCACTGCTCGGTGCTGATCGCCTCGCGAATCTGGCGGGCATTCTCGCGCGCTGAGAAGACGCAAGCCGTTACCGAGGCCCCATTCGAGGTATCGAAACACAGCGTATGGACGAGCACATACACGTCGTCATTCCACTCGATGTCGCGCGGATGACCGAGCGCCGCCAGCACGCGCTTCCATCTGCGTTCCTCGCTGACTTCCGATTTATCCAGCATCAGCCCCATATTGATATCGACCACGCGCGCGGTGTGCTCGGCGCGCTCCAGGTAGCGGCTGGTCCAGTAAAGGCTGTCTGCGACGCGAGAAAGCATAGAGGCTCCAGTTACCCCAGCACCCAGGTGTCTTTGCTGCCGCCGCCCTGGGAGGAATTCACCACCAGCGACCCCTTGCGGAGAGCCACTCGCGTCAGGCCGCCGGGAACGATCGTGACCTTGTCCCCGAAAAGAATGTAGGGTCGCAGGTCTACATGGCGCGGCTCGATGCTGCCGTCTTCGAGCAGGCAGGGTGAGCGTGAGAAATCGAGCGTGGGCTGCGCGATGTAGTTGCGAGGATTGGCCTCGATGCGCCGGCGAAATTCCTCGCGATCGGCGACGCTGCTGTGCGGACCGATCAGCATGCCGTATCCGCCCGACTCGCCCACGGCTTTCACCACCAGCTTGTCGAGGTTAGCGAGCGTGTGCTGCCGCTGCGACTTCTCCGTCATCAGATAGGTCTCGACGTTATTGATGATCGGGTCTTCGCCCAGGTAGTAGCGAATAATCGCCGGGACATACGCGTAGAGTGCCTTATCATCGGCCACGCCCGTGCCGAACGCATTCGCCAGCGTCAGGTTGCCCGCGCGATAAGCGTTGAACAAACCGGCCGCACCCAGGATCGAATCTGTACGGAAAGCCAGGGGGTCAATGAAGTCGTCATCCACGCGGCGGTAGATAACGTCCACACGCTTCAGGCCGCCCGTCGTCCGCATGTACACCACGTTGTCGTGGATGACCAGGTCGCGGCCTTCAACCAGTTCAATACCCATCTGGCGGGCCAGGTAGGTGTGTTCGAAATACGCGGAGTTGTATACGCCTGGCGTTAGCAGAACGATGGACGGCTCAGGGCGGCCCTCCGGCGCGATCGAGCGCAGGGTACTGAGCAGGGCCTGCGTGTAGTGCTCGATGGGCCGCACGCCATAGCTGTGAAAAAGGTGAGGCAGCGTGCGCTTCATGATGCGCCGGTTGGTCAGCATGTAGGAGACGCCGCTCGGAACCCGCAGATTGTCCTCGAGCACCACGTACTCGCCGGTCTTCAGCCGCAGCAGGTCTGTGCCTGCAATCGCAACATAAACATTCCGCGGCACCTGCAGGCCGCGCATTTGGCGGCGGAAATGCTGGCAGCTATAGACAATCTCGCGCGGAATCACGCCCTGCGCCAGGACCTTGCCATCATGATAGACATCGTGAAGAAACAGGTTGAGGGCGGTAATGCGCTGCGTGAGTCCTCGCTCGATTACGTCCCACTCTTCGCCCGTCACCAGCCTGGGAATCAGGTCATAGGGAAAAATGCGCTCGGTTCCCTCTTCGCGTCCATAGACGGTGAAGGTAATGCCCTGCATCAGGAAGGAAACGTCGGCTGAGTGTTTGCGGCGCTGCAGCTCCTCGCGGGGCAGGCCGGAGATCATCCGCAGCAGGGCAGAGTAGTGCGGACGAATGCTGCCCTCAAGCGTGAACATCTCATCGAAGGCTTGATCGAGGAAATATTCGCGCAGCAGCGGATTATCGAATTCTCCACGAAGCAACGTTGTACTCATTCGACCTTCAGAATCCGGGGTATTCACTCACTTCCTGACTCATCGCGCGGCTCTTTGCCTCAAAATGGATGGAGTGCTCCCGCCGTCTCTTTTGGATAGAGTCCTTGCCGTTCTTAATCTTTCAGGGAAACTGCCAGTCAGGGGCGATAAAGCCGGAACGTACCTTTTTGTAACATGAGCGTCACATTGCGGCAAGAATGAGCTGGCGGGTAGAGGGCAGTTTTAGTTTAAATCCAGCGTCGGAACAGCACATGTCCGAGAGGCCCGTTTTTCATACAGTTCGATTACTTCATGCTTGCCGGTTATTCGTCCAACCGGATCGCTTCGGGCTTGTCCGTCACCAGCCAGAAATTCGATTTTCGAGCGCAACGTCAATGAGCGACTAGGTGATGATGCGCCAACTTGCCTTCCCTTTTGCATTCACAGGGGAGTCGCCGTGTCGGCTTTACGGACAAGCGGCTTTTCGCAGTTAACGATCGATCGAGACCGTGCGTTCATTAAGGAACTCGGGCACCTAGACCACTGCCTGAAGGCTGCTCGTGGACAGTGTTCATCGAAAATGGACAGTGCGGCATAGAGTTCAGAGCCCTCGCCATCTTGTTATCTGCTGATTACAAAGAGGTAGCACTCGGCGCGCCAACTGGAACCTTGCGTGCACACGTTGCCAGGCAGGAGGAAGTCGAATGCAATGCTTCCCGAAAAATCTCTTCTGCACGATTCGTAATTCAATCGGGACCTGGCGCATTGTCCTTGCGTTAATGTTCCGATCCTTTGCTCGCGTCGTGGTTCCTGTTAGCATCGTATCTCTTTCCGTCCTGGCGTCCTCGGCCAACGCCCAGATCTCGCCGGACCTGCCCAATCCGAGCACGGCGCCGAATCCGCTGACGACGACGTTATCCATTTTTCGCAGCAATATGCAGGACAAGATCTTGAAGTCGGCGGATGCGATGCCAGAGTCCAAGTACAGCTACCGGCCCACGAAGGAGGTTCGCTCGTTCGCCGAGATCCTGGATCATGTGGCGGATATTTCCTACATATTGTGTTCAAACGTCAAGGGTGAAGCGACCCCCGGCACGACTGCCGCGAAGGGTTCGAAGGCCGAGATCAAGGCCTACCTCAAAGGCGCGTTCGATTACTGCGACGGCGTGTACTCCGGGTTCACCGATGTGCACCTCAATGACCCGGCGAACTTCTTTGGCTTCAAGACGAACAAGATGTTCATTTTGACGCAAGTCGGAAATCATGACGCCTTGCATTACGGCAATCTCGTCACGTATCTGCGCATCAATGGCCTCGAGCCGTCCGGGGGCTGGTTTTGATGGAACGACGGCGAGTCTTCGCCGGTGCCGGCAAGCGCGTTTAGAGTCCCGAGCCTGATTTTGCAGGAGCAGCACTGGGCTCGCCTGAAGGCTCATGCCACTGGGGTACCGGCTTCGCGCTCTCGATCCATGCCGAATCGATCAGGTCGCGCAGCATGCTCACGCCGGCTGCCAGCCGCTCGGCGGTGAACTGCTTTCCTTCCGGAGTGCCCGCGCCGTCAAAGCCCTTCTGCTTGTCGAGCTGATAGAGCTGCTCGACGAGGGACTGCGAGTGCCGCAGGTAAGCCATGTACGCATCCCACTCATCGCTCACCGGATGCACCGGCGAAATCAGAGGCTGCACATCGGTCGGCTTGAGATTCGCGTCGACAAAAGTTGTCTCGAATTTCGCGTGAATGGTGTGCTCCGCGGTATACCCGTTGGGATTCTCCTTGAGCACCCAGCCGTTGTAGTTGATGGACACATGCAGCGGCTGCGATCCATCGCCGACATAGTGCCCCAGCCATCCGGCGTAGAAAAGAATGGCAGCCTCTACGGGTCTCGTATCTGCGTGCTTTGCGGTCAGCTCCCGATAATCCCGCATGGCCGACTTGAGGCGCTCCCAGACTTCGTTCGTGATGTAAGGCTGGAAACCGACCCGGCTCGGCTGCAACTCGCGAGCTTTGTCAGGATGCGTGATCTCCGCTGCAGTCAGCGCAGCGATGTATTCATACCGGCGGCGCGGCAGCGTTCCGATGATGTCCGCATATTCGAAATCAATGAAATGATCGGGAGCCTGCACGGCGTTCAGTTCCGGTTCGGCAAGAGACCGCCAGCGGTCGGGCTCGGGCCCCAGATATTCGATCTCGTTGATGGCATCCGGCGTTTTCAGAAACGCGGGTACGTCACCTGGGAGACTTTCCGCGGCAAGCCGGTTGATCATGCTGTGCCCGGTGCTGCCCCAGCCGAAACACGAAGGCACGGGAAGCAGCGGAAGCAGAGCGAGAGCGGCAAGACGGCGAAGGCGAGCGGATGCATTCCTCTTCATGCGGGGAGTATACCGGGACATGCGGAAATAGCGGGTCACGGCCATCCGTGGATCGTCGGCAAACACCTCCAAGCCCCACTAAAATTCACATGATTCGTACAAGGAATCGCGCTAGGGTTGATATCCTAATAAGAGCTATGCCTACGAAACAGGAACTCCTCCAGAACCCCATTCAGCACATCGATATCAAGCAGCACGATGTCGTTGCTCTCGTCGACGCCATGCAGTACATGGCCTTCAGCTCCCGTGACCTTCACCGGGCGGCTTCCATCTACGAGCGCATGCTTCGCGACAAGGAATGCGGCGTCATCTTGTGCCTCGCTGGATCGCTGATCAGCGCCGGACTCAAGCAAATCTTTGTCGACCTCATCCGCCACAACATGGTCGACGCCATTGTTTCGACGGGCGCCAACATCGTCGATCAGGATTTCTTCGAAGCGCTCGGCTTCAAACACTGGATCGCGAACGACCTCCTCAAGCAAGGCACCGAGGATGCGATGCTCCGCGAGCTGATGATCGACCGCATCTACGACACGCTGATCGACGAGGAAGAGCTGCGCATCTGCGACGAAACCACCGAGCAGATCGCCAACTCGCTCGACCCGCGCCCCTACAGCTCGCGCGAGTTTATCCGCGCCATGGGCGCTTATCTTGACGAGAAGGCCCGCACGCCGGACAAGTGCGGCGTAGATTCTATCGTCTACGCTGCCTACCAGAAGGACGTGCCAATCTTCTGCCCCGCCTTCAGCGACTGCTCCGCGGGGTTCGGCCTGGTGGCGCACCAGCACAAGCGGCAGGATAAGCCCAAGGTCTCACTCGATTCCGCCAAGGACTTCTACGAGATCACCCAGCTCAAGATCGCCAACCCGACGACAGGCTTGCTGATGATCGGCGGCGGCGTACCGAAGAACTTCGCGCAGGATATCGTGGTCGCGGCCGAGATTCTCGGCGTCGACGCTCCCATGCACAAGTACGCCATTCAGATTACGGTCGCCGACGTTCGCGACGGCGCGCTATCGTCCAGCACGCTGAAGGAAGCCAGCTCCTGGGGCAAGGTTGACACCGTTTTTGAGCAGATGGTCTACAGCGAGGCCACTCTGGCCCTGCCCCTGATTACCGGATACGCCTATCACAAGAAGGCCTGCGAAGGTCGCCAGGGCAAGCAATGGGCACGGCTGCTTGAGCCGGTAACTGCCTAACTAAAACATATTCAGAGGCTTACTTCAGGGGACGGGGCGTGAGGCTTCCGTCCTTCTATTTTCTCAACTAACTGTTACTTTGGCGCAGGAAAAAAAACCCCCCATAAACGAAATTTATCCTGGCGTAATATTGATCGCGTGAGGTACTATCTCTTGATCAATCCACCGATCCGATTGTAGATTTTCGCTTGGAGCACTGCCCGTGTGGTTCGCTGTTGAACTCTTTGCCGCGATGTATCTCGTGTCCTTCGCCTGGTTCTGGTCTCTCTGCCGTTCCTCCGCCCGTCGCGATTTCACTCCTGCACGCGACCAGGAGTCCCGGTCTAACCTGATTCCGTTCGAGCGCGGTATGGAAATGCACCTGCGCAAGGGTACGACAGCTATCTAGCCAGCCGTCTGGCTGCGTCGTTGCATACGGAGTTCAACCCACCAGGCACCTAAACAAGGTGATCTCACATCCTACACTCGGGTTGCAATTATTTGCAACATAGGGTGTCAAATAACCTATACTCTGTCTAATTCCGACAGATTTTTACTTATTTCTTTTCGTATCTGCGTTGTAAATGATATGACTACGCGCATCCGGGGGATAGAGAACACCCGCCGCATCGCAGACACAGTATGACCGGCAATTGCCTGAGTTACCGGCCACAACATTAGAACCGCTGGCAGCCAGCTCTTCTCTTCGAGCGACTGAAGTGATCTTGCCCCAAAACGCGCGTACACAGACCGTCGTCTTTGTCGCAGCTCTGGTGCTATCCCTGGGCGGCGTATTCGTGTTGGCGCGCGCCATGCGCGCAGCCGAACCAGACGTCCAGCGGCTTTTCTGGTTCATCGCGTGCTGGCTTGGAGCCCAGGTTCTGCTGATCGGGGCCAGCATCTCCAGTTTCCGGTCTTTCCATCGCCAAAAGCAGACCGAGCGCCAGCTCCAGCATGTCGCCCAGCTTCAACAAAGCATCCTTGACTCGGCGGGGCCGATGATTATCGCGGCCAATCTCGATGGCGATCTGCTTGTTTTTAATCCGGCCGCCGAACGCATGCTGGGTTATCCGGCCAATGAGGCTTGCGGGAAATTGAAAGCGGAGCAACTCTTTCCTCAAGGCGAGATGGAGCGTGTAGGCCAGCAGCTGGTTGCTTCCCTTAGCCGCAAGCACGCTACCGCCAGCAGCCGTGCCAACTCTTCTATCCTCCACAATTTCGTCCAATACATCACCAGCTTTCCGGCCAGCCGGGTGCGCGGCGTCGAAATGCAATACAGCCGTAAAGACGGCAGCACTTTCCCCGCTATGGTTTACCTTGCAGCGGTTCGCTCACCCCTGGGAGAGGTGACCGGACTGGTCGCGATCAGCATGGACCTGACCGCGACTCGGCGCGCTGAACAGGCTTTGCGCGAAAGTGAAGAACGCTATCGTGACATCTTCGAAAATGCCATCGAGATGATTGCCACGCTCAGTCCTCATGGCCGCTACCTCTACGTGAACCCTGCATGGCAAGCTCTCTTTGGCATAAACAGTGACGGATTCGAAGGCCTGATGAGTTTTGAATCTCCCTTCCCGCCCGAGGTGCAGACTGAGGCAGCCGCGCTTTTCCGCCGCGCCCTGAATGGCGAGCGAGTCGACCGCGAGCCTCTTCGTCTGCGAAACACCGATGCGGGCCGGGTGGAGGTCGAAGCCAGCATGAGTTGCCGCCGCGAAGAAGGTCGGGCCGTATCCGTACGCTGCGTTTTCCGCGATGTGACGCAGCAGAATCGCCGCGAACGGCGGCTCGGAATGCAGCTTGAGGTCAGCCAGATCGTGGGCGAATCCATCTCTCAGGAAGAAGCGCTGCCCAAGGTGCTGGCCGCGATCTGCACCACGCTTGGATACGACCTGGCAAACCTTTGGGTAGTCGAGGAGATGGAGCAGCAGATTCGCTTTGATTGCAGCTGGTCCGCGCCGGGGCCGGACTATGAACGATTCCTCCAGGTGAGTACATCCCTGGTGCTCAGCCGTGGACAAGGTCTGCCCGGCATGGTCTGGTCTCTGGGCGCGGCACGATGGATCGCCGATTTACGCGATGATCCCGGATTTCTGCGCAGCCAGGCCGCACGGATCGAAGGCCTGACATCGGGATGGGCGGTGCCGGTCCGGGTGGGCAACAGGATCATCGCGGCGGTTGAGTTCTTCAGCCGCCAGCGCCGCGAAGAAGACCCTGAAACCATGGCCACCGTCGAAACCGTCTGCGCTTCTCTCGGCCAGTTCATGGCGCGTTCCGCACAGGAGAGCCGGGTACGGGAGCTCAACCAGCAAAACGAGCTCATCCTCAGGTCGGTCGCAGATGGCATCTTCGGCGCCGATCCGGAAGGCCGAGTCGATTTCGTGAATCCCGCTGCCGCCGAGATGCTGGGAGCGCAAACGTCGGAACTGATTGGCCGTCCGGTGCATTCCATTATTCATTCCGGGGCCAGCGGAGAAGTCTGCAACGATCAATGCCGTGCCCGGCGAGCCTTTCTGCTTCACGAAAACACGAGCGGGCAAGATGTCTTCTACCGGCAGAGCGGAAGCTCTTTTCCAGTGGAGTTCTCCGTCACGCCCATGCTCGAACATGGCGTCGTGATTGGCAGCGTGCTCAGCTTCCGCGATATCGGACAGCGTTACGCGCTGGACCGCATGAAGGACGAGTTTGTTTCCACGGTAAGCCACGAGCTGCGCACTCCGCTCACTTCGATTCGGGGCGCTTTAGGGTTGCTATCTTCTGGGCTGCTCGGCGAAATCAGCGACAAGGCCGCCAATCTGCTGCGTATCGCGGTCTCCAACTCCGACCGGCTGGTTCGCCTCATCAATGACATTCTCGATATCGAGCGCATGCAATCCGGCCGCGCTCCTCTCAATTTCCGTCCGTGTGTTCTGAATGAGCTGGCGCAACAGGTCGTTGACGCCATGCAGCCGATGGCGGAGGCAGCGAGCATCCACCTGATGCTCAAGGCTGAAGAGACGCCCGTCGAGGCCGACCCCGACCGGCTGCTGCAGGTCATCACGAACCTGCTCAGCAATGCCATCAAGTTCTCCCCGCCCGACTCCGCGGTCTGGGTCGAAGTCGAGCCGTCCGATGGCGGAGTGGTGCTTAACGTCATCGACGAGGGACGCGGCATACCCACCGACAAGCTGGAAAGCATCTTCGACCGGTTCCAGCAGGTCGACGCTTCCGACTCCCGCCAAAAGGGTGGAACCGGGCTGGGACTCGCCATCTGCCGCACCATCATTCAGCAGCATGGCGGGCGCATCTGGGCCGAGCACAATGCCGATCGCGGAGCGACCTTCCGCATCTTCCTTCCCGAACGATCAAAGCTCGAATTATTGCCGGAATCCAACAATTTCATGAGCGAATCCTTCACGAAGGAAGACACGGTGCTGATCTGCGAGAGCGATCCCGCTGCGCGGAAGCAAATTGTCGAAGGCCTTCGTAAGAGGAACTACCGCATCCTTGAAGCGGAGAACGGCGAACAGGCGGTTCATCTCGCGCAGCAGTTTTCGCTCGGCGCTATCCTGTTGGGGGTTTCACAGCAGCGCCGCAATGGCCTGCTGACGCTGCGCGCGTTGAAGAATGATCCGGTCACTGCCCAGATTCCAATCGTCGTCCTGAGTCTGCTTTCTCCGGAAGACAGGCCGGCGGAAGCTCAAACCGCCGACTCATGGCTGCAGACGCCGGTCGACGAAACGCTGCTGTTCGCAGAGCTGGCTCGTCTGCTGAAGGCATCCGGCGAGCACGCAACGGTCCTGCTGGTAGAGGATGACGAAGACCTCGCTCGCGTGATCCTGACCAGTTTTGAGCATGCCGGCATTGTCGTTTACCACGCTCCGCGGCTGCGGCAGGCCATCGAGTTATGCGAGTCGGCCCGTCCCGACCTCATTATCCTCGACCTCGCGCTGCCCGACGGCGACGGCCTCGAACTCGTCGATTGGCTGCGGACCCAGAAGGAGCTTCGCCGCCTGCCGCTGGTTGTCTATTCCGCCCGTGAGGTACCCAGTTCGGAACGCAAGTTGTTCCAGCTGGGTCCGACCGAGTTTGTCACCAAGACAAAAGTACAGCCCCAGGACGTGGAGGCGCTGGTCTTCACCATGCTTCGCCGCTACCAGCCGACGCATCCGCACGTGTATGAGGCTGTCAAAAGCCGGCTCTAGCTGCTTGTTCGTGCCATTGTTATTGAGTCTCAACGGCGAGGATTTTTTTCATGCAACGGCGCATCCTGATCATTGACGATGAAGACGATATTCGCCAGGTGGCTGCTCTCAGTCTGGAGATGGTGGCCGGATGGGAGGTGGTTACGGCGAGTTCCGGCACACAAGGCATTCGCCGTGCCCAGGATGAAAAACCCGACGCAATTTTGCTGGATGTAATGATGCCGGGTATGGACGGACCAACCACGTTTCAGGAGCTTCGCAAAATTCCTGGGATCGCGCGAATTCCGGTGATTCTGCTGACTGCCAAGGTTCAGGGAGCGGATCAAAAGCGCTTCGCGAACCTCGGCGTCTCCGCCGTCCTGTTCAAGCCTTTCGATCCCCTCACGCTGGCCCAGCAAATGTCCGATGCCCTCGGATGGAAAGACTAACCGCTCGATGAACGATCCGCCCGATTCCCATGCGCACGATCTGGAACTGCTGCTCCACGACCTCTGGAAGAGGAATTATCCTACCCTTCTCGAGCGCTTGAAGACTCTGCATGATGCGCAGAGCAAACTCGCCGATGGCTCCCTCGACAACCAGACGCGCAAGGATGCAGAAGCCTCTGCACATAAGCTTGCCGGGGTTCTCGGGACGTTTGGCCTGCCCCAAGGCAGCAAGCTGGCTTCGAAAATTGAAGCCTTGCTCGCACAGGAAACCGAGATAGACACAGAACGCGGGCGGGAACTTGGAGAATGGCTGGATGAACTCGAATCTGTGGTCGCTTCCAAACCCTGAAGGCGTGTCTAGAACATATGATGTTCGTCATCCTGC
This sequence comes from Acidobacteriota bacterium, assembly GCA_013289875.1. GTDB lineage: Bacteria > Acidobacteriota > Terriglobia > Terriglobales > Acidobacteriaceae > Silvibacterium. Next base: position 22,684 of record JABCZC010000034.1, on the reverse strand, counting down.
AGCGCTAACGGCAGAGCTGTCTCAAGATTGACATTCTCCGTGCCCACCAACTCGGTCTGCTCCCTCACCTTGGCCACGGAGAGCCAATTATCCTTGTGCGGTTGGTCGACAATCCAGGGCGGTAACGGCATGCGCAGGAAGCGGCTCAAGGCGACTGCATAGCCCTCGTAGAGCAGGCGCATCTTCTTAAGTCGCTCCATCGAATCCCCGTCGCGGCATACGCGAATCCCCGATTGGCAAAGCTGCTGGTAAAGCAAATCGAACCGTTCCGGCGAAAGGCGATCCTCCGCATCCTGCACCGGCGGTTGTGAGAAAATCTGCGAGATATCCACCAGCGCGTGCCGCGCGATCGCAAAGGTTAGCTGCGCCTGACGAGCCGCGTGATCCTGCACTCCAGCAATCATCAGCGCGCACAGATCGAGCACGGCGGTAAGCGCCGACAGCCAGCTTTGATTGGAATGCTGCGACCGGTAGTAGCAAAGCAGCGGGTAGGAGATATGGCTCTCCAGCAACTCCGCCGACCATCGTTCCCATTCCACCAACAGCGTGTTGAGTGCCTCCCCGCCCCCCTTGAACGCATGACGCCGCATCAGCTCCGCGGCCGTGGGAGGCGATCCCGCTCGCGCATCGAGCAGCGAAATGCTTACCTCGCGCTTGGAAAAGGCGCCGTAAAGCACGGGGAAATAGCTGATGACCATGGCCAGAAACCCCAGCCCGATTCCCGATTCAAGAACGATGATTAGCCTTGCCCAGGAAGAATGCGGCGTTAGATCACCGATACCAAGCGTGAAGATCGTCGTCCCGCTGATGTAGAGATCCGATCGAAAATCGTTGCCGGAAAACATCGTGTCGGCTAGTGGGGCGCGCTGCGAATGAAACAGCATCGCAAAGCCAACCAGCAGCCCGCCTGCCCAGACCACAATGAGCAGCAGCAGCGAGGCCGGACCATAGAAGCTCAGCGCCGTCTCACGCTTTCTCGGATTGGAAATCCTTGTCGCCAGTCGCGACCATGGCCACCATGTGACTATGAAGAAAAGCCGAGTGATGCGAAATCGCCCCGTAGCGCGGCGTGGCGAGATGACGGTCTGGAACGCATCCAGCAGCGCGACAAAGATACATGCAATTCCCGCGCAAAACCAGAATATCTGCAAGGCTTAATCCCCCCCACACACTTTGCAGCAAAGCAGGTGTAGCCCCTGCACGTCAACACCATGCTTGCGTAATCTAGTCTTGATGACCGCCATCGCGCGACTTCTCGTTAAGCTCGGCTTGATCCTCATCCTGGCAGGAGGCCTCGTCTATCTGCTCGGGAGACTCGGCATATCACTCGGCAGTATGCCCGGCGATCTCACCTGGCGTCGCAGAAATTTTACCGTCTTCTTCCCTCTTGGGACCTCGATTTTGCTTAGCATTCTGCTTACGCTTATCTTCTATCTCTTCTCCCGTTTCCGTCGATAGTCTCCATGTAGACTGAGGAATTGTGGATGCACTGTCCAAATCACCCGGCCTGACCGGCCAGCTCGGCTTCACCTTCGAAGAAGCGAAGACGCCTCAGCGCCGCATCTGGAAAGTAAGTGAACTCGCTGCGGAGCTTCGCCTGGAAGTTGAGCGAGCGTTCTCGGACATGTGGATCGAAGGCGAAATCTGCGACCTTCGCCCGGCAGCGTCTGGTCACGTCTACTTCACGCTAAAGGACGAGTCAGCGCAACTCTCTGCCGTGCTCTTCCGCCGCCAGGCCTTGTTGCTCCGCTTCCGTCCAGAGGATGGCCTGCACATCCTGCTACGTGGCAAGTTGTCGGTCTATGAACAGCGCGGCCAGATGCAGATTGTGGCCGAACATCTGGAGCCTATGGGCGCGGGATCGCTCCAGCTCGCCTTCGAGCAGGTGAAGCGCCAGCTGCAGCGCGAAGGCCTTTTCGACTCTGAGCGCAAGCAGCCGCTGCCTTCGTTCCCGCGCTGCGTCGGCATCGTTACGTCGCCCTCGGGCGCGGTGATTCGCGACTTCGTCAACATTGTCACTCGCCGCCACGCCACGCTTCAGGTGCTGGTCTATCCTGCACTGGTGCAGGGCGAATCGGCAGCGACGGAAGTAGCCGCCGGCATCGCCTGGTTCAATCGCACGCAAGAGGTCGATATGATCGTCCTCGCTCGTGGAGGAGGATCGCTCGAAGATCTGGCGCCTTTCAACAGCGAATCGCTGGCCCGAGCCATCACCGCCTCGCATCTGCCAGTCGTCTCCGCGATTGGGCATGAAACAGACTTCACCATCGCCGATTTCGTCGCCGATCTGCGCGCTCCTACGCCATCAGCCGCGGCCGAACTTATCACTGCCGCTCAGCACAAGGTGGAAGAACGCCTCGAGCAACTCACGCAACGGCTCGATCGCTCCACTCGCTACGCCCTTATGCAGGCACGCGAACGCTATGCACAACTTTCTGCTCCCGCTGCATTTGCGCGCATGCGCGACGACCTGAACCTGCGCCAGCAGCGGCTCGATGAGCTCTTCTTCCGCATGGAATCAGCCTGGCGCAGCCAGTTGCAGGCGGCTGCACAACGCTTGCAGCATCTGACATCCAGCGTCCTGCGTAACGATGTGAGCCATCGCATCCTCCTCGTTCGAGAACGGATCGACGCTCTGTCAGCGCGGTTGCTCCGGGCGTCATCATCATTGGCAAACAGCCGCCGTGCCGGCTTTGAAGCCCTGGAGAAGCAGCTCCTCTCGTTTTCGCCGCTGGGCGTGCTCAACCGCGGCTATGCTCTGGTCTACGACGAATCGGGAGCGTTGCTCAGAAACGCGGCGGATGTCGAGCCCGGGCAATTGCTCTCGATACGGCTCGCGCATGGAACCGTCCGGAGCCGCGTCGTCAAAACCTCTTCGGAATGAAAAGAACAGAATGAGAAAGCTTTTCGGAACAGATGGAATCCGCGCGGTAGCTGGTGAAGCACCGCTCGACCCCAAAACAACCTATGCCGTAGGCATGGCCCTCGCGCATCAGCTCAAAGCCAACAACCACCGGCCCTTAATCGTTCTCGGCATGGACACTCGCGAATCGAGCACCTGGATCGCCGCGGTCCTCACTGCCGGCCTCGCTCAGGCCGGAGCATCCGTGCAGAATGCCGGCGTCATCACCACTCCAGCCATCGCTTATCTCGCGCGCAGACACAAGTTTTCCGCCGGGGTGGTCATCTCGGCATCGCACAATCCCTGGAACGATAATGGCATCAAGATTTTTGGCGGCGACGGTTACAAACTGCCCGATGAAACCGAGCTCCGGATCGAGGACGAAATCTTCCGCCAGCTTGAATCGGTGACCTCGCCAGACCCTGCTGATCTCTCCGCACCACCAGTAAACCGGGAGTTCTGCGCGGACTACGAGGCCTTTCTGCTCTCTGCCGTACCGGGGCTCAAGCTCAACGGCCTCAAGATTGTCCTCGACTGCGCCAACGGAGCCGCCTCGGCCATCGCGCCCCAGCTCTTTGCTCGCCTCGGCGGCAGCGTCCAGCTCACCCATGCGACTCCTGACGGCCGCAACATCAACGCTGGCTGCGGAGCCCTGCATCCTGAGGTCGTTGCCGCTGAAACCAGGGCCAACAATGCCGATATCGGAGCCACGTTCGACGGCGATGCCGACCGCGCGCTCTTCGCCGACTGCCACGGCAACGTTGTCAACGGAGATGCAATCCTTCTGCTCGCGGCTCGCGATCTCAAGGCGCGAAATCTGCTCAACGGCGATATCGTCGTCGCAACGACCATGTCCAACATGGGTCTGGAAGCCGCGTTGCGACGCGACCGGATTAAGATGTTGCGGGCGCCGGTAGGCGACAAGTACGTACTGGAGATGATGCAGGCAAACTCCGCCTCTCTCGGCGGCGAGCAGTCCGGGCATATCCTTTTTCCGCATCTGGCCACGACCGGCGACGGCTTGCTTACCGCGTTGGTCGTACTCGATATCGTGCGCCGCTCAGGCAAGGCGCTTCACGAAATCATCGCCGACCTTAAGGTCTTCCCGCAGGTCATCGTGAATATTCGCGTTAAAGAAAAGAAGCCGCTGGACCAGATCGACGCCGTCGCCGCCACTATCCGGGAAGCAGAAGGGGCGCTGAATGGAAATGGCCGCGTCGTCGTACGCTACTCCGGCACCGAGCCGTTGGCGCGCGTGATGATCGAAGCCGACTCGGAAGAGATGATGCGGCGTCATGCCGACTCCATCGCAAGCGCCATTCGCGACGCGCTGGGAGCCTGACAGCAGGGTCACTTCAGGTCGCGCCAATTGTCTCCGACGCCGACATCGGCGACCAGTGGAACCTTCAGCTCGATCACACCCTCCATCTCCCGCCGAACGAGAGACGAAACTTCGTCGACCTCCGCTTCCGGCACATCGAAGAGCAATTCGTCATGGACCTGCAGGGTCATTCGCGACTTGAGCTTGCGATCTGTGAGCTTGCGATCGATGCGAATCATCGCCAGCTTGATCAAATCTGCTGCGGTGCCTTGCAGCGGAGTATTCACCGCAGTGCGCTCGGCGAATCCCCGCAGATTCGCATTGCGGCTCTGAATATCCGGGATGGGCCGCACGCGCCCAAACACGGTCCGTACTTTTTGCTTGCGCCGCGTCTCTTCCAGCAATCGATCGATGAATTCGCGCACACCCTTGTAGCGATCGAAGTACGTCTCGATATACAACCGCGCCTCATGCTGATCGATCCCGAGTTGCGCCGCCAGCCCGAACGGCGAAATACCGTACACGATGCCGAAGTTCACGGCCTTGGCGCGATTACGCGTCTCCTTGCTCATCTTCTCCGCCGGCACTCCGAAAACCTCCGACGCAGTAAGAGTGTGAATGTCCTCTCCGGTGCGGTACGCGTGCGTCAGCAGCGGATCATCGGAGAAGTGCGCCATCAGGCGAAGCTCAATCTGCGAATAGTCGGCCGAAAGCAGCCTGCAACCAGGAGCGGCAATGAACGCGGCGCGAATTTCGCGGCCCAGCTCCGTGCGTATCGGAATATTCTGCAGATTCGGATTGGTCGACGACAGCCGACCGGTCGCCGTGCCCACCTGATTAAACGTAGTATGCACGCGGCCTTCGCCATCGGCCAGCAAGGGCAGAGAATCCACGTAGTTCGACTTCAGCTTTGCCAGCTGCCGATACTCCAGCACCATGCGCGGCACTTCATTGTGCGCGGCTAACTCCTCGAGCACATCCTGCGCCGTGGAAACCACTTTGCCCTTGCCATACTTTAGCGGCTTCGGCAGGCCCATCTTGCTGAAAAGCACATCGCCGAGTTGCTTTGGAGACTGGATATTGAACCGATGTCCCGAGCGCGCGTAGATCTCTTCGCCAACGCGCTCGATCTCTGCGCCCAAAGTCGCTGACATCTTATTGAGGACAGCGGAATCGATGCGCACGCCGACTTTTTCCATACGAAGCAACACCGAAACCAGTGGCAGGTCGATCGTTTCGTACACCTCGCGCGTGTCGAGCGCATTCACTTCCTCACGCAGGATGGGAGCGAGTGATTCAATAGCATGCGCAGCCTCCGCCAGCTCCCTGTCGCCAGTCTCCATCAGGGGATGTTCGCTGAACCGAGCCGCCACGTCACTCAACCGGTGCGAAGCATGCGTCGGATTGACGAGGTACGAATAGAGCATCAGATCGTCGCTGGCTCCGCGCAGCGTAACGTCCTGCTGTTCGAGCACGCGCATCGTTCCCTTCAGATCATGCACGCGCTTCGGAACGTTTTCGTCTTCGAGAAGCGCGCGGACATTCTCAAGGTCAAGCAGCAAAGACTTCTCCGGATTACTCGCCACCCCCAGCCTGAAACGGGCGATGGGAGCTTCCGCGACTGGCTCGGAGACCTCAAACATATCCAGCATCGACATGGTTTTCAGCTCCGGTTCGGCCTCTTCTATCGCTTCCGACTCCTGCTCGCTTACCTGTTCCGTCACTTCTTCGAGCTTCGACGAGGCGACCGCCAACGCAAAACCGTTCGCTCGCGCCGCGCGGACAAACTCTGCTACATCGTCCGCCGTTGGCTCCGTGACATATTCAACCTGGCGAGATAGCTCCGGCGGGGCCAACTCTTTCAGCAGCGTCGTGAACTCCAGCTCCGTAAACAATGTGCGGCACGCGCTGACATCGGGAGCCTGCGTGCGCATGTCATCGAGATTCAGTTCCAGCGGCACCTCGCAATGAATCGTCACCAGTTCCCTGCTCAGCAGGATGGTGTCGCGATTGTTCTCAAGCGATTCGCGATAGGTCTTCCGCTTTACTTCTCCGGCACGCTCCAGGAGCTCCTCAAGGCTGCCAAACTGCTGGATAAGCTCGACAGATCCCTTGTCGCCAATGCCGGGCGCGCCGGGAATGTTGTCGATCGAGTCCCCGCGCAGCGCCATTACATCGATCACTCTCTCCGGAGGCACGCCCAGCGTCTCGGTCACTTTCTCGCGATCGAGGATCAGGTTGTCTTTCATGGGATTCATGACCTTTACGTGGTCGGTGACCAGTTGCAGCATGTCCTTGTCATTCGAGACGACATACACCGGATGTCCCGCCTTCGCTGCCAGCGCTGCCAGGGTGCCAATCACGTCATCGGCCTCGAAGCCTTCTGCCTGCAAAATCGGAATGCGAAAAGCCTCCAGCGCGCGGCGAATGTACGGAAGCTGCTGCGTCAGATCGGGAGGCATCTCCGTGCGGTTCGCCTTGTATCCGCCGTAGTCCACCTCGTCGAAGGTCTGCGTCTTTACGTTGTACTTGCGCAGCTTCATCTCACGCGCGCGCTCGTCGCGAAAGACCGGCCCGCTGATATCGAAAACCGCGGCGAAGTACTCGGGGGCGAAATCCTTGCGCAGCTTGTTGATCATGTTCACGAAAACGTAAGTCGCTGCTGTGGGCACGCCGGTACGCGTGGACATCGGCCGCGACCGCTGCATCGCGTGATAGGCGCGAAAGATGAAGGACATTGAGTCAAGCAGATAGACTGCCGGCAGGTTTCTTTCCATGGCACACATCACGTTTGAGTCTACTGCCTGCAAGGCGCGTGCCCGCGGACACTCCGCAGTTCGCACACCGGTACAATTACGCACACGGAGATTTCCCAATGATTGCTCGTCTGCTGGCTCTTGCCCTGTTCGCGGCCTGCATTGCCACAGCGCCCGCGCAGACATCCCCGGCCGCCGCGCCACCAAAACAGCCCCTTGCGGACCTGCCTTATTCTCCCAGCCTCGATCTCACAAATCTGGACCGCACTGCCGACCCCTGCGTCGATTTTTACCAGTTCACCTGCGGCGGCTGGATGAAGGACAATCCGATCCCGGCCGATCAGGCCGCCTGGAGCGTCTACGCCAAATTGGCCAACGATAATCGCCAGTTTCTCTGGGGCATCCTCGAAGAAGACGCGAAGCTCAAAGACCGAACCCCCGCACAACAGAAAATCGGTGATTACTACGCTGCATGCATGGATACCGATGCAATTAACGCGCGCGGCTTGCAACCTCTCAAGCCGGAACTCGAGCGCATCGCTCAAATCTCCGATCGCGCCGGGCTTGCGGCTTTTTTGCGTGATGGCGCCGACCGCCGGGGCCTCTACTTCGTCAATGTGGGAGCGGAGCAAGACGCGAAGAACGCCGAGATGATGATCATCGGCATCGGCGCCGGAGGCCTCGGGCTGCCTGATCGCGACTACTACACCAAAACCGATGCCCGAAGCGCGGAGATCCGCCAGCGCTACGTGGCTTACCTGGCGCAACTGCTCGTTCTCGCCGGCACTCCGCAGACCCAGGCTGACGAACAAGCAGCCGCGACAATGAAAATCGAGACCGCTCTCGCCAACGCGTCTCTTACAAGAGTCGAGCGGCGCAATCCGTACAACATTTACCATCCCATGAAAATCGGCGAGATCGATACACTCGCGCCTGCGCTCCAGCTCGATTCGTATTTCGAGTCTCAGAAAGTTCCGACGTCGTCCCTTGCCAACATCAACGTCTCGCAGCCCAAGTTTCTTCAGGCTTTGCAGACTGAGTTGGACAGTGAATCTCTCGACAACCTCAAGGCCTATCTCCGTACCCATGCTCTCAATGCCGCATCCACAAGCCTCTCCAGTGATTTTGAAGACGCTCAGTTCGCCTTCTACAGCAAATTCCTCCGCGGCGTTCCTCAGATGCAGCCACGCTGGAAGCGCTGTGTGGGCCAGATCGACCGTTATCTGGGCGAAGCGCTCGGGCAGGAGTTCGTCGCCCGGACTTTTGCGCCCACCACGAAACAGAAGACCCTGGAGATGACCGAGCAGATCGAACAGGCGATGCAGAATGAGATCGAGCACCTGGACTGGATGAGCGACGCGACCAAAAAGCAGGCCATCATCAAGCTTCATGCAGTCCGAAATAAAATCGGCTACCCGGACAAGTGGCGCGACTATTCCGCGCTGACTATCAGTCCGGACGACTACTTCGGCAATGTTGTGCGGGGCCGTGTCTTCGACTACAACCGCGACTGGGCAAAGATCGGCAAGCCCGTCGATCGCAACGAGTGGGACATGACACCGCCGACCGTCAACGCCTACTACAACCCGCAGATGAACGACATCAACTTCCCTGCCGGCGTGCTGCAGCCGCCTCTTTACGATCCCAAAGAAGATGACGCGCCCAACTACGGCAACACCGGCGGGACCATTGGACATGAGCTCACGCACGGCTTCGACGACGAGGGCCGCCAGTTCGACGCGCAGGGAAATCTCAAGGACTGGTGGACGCCGCAGGACGCAAAAGCCTTCGAGGATCGCATCAACTGTCAGCGCGAGCAGTACGCGGGATACATCATCGTCGATGATATCCACATCAACTCCAAGCTCACCAGCGGCGAAGACGTGGCAGACCTCGGCGGCACACTGCTCGCGTATATCGCCTGGAAAAAAGAAACAGCAGGACAAAGCCTGCCGTTAAAAGACGGCTTCACTCCCGACCAGCGCTTCTTCATCGGCTATGCCCAGTGGGCCTGCGAGAATCAGCGGCCGGAAAATCTGCGCCTCTCCGCTATCACTAATCCGCATTCGCCAGGCAAGGCGCGCGTCAACGGCATTGTGACGAACATGCCGGAGTTCGCAACCGCCTTTGGATGCAAGGCCGGGCAGCCGATGGTCAAGGAGAAGGTCTGCAAAGTCTGGTAGCGGACGCGTGTCACGAGAGGAACATGCAGTCTCCATAGGAGAAAAACCGGTATCGCTTAGCGACGGCATGGCGATAGGCGCTCAGTACGTGCTCGCGGCCGCCGAAAGCGCTCACCAGCATCAGCAGCGTCGATTGCGGTAGATGAAAATTTGTCAGCAATGCCTGTACGACGCGGAACTCAAACCCCGGCGAGATAAAGATGCTGGTGCTGCCCGAATGCGGCACGAACTCGCGGCCTGCCAGCGTGCAGTGTTCCAGCGTTCTCACAGTTGTGGTGCCGGCTGCGACCACCCTCCGGCCTTCGCGCCGCGCTGCATTCAGTTCGTTCGCTGTTGCCTCGGGGAGCGTGTAGCGTTCCGCGTGCAGATGTATCTCCTCCACGCGCTCTACACGTACCGGCTGAAATGTCCCCAGTCCTACATGCAAAGTGACATATGCAATGCGCACGCCGCGCGCGCGAATCCGGTCGAGGATCTCCGGCGTGAAATGCAGGCCCGCCGTGGGAGCAGCGATCGAGCCGCGCTGATGTGCATACACCGTCTGATATCGCTCGCGATCCGCGTCCACATCTGAGCGATGGATGTACGGTGGCAGAGGAATATGTCCCAGCTTTTCGAGCTCGGCGAAGAAATCCGCGACCGCCTCGAATCTCAGCGTGCGCTCGCCGAATTCACCATGCGCTATGATCTCCGCGCGCAGCCCACCGTCGCCGAAGGTCAGTGTTTCTCCGGTGAGCGCTTTGCGGCCGGGACGCGCGAGAACCCTCCACTCCCACTCGGATATCTGCTCGGTCAGCAATATCTGGATGCGGCCGCTGGTGCGATGTCCCGGCTGTGTGTGCAGTCCGGCGCGATGCGCGAAGAGTCGCGCGGGAATCACCCGGCTGTCGTTCAGCACCAGCAGATCGCCTTCTCTTAACCGATCCGGAAAATCCCGGAACATTCTGTCTTCCCACGTGCCCGTCTTGCGATCGAGAGCCAACACGCGCGCTCCCGAACGCTCCGGGGGAGGCTCCTGCGCAATTAAGTTTTCGGGAAGCTCGTAATCGAAATCGGAAACCAGCATTCGGCTGATTTTACTTTGCCCTCAGCTATTCATTCTCAGGTGAGCTTCCGCTCTCAGGCGGGCCCGTTCCAGGGCATCGTTCAGCTCCTGCCGTGTCGCCTCCAGCGTTTCGGCATCGGCGTCAGTCGGAGGTGCTGCTACCTTCCGTGCCCAGCTTACTGCCACGCGTGAAAACGGCTTCGGAATCAGGAACCGGTCCCACGACCGCATCACCCAAGCGCGCTCCGGAAGCAGGTAGAAGCTGCCCATCGCCTGACCCGTCATCTGGGCCAACTTCACCGGTCCGATCTTGGTTTGATAGATCGGACCGCGCGGACCATCCGCGGTGAAGACCACCGCCTGTCCTCTTTCGATCACGCCTTGCAGCGCGAGCAATCCTGCGGCCCCGCCGCGCGAGCTCGATCCCCGCACACTGCCGTAGCCCAGCAGACCCAGTGTCCGCGCAATCAGCTCGCCGTCGAAGCTGCGGCTAATCAGAATAGAGCATCGAAATTTTCGGAAGTACCAGCCGCACAGCAGCGTGCACCGGTGCCAAAAGCAGAAAATCCCCGTGGGCGGCGGAGTCTCGGGAACCGCACCCTCTTCCGTGATCACCTCGAAGCGCAGGGTTGCGCCAATGATCGCCAGCAACAGTGCCGTCAGTTTTGGGACTATGGCCAGCGCCACCCGTTGCCCGAAAGAAAGGCGATCGTCTCCCCTCACGGCTTCAGCTGTACCGCAACCAGCGCAGCATCTCCGGAACCGTCGCGCGCTTTCCGTACATCAGAATGCCAATGCGGTAAATTCGCGACGAGAACCAGATCACGAAATAGACCGACCCAACTAGCAGGACGATGGAAAGGACAATCTGCCAGATGGGCGGAAACTGCGACGCAATGCGCAGGAACATGGCAATGGGCGCGCAGGGCGGAAAGAGTGAAACGGCAACCGACCAGAAAGAGTTGGGGTTGCTCATGATGAATGTGATCATGCTGAAGCTGAGCCAGACGGGCACAGCTGCCAGAGGGGCATATTGTTGCAATTCCTGCTCGCTCTCGCAGGTAGCGGCGAGACCGGCGAAGAGCGTGCTGTAGAGGGCGTATCCCAGCAGGAAATAAACGGCGAAGAGTGCGATTTGAGGAACGGAAATCTGAACCTTGAAATTGTCCGTCATCAGGGTGGCGGCCAGCGCGCTGCCGGAGAAGATGGCGGCAGCAAAAGCCCAGATAGCCAGTTGCGTGAGCCCCACGGCGCCGATTCCGATCAGTTTCCCGGCGAGCATGTCCTTTGGCTCGACAGTCGAGAGCATCACTTCAAAAATTCGCGAAGTCTTCTCCTGGATTACAGAGCGCCCCACATTCATGCCGTACATCATGACCGTAAAAGTCAGCAGAAATGCCATAACATACGCGGCGATGAAGGTGCCGAACGTGCTGCTGTCGACTTCTATGCCGTCCCTCACCTGGCGGGTCTTGATCTTGATGCCTTTGGTGAACCCGGCAGCATCGTCTGCGGTAATGCCATGGATGGTCAACTGCTGCTGCAAGATGGCACGGTCGACTGCTTCGTCAAGCCTTGACGCGGTCGAGAAATCGCCTGAGGAGCGTCCTGCATAAACTGCTGCCGTCTTGCCGTTCGCGTCCTGAGTGAGCCACAGAAATCCGTCGATCTGCTTCTGGCTCACCTCATCAACCAGTTTTTGCCGGTCGGAATCGGCGGCGGGAGCGATTACATCGACGTTCAGATTCGCGACCTTGTCAGTGAGCAGCTGGAGCCGGAGATCTTCAGCCAGCGTTAGATTGTTTGCCGCGACGGCGAGATGTTTACCGGAGCCGGAATACTTCCCCGCCAGCACCGAGATCCCTATCACCACGGCAAAGATCACGGGGATCAGAATCGTTGTGACTTTGAAGGCTTTGCCCCGAACCTGCTCCAGATACTCTCGTTTCGCAATTAGAAGAATCTCACGCATCGACTTTCTCTCCGACCGTCCGGATAAAGATCTCCTCCAGCGACGGTTCCACCAGCTCAAATCTCGTGACCTTTGCCTTCTGCACAGCCTCGCGCAGCAGATCCTGCGCATTCGCGCCCGGCTTCAGCTGGATCTCGGCCTGCCCCGCATAGTCCTTGAAGCTGGCGATCGCGGGGTGTTGCAGGAACGAACTGTCGCCCTCATAGGTCATCACAATATGATTGCGTTCATACCTTGACTTCACCTCGCGCATGCCCCCCTGCAGCACCGGGTGGCCGCGGTTGATCAGGCAGATCGAATCGCATAGCTTCTCTACCTGGTCCATGCGATGCGTTGAAAACAGAATTGCCTTGCCCGCCTTCCGTAGCTCAACCAGCGTGTCCTGTAGCAGCGTTGCGTTCACCGGATCGAGCCCCGAAAACGGCTCGTCCATGATGACCAGTTCTGGATCGTGTAACAAGGTCGTGATGAATTGAATTTTCTGCTGCATGCCCTTGGAGAGCTCTTCGGTCTTCTTCCCCACCGCCTCCAGGATCTGCATGCGCTCGCACCAGTCGTGGGCCCGTCGACCGGCAACCGCTGGGTCGAGCCCGCGCAGTTCGCCCATGAAGACGAGCTGATCCATCACTTTCATCTTCTTGTACAGACCGCGCTCTTCCGGCAGATACCCCACGCGCTTCAGACTGTCGCGGGTGAAGGGCTTGCCGAAGAGGCTCACCGACCCCGAATCCGGCATGGTAATGCCGATCATCATGCGGATGGTCGACGTTTTCCCCGACCCGTTCGGACCAAGCAGACCAAACATGATGCCCTCATCAATCTGAAGGCTCAAATCCTTGACCGCGATCTTGCTTTCGTAAGACTTGGAGATTCGGTCCAGCGCGACAACAGGCGTCATGTCCACTCTTTTGCTTTCTTCTGGATTCCCTGAAAGTTTAACAGGCAGCATTCGATGTCCAACCGGCGTCCGTAACAACAAATTGACACGTCAGGTCACCTCGCTATACTTCTTCCGTGAACCCGACCATATTTGACTGGCTGCTGTTGAAAATAGCTCGCAGGTCGAATGTTCCTTTCTCCACGATCTATGAGTGTGCCCGCGCGAAGCGGGATCGCCGTGCGCGCAGCACCTGCTAGCATCGCAATGTGGTTCAGTTAGACACCCCTGTTCAGTTCGTTAAAGGCATCGGCCCGCAGATCGCAAAGACGCTCGCGGAAAAGCGCATCGCCATCGTCGAAGACCTTCTCTATCACCTGCCCTTCCGTTATGAAGACCGCCTGCATCCCCGCGCATTGACGGATCTCACTCCCGGCGAGATGGCCAGCGTCATTGCTGAGGTTCGGGGCACGGTTCTGCTCCGCACGCGCTCGATGCCCATCTTCGAAATGACGGTCGGGCAGAATCTGTCTACGTTGAAGTGCATGTGGTTTCACGGCACGTATCTCGAAGGCAAATTCAGGCCCGGACAGATGGTCGCCCTCTACGGCAAGGTCGAGCCCTCGCGTTCCACGCGCAATTTCAAAATGATCCAGCCGCAATTTGAAATCCTGCCCGAAGACGCCGACGACGAAACCCGCCTGCTTGAAGTAGGCCGCATCACTCCGGTGTATGAGTCGCTCAGCGGCAGTCGCCTGGCTTCGCGATGGATTCGCCGTATCGTGTACAACCTGCTTGAAGAACTTCGCGGCCAGGTGCCGGAAACGCTGCCTGCAGCCCTGCTGGCGCGCCTCAACATGCCTTGCCGTGAAGAATCGCTGCGCGCTGTGCATTTTCCGCCTGCGGGAACGCCCATGTCCCTGCTTCAGGCCTCGGCAACAGCGGCGCACAAGCGTCTCATCTTTGAAGAGCTCTTCTATCTCGAATGCGGATTGGAACTCAAGCGCCGCAAAATGAAGGAGCGCGCAGGCTTCGCCTTTGAGACCAACGATAAAGTGCGTGAAGCGATCCGCCAGATCCTGCCCTTTCATCCCACCACGGCGCAGAAGCGTGCGCTCGGGGAAATCGTCTCCGACATGCGCAAGCCATCACCCATGCGTCGTCTGCTTCAGGGCGATGTCGGCTCCGGCAAAACTATCGTGGCTCTGCAGGCCATGCTCGTCGTCATAGAAAACGGCTGCCAGGCCGCACTCATGGCCCCGACCGAGATCCTCGCCACGCAGCACTACCTCGCCGCCCGCAAGGTGCTCGAAAAATCGTCCCGGAAATATCGCATTGTCCTGCTTACCGGGTCGCTCGACGACGAGAAGAAGAAGCTTGCCCGCCGCCGCATCTTCCATGGCGAGGCCGACCTCGTGATCGGAACGCACGCTCTGATCGAAGAAAAAGTCGACTTTGCGAACCTGGGCGTGGTCGTCGTCGACGAGCAGCACCGCTTCGGTGTTCTGCAGCGCTTCCGCCTCATGAAAAAACCGAATGCCGCCGAACCGGATGTTCTGGTCATGACCGCGACACCCATCCCGCGTACCCTTGCCCTGTCTCTTTATGGAGACCTCGACCTCAGCGTACTCGACGAGCTTCCCCCGGGCCGCACACCCATCGTCACCAAACAGGTGTCCGACGAGCGCGCCGAAGACGTGTGGAAGCTCCTTCGCGACCAGGTCAAACGTGGCCATCAGGCGTACATCGTTTATCCCGTCATCGAAGGACCAAAGGACGACCAGCCTGAGCTCGACTTCGCGCCGCCTGATACCCAAGAGGACACAAAGCCGGCGAAGAAATCTTCAACCGCGAAAACGCAGAAGAAAACCACGTCACTCTTCGAGAAGCCGACACTGAAATCGGCGACTGAGATGTACGAGAACCTGCGTGCTACGCATCTGAGTGGCTTGCGCCTTGGGCTTCTGCATGGCCGTCTCGATGCCGACGAAAAAGAGGTGATCATGCGCCGCTTCCAGCGTGGCGAGATCGATGTCCTGATCTCAACCACGGTCATCGAAGTCGGCGTCGACGTTCCCAACGCCAGCGTCATGGTCATTGAACATGCCGAGCGCTTTGGCCTAGCACAGCTCCATCAGCTCCGCGGACGCGTGGGCCGAGGAGCTGCCAGGTCGTACTGCATCCTCATGACCGGTGGAAAAATCTCACCCCAGGCCGAGGAGCGCCTCGCTGCCATGGTGCGCACGCAAAATGGCTTCGAACTCGCGGAATTGGATCTTCAACTGCGCGGTCCGGGAGAATTCTTCGGCACACGTCAGGCCGGCCTGCCTGATTTTCGAGTTGCAAACCTGGTGCGAGACCGCGTCCTGCTCGAGCTGGCGAAAGAAGAATCCTCGCGTTTCGTCGAGCACGCAGATGCCGAGGCTACCGAGGACGAGAAAAAACGTGTGTGGGCCCGCCTTCGAGAAGCCTGGCAGCGTCGCTACGGTCTGGTCGAAGCCGGATGAACCGATCCCGATCAGCCCGGCAGCGACGCCTGCGATTCATCGCGAGAACGCTTCGAGCCGCTGCTGTAAACGACCAGGTCCACACGGGCAATATCAAATGCCTTGCTCTCGATCAGGTTCTTCGTGCAATGGCACAGCTCCGCCATCCGCAAGTGCGAATCGCGGCTCAGCTCCAGGCCGCAGCCAATAAGCACCGCGTAAATTTCCACGCATGCGGCGCGGGCGAACTCGAAATCCAATGCCGCAATCCCATTCTCCCGAGTCCTCGTCAGCACCCATCCGCCACAGGCCAACAAAGCGCCGCTGAGAAGGCGCACGGTTCTCTCCGGTTCCTCCCGGCTTAACGCCGTCAGCCTCAGCATCCATCCGTCTGAGCCACCGGAGCCCTCGGAAACATCGGATTCGTAACCGTTGCGCACACTTGTTTGATCGGATTGCGCCGTCGATCCGTTAACTGTCCGGCGATGGGACTTCCCTGGAGTTAAAAACCTCTCAGAATCTCGCACCGTAGCCCACGCTCTCCACTTACACGTGCCGTCAAAATGATTTAAGTTGCCTTCATGCTCGTCGGAACCGGCATCGACATCATTGAAATCGACCGTATCGCCCAGTCTATTGCCCGCTTTGGCATGCGCTTTCTCACCCGCGTCTTTACTCCCGAGGAGATTGCTTACTGCCAGCGCAAGAAGAACAGCGCAGAAAGCTTCGCAGCCCGCTTTGCCGCCAAGGAAGCGGCAGCCAAGGCCCTCGGCACCGGCATTCAGCATGGCGTTACCTGGAAGGAACTCGAGGTCCGGCGCAAGCCCGGTCACCGCCCCAATCTCTACTTCACCGGACGCGCCAGCGAGATCGCCGCCCAGCTGGGAGTTCGCCACATCTCCCTATCGTTGACGCACAGCACCACCAGCGCCATGGCCGCGGTCCACCTCGAAAATTAATTGCGTGTTCCAAAACGGAACCATAGGTGCCACCTGCGGCGATGCGGGCCTCTTTCTGCAACAGGGCGGCCTGATCGAGCATCCAAAAGCGGGGTTCCTACGAGGTCCGAATGCTCTGTTTGGTATTCTCACAGCCAGAGCAGTTGTTCGTGCCATAAGATCGTATCCCGAGGGAAGCATTGCCCAGCCAGCAGCAGGTCCAGTGGTCTCAACTTAAGGTCGGCGTGCTGGTCGTCGTGGCATTGTGCGCCCTCACAGCGCTCGTCTTCCTGATGTCGAACAACACAGGCGGCGGCTTTTTGAGCGGAAAGATTACCGTCGTCTCCTACTTCGAGAATTCTGCGGGACTCAAGATCGGCGCGCCCGTAAACCTTGAGGGGGTCTCCATCGGCACCGTCAAGGACATCCGCATTGTGCCCGAGCGCAAACTCACTCCGGTCGAGGTCATCATGCGGCTCGGAAAGCGATACTCGGCCGCCCTTCACACTGACTCAAAGAGCAGCCTCGAAACCATTGGCGTCCTCGGCGATACAGTTGTCAACATCAACAGCAAATTCGCTACCGGTCCTGCATTGCAGAACGGCGGCGAGCTCAAGACCACTGAGACTCCCAACCTGACCGACGTAATTAAGTCCAGCCAGGGGACCATCGAGCAGCTCAACACCATCCTCGCCAAGGTCGACAACCTCGTTGACTCTCTCAATAGCGGAAAGGGTTCCATCGGCCAGCTCATCAACGATCCCACCCTGTACAACAAGGCTCTGCTGGCCGTAAACGAAATTCAGGCCCTGGTTGACGGACTCAGCAGCGGCAAGGGATCCATCGGCAAACTGGTCGCTGATGACACGCTCTACAACCGCGCCAACGACACCGTCGAGCGTCTGCAGCACGTCGCCCAGCAGCTCGACGAAGGCCACGGCACCATCGGCAAGCTGCTCAAGGATGAGACCGTCTACAACAACCTGCGCCAGTCATCACAGAATCTCAATCAGCTTCTCGCCGACGTCAATGCCGGCAGAGGGGCTATCGGCGTGATGGCCAAGGACCCTCAATTTGCCGAGAAGCTGAAAGACACGATCACCCGGCTCGACTCCATCCTCGCCGGTGTCGATAAGGGCGAAGGCACCGTCGGCCAGCTCGTGAAGAATCCGGCGCTCTACAAGCACGCCGACGAGCTAGTCTCCAATGCCAGTGACCTGGTTACTGCGATTCGCAAGAACCCGAAAACGTACCTGACCATTCACCTCAAGATCTTTTAACGCCTCTTGATCTTTTCAGGCCGACCCACACCGAATGGTGCAGCCTCAGCACATGCCGTGATATTTTCTCTCCGTGCGCGTTTTTCCGCCCGGCGCCCGGCCCATCTGCGCCGACGCAGGCCACTTTTCTTGGTTGAGGAGCACATGAAGATTTTTCATTTTGCCAGCACACTTCTATTTTGCAGTAGTCTTGCTTTCGCCCAGAACACATTCGCGCCCGCCGACAGTCCCTCAGGCGCTGTTCCCGTCAAGCCAAAACCGATCCAGAGCTTCGACATCAGCGCCATCGACAAGTCGGTCGACCCATGCACCGACTTCTACGCCTATGCCTGCGGCAACTGGCGCAAGAACAATCCTATTCCCGGCGACCAGTCTCGCTGGGGCCGTTTCAATGAACTTCGCGAGGTCGACCGCTACCTGCTCTGGGTTGACCTCAATCGGGCTGCCAACGATCCTAAGACCGCGCTACAGCGCAAGTACGGCGACTTCTATGCGGCGTGCATGGACTCGGAGCTCGCCGATCGACTGGGGGACAAACCCATCCAGCCCGTTCTGGCCAGCATCGCTGCTCTGTCTGACAAGAAAGGGTTGGCCACACTGGTCGCCCGCCTCCAGGTCGACGATGCCACCGGAGTCTTCTTTCGCTTCGGCAGCGAGCAGGACGAGAAAGACTCGGCACGCCAGATCGCGGCGGCATTCCAAAGTGGCCTCAGCCTGCCCGACCGCGACTACTACATCCTCGACGACGAGCGCATGACGAAGATCCGCCAGCAATATAAGGAGTACGCGGTCGCGCTGTTCAGACTCGCCGGGGACAACGACGACAAAGCAGCGGCCGAAGCAGACAGCGTTCTTGCCATCGAAACCTCTCTGGCCAAAGGTTCGATGCCGCGCGTCGATCTGCGTGATCCGAACAAGCGCTATCACCTGCTTCCCGTCTCGGAGCTGAATACGCTGGCTCCCGATTTTGATTGGGCAACCTACTTGTCCGCTACGCCCGCGCCCACGATTCACGAGCTGAACATCGGTACGCCGGAGTTTTTCAAGGCAATGAACGAAGTTCTCGAGAACCAGAGCCTCGACAGCATTAAGAGCTATCTTCGCTTCCACGCTCTCAATTCGGCGGCACCCTGGCTTTCCAGCTCTTATCTCGATCTCAACTTCGGCTTCTTCCAGAAGACGCTGCAGGGACAGGCCGAGCAGGAGGCCCGCTGGAAGCGCTGCACGTCCCTCACGGACCGCGCTATGGGCGAAGCAGTCGGACAGGATTGGGTAAAGGAGAACTTCTCCCCCGAAGCCAAGGCAAACATGGAAAAGCTTGTTGCTGCTCTCGAAAAGGCGCTGGATCAGGATATCCAGACACTGCCCTGGATGACTCCCGAGACAAAGAAGCAGGCTGAAGCCAAGCTCGCTGCATTCCGCCAGAATATCGGCTATCCGGAGAAGTGGCGCGATTACTCGAAGCTCAAAATAACGCGCGACGATCTGGTCGGCAACATACAACGTGCAGAAGCCTTTGAGCTTGCCCGCGATCTCAAGAAGATTGGTCAACCCGTCGACGAAAAAGAGTGGGGCATGACACCACCGACGGTGAACGCCTACTACCGGTCTAGCAATAACGACATCAACTTTCCCGCTGGCATCCTGCAACCGCCGTTCTTCGATAATTCCAAGGATCCCGCCGTCAATTACGGAGCCATTGGCGTCGTCATCGGCCACGAAATGACCCACGGCTTCGACGACCAGGGGAGTAAGTTCGATGCCGAGGGCAACGTCAAGAACTGGTGGACTCCGGCCGACCGCAGCGCCTTCGACGAACGCACCGGTTGCGAGGCCGACGAATATGGCAGCTTCGAACCGGTCCCCGGGCAAAAGCTGAACGGAAAGCTCACCCTCGGCGAAAACACCGCCGACAATGGCGGCCTTCGCATCGCTTATCAGGCGCTCATGAGCGTTCTGGCCAGCGAGGGCGGCAATGCCGAGTCGCAGAAGATAGACGGCTACACTCCAGCGCAGCGGTTTTTCATCTCCTACGCCCAAATCTGGTGCGAGAACCGTACCGACGAAGCGGCTCGCGTCTCCGCCCGCACTGATCCTCATTCGCCGGGGATGTTCCGGACGAACGGAGCCGTGCGAAACTTCGACCAGTTCGGCAAGGCCTTCGGTTGCCACAAAGGCCAGCCCATGATGCCGGATAAGCCCTGCGTTGTCTGGTAAGAACACAGGGTTCAAGACTGACAAAGTCAGGGATCGAGCGTCTATTACTCGTCCCTGGTTGTCGTCCTGGACAGCTAATCCGTGCTCTTTGCTAGCCGAAAGCGTTTCTAGCTTTTACAATGCACATACGGGAGCGATCCCGATCCAGTTGCCTGGTTTCACCCAGGATGAAGGAAGCGCATGAAGTTCAAGAAATTCGGCCAGATTGGTCTGGCTCTGGTTGTGTCCCTCGGTCTCGGTTTTGGCATCACCTCATGCAGCAACAACTTTACCGTCGCCTATCTCTATGTGACCGGTAGTCAATACAACCAGATTGGCGGCTTCAATATCCTAAACAATACGGGCAATCTGACAGCCGTATCCAAATCTCCATTCGGATCCGGCGGCACCGATCCCGTCCGTGCCGTCGTTTCCACCAGCGGGCGTTTCCTCTATGTGCTCAATGAAGGTGCGCCCACCACTGACGCCTCCGGCAACGTCACCTACAAGGGGGCCAACATCGCTGTCTTCTCCATCGGCGGCAACGGGACACTTGCCTTCCAGCAGAGTTATACCAGCCAGGGAACGAACTCTTTCCGCTTGGGGTTCAGTTCGGCCGGGTCTTTTCTCTATGTGCTCGACGAATACACACCGCAGACAAATGCCGCTGGAGATATCGTCACGGCATCGAATGTCCAGAGCGACGCGTTTCCGTGCCCGGATCCAACCACCGCCGGCCTCTGGCATCCCGTCGGTGATCTGACCGCCTTCAGCGTCGATAACAATACCGGCCGTCTTTCGCTGATCACGAACAACCAGGTGCAGAACCCCACCACCGGGGCCCAGCTTACTACCTTCCCGGTCGGCTGCTACCCCATCGACCAGAAGATCTCGGCCGGTTTCGTCTTCGTGGCCGACAATGGTCCTGAGCCGGCCACCGGTCAAACGCAGACTATTTTCGAATACGCCCTCAACAGCAGCACCGGCCAGCTCACCCTTACTCAGAACTCCGAACAGGTTACCACTGCCGACCAGATCAGCGCCATAAACAGCGATCAGGCGTCGAAATATATTTACGTGCTCGATACCGGCGGAAATCGGATCTTCAACTACACCATCGGCGCGAACGGTCTGCTGCAAGCGGTCACCGGCAGCCCCGCTCCGAACACGGCCACGGCTTCCAATCCCATTGCCTTGACCTCTGACAGCAAGACCAAGTTCCTCTATATCGCGAATGCCGGTCCCTCTTCGGGCACCACCAATCCCAACAGCGTGATCACCGGCTTCACGATCGCCGCCAACGGAGTTCTGGCCCCCATCGCCGGAGGCACCACGCCCACCGGTTCCGGACCGCAGTGCATTTTGGAGGATCCCTCCAATCAGTACATCTATACCGCCGACTTCGTCAGCAGTACGGTCACCGGTCACGTACTCGATCCCAACTCGGGCGTGTTGACCGATCTCCGCAACAACACGAGCTATGCCACGGTCGGCAACCCCACATGGTGTGTCGCCAGCGGACATACTGACTAGCTTGTATACAGTTGCTACAGGGCTTGACGGCTCGCGTACGCGGGCCGTCCTGCTTTAACAGGACGCGAACAGTCCGAAGCAGCTAGCCGAAAGCGGCGCAAGCTTTTACAATTCAAGCGGGAGCGATCCCAAAACCGCAGCCTGTGCTCTTGGCCAGGACGAAGGAAGCGCATGAAGTTCAGCAAATCGGGCCACGCTCTGCTGGCCGCCGCAGTCTCTATTGGCATAGGACTTGGAATTACCTCTTGTGGTCAAAGCAATACGATCGATTATCTGTTCGTTACCGCATCGAAAAACAACCCGGGCCAGGTCAGCGTATACAGGGTTGATCAGTTATCCGGTGCACTGACGCAGATCCCGGACTCGCCCTACAGCTCCGGCGGACGTAACCCAGTCGCTACGCTCGCTTCGCCCAACGGAAAGAATCTGTACGTCGTCAACCATGACGACAACACCATCGTTGAATATACTATCGGTACCGACGGCAAGCTCTATCCCCAACATACTTACAACACGCCGGGTACCGAGCCCACAGCCCTGGCAATGAACACCGCAGGCACGTTGATGTTTGTCGTCGACACCTTTCAGGCCGGCTTTACCGCAGCCAATCCTGGACCTGGGGCTGTAGTTGTCTATCCTGTTAACTCTGACGGCAGCCTCGGCACCAACATTGCCAATGGCAATCTCCCTTACTGGCCGGTACAGAACAATCCCTCCAGCGTCAACGTCCCAGCGCCACTGACGACAAGTTCCACGACCGATTTCGTCTACGTGGTCAACACAAACACAGCCGCGCAGGGCGGAACTATCTCGGCATTCTCGTTCTCAACGGCCAGCGGCGGCGGCGCTCTCACCCCTATTGCCGGAAGCCCCTTCTCGGCTGGAGTCGCGCCCAATGCGAGCGCCAGCGATCCCACCGCGCGCTTCCTCTATGTGACTGACAGCGCTACGAATCAGTTGATCGCTTATGGTATCGTGACGGGCGGCGTCCTGGTGCCCCTGCAAAACGGCCCCTTCAAGACGGATGTCTTTCCCAATGCGGTCACGGTAAGTCCCAACGGGATGTTCATCTACGTAGCCAACTTCAACTCGAACGACATCAGCGCCTATGCCATCGATCAGGGCACAGGAGCCCCGACAAGCCTGGCAACGAACACATTTGCCACCAAGACTGGCCCCACCTGTGTTCTTATTG